>NZ_JBIAZN010000003.1:0-459333 GCF_042899225.1 Streptomyces sp. NPDC000134
CCGGACAGACCAACGCGAAGACAGCCCAGCAGGGCGTCAGTCAGTGCCCGAGTCACGGCCGCCGGAACCCGAGTATCAGCATCAATGTCAGTGCCCTGCGGTAGCTTCCGGAGTGCGAGGCGCGACCACGCGCGACGGAGGGCCACAGGGGTGGGTGGACGATGACGGACGGCACGGCGACGGCGGAGCTGGACTCCGCGCTGGAGAAGCACCGGGTCGAACTGACCGGGTACTGCTACCGGATGCTCGGCTCCTCCTTCGAGGCCGAGGACGCGGTCCAGGACACCCTGGTCCGCGCCTGGCGGAGCTACGGGAAGTTCGAGGGCCGGTCCAGTCTGCGCTCCTGGCTCTACCGGATCGCGACCAACGTCTGCCTGGACATGCTGTCCGCGGGCAACAAGCGGGCCCGGCCGATGGACCTGACCGAGTCGACGCCGCTGGCCCGCGCCGCCCTGTCCCCCCGCCCGGACAACACCTGGCTGGAGCCGGTGCCGGACGCCCGCGTGCTGCCCGCCGCCGAGGACCCGGCCCAGGCCGCGATCGCCAAGGAGTCGGTGCGCCTGGCCTTCATGGCCGCCCTCCAGCAACTGCCGCCCAAACAGCGGGCGGTGCTCATCCTGCGCGAGGTGCTGGCCTGGCGGGCCAGTGAGGTCGCCGAGCTGCTCGGCACCTCGGTCGCGTCGGTGAACAGCGCCCTGCAGCGGGCCCGCGCCACCCTCGCCGAGCAGCCGGACCGGGAGGCCGCGGGGGCGGTGTCGGACCCGCTGGACGAGGAGCAGCAGAAGCTGCTGGAGCGCTATGTCGCGGCCTTCGAGGGCTACGACATGACGGCGCTGACCGCGCTGCTGCACGAGGACGCGGTCATGACGATGCCGCCGTTCGACCTGTGGCTGGCCGGGCCGTCGGACATCACCGGGTTCATGACGACGCTCGGCGCGTCCTGCGCGGGGTCCCGGCTGCTGCCCACCCGGGCCAACGGGCTGCCGGCCTTCGCGCACTACAAGCCGGACCCGGAGGCGGGCGGCTTCACGCCCTGGGCGATCCAGGTGCTGGAGATCTCAGCCGGCCGGATCACCGGATTCCACTGCTTCCTCGACACCCGGCGGTGGTTCCCGCTGTTCGGACTGCCGCTCCACCTCGACGGGGAGGCCGGCCAGGTCGAGCAGGGCGCGTAGGGCGGGGGCGGGGGCGCGCAGCCGGATCAGGCCGCCGGACCGCCGGGCGGTGAGCTGGAGCCTGGCCAGCAGCTCGACCGTCTCCAGGCCCGGCGGTCCCGGTCCCAGCCCGCCGACGTCGCAGATCACGACCCCGGCCCCGGTCCTCTCCAGCAGCGCGCGCACCTCGTCGCAGAGCCGGGGCGTCTCCCCTCGGGAGACACTCCCCGGCAGCACGAGTACGGCGGGTGTCAGGGCATCCACGTGCGGTAGACCGGGGGCGGGCGCGGAACTCATCGCCGGGGCCGGGTTTGACCTGCGCACACCCCGCACCCGAGGGTTTGCTGCATGTGCCACGCATCCCGTCCCGCCGTGCCGTCCGACGCCGTTCCCGCCGCCCGGGAGGTGCCGTGCAGGGGGTGCTGACCGGCTTCGCGGTGATCGCGGTCGTCATCGGCGTCGGCTGGCTGCTCGGCCGGGGCGGACACCTCGGCGAGCACGGGCGCGAGGTGCTGACCCGGCTCGCCTTCCACGTGGCCTCGCCCGCCCTGCTGTTCACCACGCTGGCGGGCGCCGATCTGTCGGTGGTGTTCTCCAGCAGGTTGCTGGTGACCGCGCTGAGCACGTTCGCGGTGGCCGGTGTCTTCGTCGCGGTCGGCACGGCCCGCCGCTGGGGCGTGGGCCGGACCACGATCGGCGCCCTGTGCTCCGGGTACGTCAACTCGGGCAACCTGGGCATCCCGATCGCCGTGTACGTCCTCGGGGACGCCTCGCTGGTGGCGCCGGTGCTGCTGTTCCAGCTCGTGCTGATCACGCCGGTGGCGCTGACGGTCCTCGACCTGAGCGGCGCGGACGGCCGGGACGGCCCGCTGTGGCGGCGGCTGCTGACCCCGCTGCGCAATCCGATAGCCCTGGGCTCGCTGGCCGGGGTCGCCGTCGCCGCGTCCGGGCTGCGGGTGCCCGCCCCGGTCCTGGACCCGCTGACGCTGATCGGCAACATGTCCGTACCCGCCGTGCTGCTGGCCTTCGGCATCTCCCTGTGCGGGAGCACGATGCCGCTGCGGGGCGCGGACCGGCACCCGGTGCTGCTCGCGGTCGCCCTGAAGACGGTGGGCCAGCCGGTGCTGGCCTGGGCACTGGCGGCGGGGGTCTTCGGCCTGCGCGGCGACCGGTTGCTGGACGTGGTGGTGACCTCGGCCCTGCCGGCCGCGCAGAACCTCTACACCTACGCCAGTCAGTACGGCGTCGCCGAACGGCTGGCCCGGGACGCCGTCCTGGTGTCGACGGTGGCGGCGGTCCCGGTGCTGGTGGCGGTGGCGGCGGTGCTGGGGTAACTCAGGGTTCGGGGAACTCGCTGGTGTCCAGGGTCAGCCCGAAAGGCTCGGCCAGGCCGACCGGGTCCCCGAACTTGCCCGCGTGCAGGGTGCGGTAGACGTCGCCCTGCGGTTCGCCGTACAGCGTGATCGTCGGTCCGCCGGGGGCCCAGCCATCGATCAGCAGATAGAGCGGCACCCCGGCCTGCGCGTAGCCGACGGCTTTCTTGAGGCGGTCGTTGTGCGCGTTGGACCTGGAGGTGATCTCCACAGCCAGTTCGACCGCGGAGGCGGGGACGTAACCGTGCGGGTCCCTCCTCAGCGCCGCCTTCGGCACCACAGCAATGTCCGGGATGAAGAGACCGCCACGGGACGGAACGGCCGTTCCCAAGGTCTGGTAGACCCCTCGGTCCTTGGTGATCACCGCGTACAGGCTGCGATGTACGAGGTCGGCGATGTCGTTGTGGACGTTGGACGGGGGTGGTGACACGGTGACGATCCCCTCGATGATCTCCACCTTGCACCCTTCGGGAGCGTCCGTGCCTTCCCAGATCCGGACGAGCCCGTCCCACTCGCGGCCGTCGGCTGACAAGTGGTCGACGGTGAGTGCGCTCATGGCGGTCTCCATTCGGTCGTCACCGATACCAGCATGCCGAACGGGACCGGCGGGGGTCCACCGATCCCGTTCACCCGATCGAGCAATCCCCAGGTCAGGCGATGCGCTCCAGGACCACCGGCGAGGCGCTGAACTCCGTACCGGCCGGGGCGATGTCGTACGAGTCCGCCACCGCCTCCAGGGCGTACGCGAAGCGTTCCGGCGTGTCCGTGTGCAGGGTCAGCAGGGGCCGACCCGCGGTGACCTCGTCGCCGGGCTTGGCGTGCAGTTCGACGCCCGCCGCCGCCTGCACCGGGTCCTCCTTGCGGGCCCGGCCCGCGCCGAGGCGCCAGGCGGCGACGCCGATGGCGTAGGCGTCCAGGCGGGTCAGGACGCCGGAGGCGTCCGCCGTCACCACGTGCTGCTCCTTCGACGTGGGCAGGGGCGCGTCCGGGTCGCCGCCCTGGGCGGCGATCATGCGGCGCCAGACGTCCATCGCTGAGCCGTCGGCCAGGGCCCTGGCCGGGTCGGCGTCCTGGATGCCGGCCGCGTCGAGCATCTCGCGGGCCAGCGCGAGGGTCAGTTCGACGACGTCCGCCGGGCCGCCGCCCGCGAGGACCTCGACGGACTCGCGGACCTCCAGGGCGTTGCCCGCGGTCAGGCCGAGCGGGGTGGACATGTCGGTGAGCAGCGCGACCGTCCGCACGCCGTGGTCGGTGCCCAGGCCGACCATCGTCTCCGCCAGTTCGCGGGCGTCCTCGACGGTCTTCATGAAGGCGCCGCTGCCCGTCTTCACGTCCAGGACCAGGGACCCGGTCCCCTCCGCGATCTTCTTGGACATGATCGAGGAGGCGATCAGCGGGATCGCCTCGACCGTGCCGGTCACGTCCCGCAGCGCGTACAGCTTCTTGTCGGCCGGGGCCAGGCCGTCGCCGGCCGCGCAGATCACCGCGCCGGTGGTGTCCAGGACGTCCAGCATCTGCGCGTTGGAGAGCAGCGCCCGCCAGCCGGGGATGGACTCCAGCTTGTCCAGGGTGCCGCCGGTGTGGCCGAGGCCCCGGCCGCTGAGCTGCGGGACCGCGGCCCCGCAGGCCGCGACCAGGGGCGCCAGCGGCAGCGTGATCTTGTCGCCGACGCCGCCGGTGGAGTGCTTGTCGGCGGTCGGGCGGGACAGCGAGGAGAAGTCCATCCGCTCGCCCGAGGCGATCATCGCGGCCGTCCAGCGGGCGATCTCGCGCCGGTTCATGCCGTTGAGCAGGATGGCCATCGCCAGCGCCGACATCTGCTCGTCGGCCACCTCCGCGCGGGTGTACGCGTCGATGACCCAGTCGATCTGCTCGTCGCTGAGTTCGCCGCGGTCCCGCTTGGTGCGGATGACGGAGATGACGTCCATGGCCATGACGGGCGTTCCTTACTTGGTGAGGTGGTCGGGGCCGAAGGCCTGCGGGAGCATCCGGGACAGCGGCAGGACCCCCTCCGGGGTCTCCAGGAGCAGGTCCGGGCCGCCGAACTCGTACAGCAACTGCCGGCAGCGGCCGCACGGGACGAGGATCTCGCCGTGGCCGTCGACGCAGGTGAAGTGGGTCAGCCGGCCGCCGCCGGTCGCCTGCATCTGGGAGACCAGACCGCACTCGGCGCACAGGCCCAGGCCGTAGCTGGCGTTCTCCACGTTGCAGCCGGTGACCGTGCGGCCGTCGTCCACCAGGGCGGCGGCCCCGACCGGGTAGCCGGAGTAGGGGGCGTACGCCCGGGACATGGCGTCCCGGGCCGCCGCGCGCAGCGACTCCCAGTCGGCGCCGCTCACTTGCCCTGCCCCTTCCGGTACGGCATCCCGTCCGCCTTCGGCATCCGCAGGCGCTGCGCGGACAGGGCGAGGACGACGAGGGTGACGACGTACGGCGTGGCGGAGACGACCTGGTTGGGGACCTCGTGTGTGCCCGCGTACCAGGCGAACACCAGCGCGCCGACCACCAGGGTGACCACGGCCTTGACGTACTTCTTGCGGACCGCGAGCCAGATCGCGCCGGCCAGCAGCAGCAGCGCGCCGAGCAGCAGCAGGGCGTGCACGTTGGCGGAGCCGCCGCGCAGGTTGAGGCTGTCGGTGTAGCCGAACAGGCCGGCGCCGATGGCGAGGCCGCCCGGCATCCAGTTGCCGAAGATCATCGCCGCGAGGCCGATGTAGCCGCGGCCGCTGGTCTGGCCCTCCAGGTAGAAGGGGTTGGCGACGATGGAGAGGAAGACGCCGCCGAGCCCGGCCAGGCCGCCGGAGATGATCACGGCGAGGTACTTGTACTTGTAGACGTTGACGCCGAGGGACTCGGCGGCGACCGGGTTCTCGCCGCAGGAGCGCAGCCGCAGGCCGAACGGCGTGCGCCACAGGACCCACCAGGTCGCGGGGATCAGGGCGACGGCGATCAGGGTGAGCCAGGAGACGTCGGTGACCAGGCCGCCGAGGAGGCCGGCGATGTCCGAGACGAGGAACCAGCCGTGCTCGTTGAGGGACTTCAGGCCGTCGGACAGCCCGGGGATGGTGAAGTGGCCGAGGGAGTCCACCGGCGGGGACTGCTTGGCGGAGCCGCCCTGGTGGCCCTCGAAGGCCAGCGGCGCGAGGTAGCGGGTGGCGCCGAGGGCGAGGATGTTGAGGGCGACGCCGGAGACGATGTGGTTGACGTTGAAGGTGATCGTCACGATGGCGTGCAGGACACCGCCGATCGCGCCGCCGATGATCCCGACCAGGACACCGGTCCAGGGACCCCACTGGAAGCCGGCCCAGGCGCCGAACCAGGTGCCGAGGATCATCATGCCTTCGAGGCCGATGTTGACCACGCCCGCCCGCTCGGCCCACAGGCCGCCGAGGCCCGCCAGGCCGATCGGGACGGCGAGCTGGAGGGCGGTGGACATCTGGCTGACGTTGGTGATGCCGTCGGCGCCGGTGATGATGCGGACCAGCGAGGTCAGCGCCAGGGCCCCGGCGATGACCAGGAGCAGCACCGGCACGGACATGCGGCGGCCGGTGGGCGCCGCGGGCTGCAGCGTGGGCTGGTTGAGGTCGGTCGCGGTGGTCATCGGCCAGCCACCTCCTTCGTGGTGTTGTCGGTGGCGCCCAGGACGTGACCGGCGGCCAGTTCGGCGCCGACCCGGCGCTGCTGGCGGCGCAGGCCCCACTCGCGGACGGCCTCGTAGGAGACGACCACGGAGAGGACGATCAGGCCCTGCATGATGACCGCGATCTCCTTGTCGTAGCCGTGGAAGTCCAGCTCGGGGCTGGCCTTGTCGAGCCAGGCCCACAGCAGGGCGGCGAAGGCGATGCCGACGGGGCTGTTGCGGCCGAGCAGGGCGATGCCGATGCCGAGGAAGCCGATGCCGGTCGGGAAGTTGAGGCTGTAGGTGTGGGTGCCGCCGAGCAGGATGGGCAGGCCCGCGAGTCCGGCGAGGCCGCCGGAGATCAGCATGGCGGTGAGGACCATCCGCTTGGGGTCGACGCCGCTGGCCGCGGCGGCGGTCTCGGAGGCACCGGAGGCGCGCAGGTCGAAGCCGAAGCGGGTGCGGTTGAGGACGACCCAGTAGCCGATGCCGAGCAGCACGGCGAGGATCACCAGGCCGTAGACCTCGCCGGCCGCGCCCATGTCGATGCCGGGGACCCAGCCGGAGTCGTGCATCTCGCCGGTGGTGTTGTTGTTGCCGACCTTGACGCCGAAGACGTCGGGCAGCCACAGGTAGCCGATGACGGCGGTGGCGATGGAGTTCAGCATGATCGTCGCGACCACCTCGCTGACCCCGCGGGTGATCTTCAGGACGCCGGCGATGCCGGACCAGAAGGCGCCGGTGAGGACGGCGGTCAGCAGCAGCAGCGGGATCTGGAGGAACGCGGGGAGGTCGGCGTGGACGCCGACGATCGCGGCCATCATGGCGCCGAGCTGGTACTGGCCGTCCACGCCGATGTTGAACAGGTTCATCCGGAAGCCGATGGCCACCGCCAGGGCGGCGATGTAGTACATCGACGCCTGGTTGATGATCAGTACCTGGATGTCGGAGAACCCGGCCTGCTCGAACATCAAGGCGAACGGTTCGACGGGGTTCTTGCCCGAGGCGATCAGCACGATCGCGCTGAGCACGAAGGCCACGGCGAGCGCGATGACCGGTCCGGCCACCGCGAGGAGCACGCGCTCCTTGTCGAACTTCTTCATCAGCGGGCCTCGTCTTCCCCGGGCTCGTCGTTTGCTTCGTGCTCCAGGTGGCCGGTGGCCGCGCCCGTCATCGCCGAGCCCAGCTCCTCCGGGGTGATGGCGGCCGGGTCGGCGTCCGCGACGAGCCGGCCGTCGTAGATCACCCGCAGCGTGTCGGACAGGCCGATCAGCTCGTCCAGGTCGGCGGAGATCAGCGCGATCAGCACGATCGCGCTGAGCACGAAGGCCACGGCGAGCGCGATGACCGGTCCGGCCACCGCGAGGAGCACGCGCTCCTTGTCGAACTTCTTCATCAGCGGGCCTCGTCTTCCCCGGGCTCGTCGTTTGCTTCGTGCTCCAGGTGGCCGGTGGCCGCGCCCGTCATCGCCGAGCCCAGCTCCTCCGGGGTGATGGCGGCCGGGTCGGCGTCCGCGACGAGCCGGCCGTCGTAGATCACCCGCAGCGTGTCGGACAGGCCGATCAGCTCGTCCAGGTCGGCGGAGATCAGCAGCACGGCCAGGCCCTCCCGGCGGGCCTCGCGGATGTGGTCCCAGATCGCGGCCTGGGCGCCCACGTCCACGCCCCGGGTGGGGTGGGCGGCGATCAGGAAGCGCGGCCGGTGGCTCATCTCACGGCCGACGATCAGCTTCTGCTGGTTGCCGCCGGACAGCGAGGCGGCGGTGACGTCGATGCCGGGGGTGCGGACGTCGTAGGTCTCGACGATCCGGCGGGTGTCCTCCTGGGCCGCCTTCGGGTTCAGCCAGACGCCCTTGGCGTTGGGCCGCTCGGTGACATGGCCGAGGATGCGGTTCTCCCACAGCGGCGCTTCCAGCAGCAGGCCGTGGCGGTGGCGGTCCTCGGGGATGTAGCCGACGCCCTGTTCGCGGCGCTTGCGCGTGGACCAGGCGGTGATCTCCTCGTCGGCCAGGCGGATGGTGCCGGAGTCGGCGGCCCTCAGGCCGATGAGCGCGTCGACCAGTTCGGTCTGGCCGTTGCCCTCGACGCCCGCGATGCCGAGCACCTCGCCGGCGTGGATGGTGAAGGTGACGTCGTCCAGGAGGGCCTTGCCGCCGGGCGCGGTCAGGCGCAGCTTCTCGACGCTGAGGACCGGGCGGTCGGTGACCGTGGACTCGGCCGTCTCGGGGGTGGGCAGTTCGCTGCCGACCATCATCTCGGCCAACTGACGGGGGGAGGTCTCGGACGGGACGGCCGTGCCGACCGTGGTGCCGCGCCGGATGACGGTGATGTCGTCGGCGACGGAGAGGACCTCGCCCAGCTTGTGCGAGATGAAGATGACGGACAGGCCCTCCGACTTCAGCTCGCGCAGGTTGGCGAAGAGGGCGTCCACCTCCTGCGGCACCAGGACGGCCGTCGGCTCGTCCAGGATGAGGGTGCGGGCGCCGCGGTAGAGGACCTTGAGGATCTCCACGCGCTGGCGGGCGGCGACGCCGAGTTCCTCGACCAGCAGGTCGGGGCGGACGTCGAGGCCGTAGCGCTCGGAGATCTCCTTGATCTTGCGGCGGGCCCTGCCGCCGATGCCGTACAGCTTCTCGCTGCCGAGGACCACGTTCTCCAGGACCGTGAGGTTGTCGGCGAGCATGAAGTGCTGGTGGACCATGCCGATGCCGCGGGCGATGGCGTCGGCCGGGGACGAGAAGGAGACCTGCTCGCCGTCGATCGCGATGGTGCCCTCGTCCGGCTTCTGCATGCCGTAGAGGATCTTCATCAGGGTCGACTTGCCGGCGCCGTTCTCGCCGACCAGGGCGTGGACGGTGCCCTTGCGGACGGTGAGGTGGATGTCGTGGTTGGCCACGACGCCGGGGAAGCGCTTGGTGATCCCGGCCAGTTCGACGGCGGTCACCGATCCGTTGACCGCCGCTCCGGCCGGAGGGCTGCTGGACGCGTTGATGGCGCACACTCCTGGGGACGGGGGCCGTCTACGCGCGTAGCGCCCCTACGGCATCGAAAGCGGTGGCGCACCTGCTCGGACGGGGCACGGGAAGGCGTCCCTCCCGTGCCCCGCCGAGCGTCCGCGCGACCGCGCTTGCACGCCGACCGGCAACTGCCCGATCAGCTCGACTTGACCTTGATCTCGCCGCTGACGATCTTCTCCTTGGCCGTCTTCAGGGCTTGCTGGAGCGCGGTGTCGTCCGCGAACTTCGGGTTGGAGTTCGACAGGCTCACCTCGCCGCTCTGCAGATCGCCCCGAACGATACCGGTCTCCGGCTTGCCGTCCTCGACCGACTTCGCGAGGTTGTAGACCGCCTTGGCGACGTCCTTCATCGCCGAGGTCAGGATCGAGTCCTTGTACTTGGCGAGGGCTTCCTGCTGGTACTGGTCGGAGTCGACACCGATCGCCCACACCTTGTTGGCGGCGGCGGCCTCGATCACGCCCTGGCCGGACAGGCCGGCCGCCGCGTAGACGACGTCGGCCTTCTTCTCGATCTGGCCCTCGGCGGCCGTCTTGCCCTTGTCGGGGCTGGAGAAGCCGCCCTCCTCCGCGGTCTGCGTCAGGTACTGCGGGATCACCTTGACCTTGGGGTCGGTGTCCTTCACGCCCTGCTCGTAGCCGGCCTGGAACTTGTGGATCAGCGGGTTGTCCACACCGCCCACGAAGCCGACGACCTTGGTCTTGGTGCTCTTGGCGGCGGCGACACCGGCCAGGTACGACGCCTGCTCCTCGGAGAAGACCAGGTCGGCGACGTTCTTCGCCTCGATGGTGGAGTCGTCGACGATGCCGAAAGTGGTGTCGGGGAACTTCTCCGCGGCACCCTTGACGGCGGCGGCGTACGCGTAGCCCACGCCGACGATCGGGTCGTAGCCCTGCTTGGCCAGGGACTCCAGGCGCTGCTGCTTGTCGGCGTCGGTCTCACCGTCGGTGGGCTCGATGTCCGCCGTCTCGTACTTGAACTCCTTCTTCGCCTGCTCCAGGCCGGCGAAGGCGGCGTCGTTGAAGGACTGGTCGCCCTTGCCGCCGACGTCGTACGCGATCGCGAGACCCTTGTCGCCCTTGGACTCCGAGGAGTCGGAAGAGGTCGAGGTACCACCGCAGGCGGCGAGGGCGAGGGCCAGGGAGGCGGTCGCTGCGCCTGCGACCGTGATCCGGGAAATCCGGCGCATGTGTGGTGCTCCTGTCGTACAAGCGCCGGACGGTTCGGCTTCGGCGCTGGCTTCGCCGCAGATTAACGCGCGTAGACCTGCCTGAAAACCCCTTCTGTCCACCTTGTTATCCCCCTGTGGCCAAGGTGTCGCGGGTCACGGCCGGGCCCTTGCCGGGTGCAAACGCGGTGTGGCTGTGGGTGACGCGGGGCCGGGTACGGCGAAGCGGGCGGGGGCCGGTGCGCCCGCCCGCTTCGTACCGGTATCGCCCGTACGGTCTACGGCTCGGTGCGGACCTTGATCGAGCCGTCGATGATGCCCGCCTCGGCCTTGGCCACGGCGTCCTTCAGGCCGGCGACCTCGGCGTACTTCGGGTTGCTCTCGGACAGGCCCACGCCCTCGGACTTCAGGTCGAAGGTGTGGGTGCCGCTCAGCGGCTTGCCGTCCTCGACCGACTTGGCCAGGGCGTACACCGCGCCGTCGATGTCCTTCAGGGCGGAGGTGAGGATGGAGTCCTTGTACTTGGCGAGGGCCTCCTGCCGGTACTGGTCGGAGTCGACGCCGATCGCCCACACCTTGGCGGTCGCGGCGGCCTCGATCACGCCCTGCCCGGACAGCCCGGCCGCCTGGTACACCACGTCGGCCTTCTTCTCGATCTGGCCCTCGGCGGCGGCCTTGCCCTTGTCGGGGCTGGAGAAGCCGCCCTCCTCCGCGGTCTGCGTCAGGTACTGCGGAATCACCTTGACCTTGGGGTCGGTGTCCTTCACGCCCTGCTCGTAGCCGGCCTGGAACTTGTGGATCAGGGGGACGTCCACGCCGCCCACGAACCCGACGACCTTGGTCTTGGTGGCCTTGGCGGCGGCGACACCGGCCAGGTAGGACGCCTCGTTCTCGGCGAAGACGAGGGAGGCGACGTTCTTGCCCTCGACCACGGAGTCCACGATGCCGAAGGTGGTGTCCGGGTACTTGGCGGCGACGGCCTTCATCGCCGGACCGTAGGCGAAGCCGACGCCGATCACCGGGTCGTAGCCCTGCTTGGCCAGCGCGGCGAGGCGCTGCTCCTTGTCGGCGTCCGTCTCGCCCTCGGTCGGCTCGATGTCCTGCGTCTCGTAGCCGAACTCCTTCTTCGCCTGCTCCAGGCCCGCGAACGCGGCGTCGTTGAAGGACTGGTCGCCGCGCCCGCCGATGTCGTACGCGAGGGCGAGGCCCTTGTCCTTGCCGTCGTCGCCGCCGTTCTCGCTGCTGGTGCCGCCGCAGGCGGTGGCGGCGAGGGCGAGCGACGCGGCCCCCACCGCGACGCGGGTCAGTCTCGATGTCCGACGCATGTGAAGTTCCCCATTCTCCAAAACCCCGCAGCGGGCGCCCGGTTCGGCGCACATTAACGCGCGTAGACACTCCTGGGAACGGGGTTCCGCGGGGCCGTTACCCATTCGTGCCGCTGGCCGGTTACGGCCCTGTGAACCACCGTCGTGAAGGGGGCGGAAAGGGGTGCCCGGAGGCACCCCGGGGGTCAGCGGGCGGCGTCGAGGAGGGCGGCGGCGGTGAAGAGTTCGACGCCGACGGTGATGGCGTACTCGTCCACGTCGAAGTCGCCCTGGTGCAGGTCGCGGACGGCGCGCTCGCCGGGCGGGCGGACGCCGAGCCGGGCCATGGCGCCGGGCACCCGCTCCAGGTACCAGGAGAAGTCCTCGCCGCCCAGGCTCTGCTCGGTGCCCTCCACCGCGTCGGCGCCGCGCCGCGCGGTCATCGCCTCGCGGAGCAGGTCGGTGCTGGTCGCCTCGTTGACCACGGGCGGGACGCCGCGCACGTAGGTGATCTCCGACTTGGCGCGGTGCAGGTTGGCCACCTCGTCGATGGCGGCGACCACGATGTCCGGGGCCTGCCGCCAGGCGTCGAGGTCGAGGCAGCGCACGGTCCCGGCGAGTTCGGCGTGCTGCGGGATGACGTTGGGGGCGTGGCCGGAATCGATACGGCCCCAGGTGATCGCCAGTCCGCTGCGGGAGTCGACGCGCCGGCCGACCAGCGCGGGCACGTCGGTGACGACCCGGGCGGCGGCGGTGACCAGGTCGGTGGTGAGGTGGGGGCGGGCGGTGTGGCCGCCGGGGCCGCCCAGGGCGATCTCCATGCGGTCGCAGGCGGAAGTGATGGGGCCCTCGCGCAGCCCGATCCGCCCGGCGTCCACCCGGGGGTCGCAGTGCACCGCCAGGATGCGCCGCACGCCCTCCAGCGCGCCGTCGTCGATGGCGTCGGTGGCGCCGCCGGGCAGCACCTCCTCCGCGGGCTGGAACACCAGCCGCACCGGACGCGGCAGCAGGCCCCGCTCGTGCAGGGCGGCCAGGACCAGGCCGGCGCCCAGCAGGACGGTGGTGTGGACGTCGTGCCCGCAGGCGTGCGCGCGGTCGGGCACGGTCGAGCGGTAGGCGCACTCGCTCTTGGTGTCCGGGATGGGCAGGGCGTCGATGTCGGCCCGCAGCGCGAGCATCGGGGCGCCGCCGCCGGGCTCCCCCGGGTCGGCGCCGATGTCGCAGATGAGCCCGGTCCCCGCGGAGAGCACCCGGGGCTTGAGCCCGGCCCGCTCCAGCCGCTCCTTGATCGCGGCGGTGGTGCGGAACTCCTGGTTGCCCAGCTCGGGGTGCATGTGGAGGTCGCGGCGGAACTCCACCAGCTCCTCGCGCAGCGCCTGCGGCAGCGTGCCGGGCAGCGCGGTCTCCCCGGGGGCGGCGACTTCGGACTCCAGTGACATCAGTGGCTTCACCCTCTGAAGGGTAGGACGCCCGGACGGCCAACTGTCCCGAGATCAACAAAACTTCAGCCCGTCAGGCGAAGAAAATACGGCCGCCGGACGCATACGCGTCGGGACAACTGGGTAGGCTCGCACGCTTCCGCACGAGCGCGGGCGGGACCGCCGAGCGGCGCCCGCCCACCTCACGGATACCACGGATCACCGCCCCTACGCGCCCGACGTCCAACTGTCGGGCAGGTCAGCGGGGGCTTTCGCGGTGCGGGCCGCTCAGGTGCCGGGGACCGCCAGGAGGCGTTCCACGCCGCGGGCGGAGTCGGTGACGCCGGAGAGGAAGCCGGAGGCGCGGGGCGAGGCGGAGCGGGTGAGCCAGGCGGGGTCGATGTCGCAGACGGCGACGGTGACGTCGGTGCCGGCCAGGGCGAGGGGGAGGGTGTGGACGACCGTGGAGGGGAAGCTGAGGATGGTGCGGCCGACCGGGCCGCGCCGGGCGATCAGCTCCAGGGGCAGGTCGGGGCGGACGACCTCCAGGCCGGTCTCGACGGCGAGCCGGTGGAGTTTCTCGGTGCTCTCCCGGCGGTGGGCGAAGTAGCGGGTGGCGCCGTGGGTCTTGGCGAGGGTGCGGACGGCGTCCAGATAGCGCTCGGCGTCCACGACCCCGGTCTCCACCAGGGAGGTGCCCACCATGTCGGCGCCCTTGGTGATGCGGGGCGGGCCGAAGCGGGACCGGGTCCAGGCGAAGTCGTGGGCGGTGACGGTGACGCCGTCGGGGACCTCGGCGATCGGCATGGAGGAGAAGATCTCGACCTGGCGGCCCCCGGCGGGGGTGAGGCGGCGGCGGGCCGAGGACGACACGGGGGCGAACAGGAGGTCGCGGGCGCCGGGCCGGCTGCCCTTGCGGTGCCAGCGGACCAGGCGTTCGCCCCGGGCGAGCTGCCCGACGAACTCCATCGTGGCCGTGCCGTCGTCGACGACGACCAGCTCGCGGGCCCGGGTGATGGTCAGCAGCAGTTGTACGTAGCGGGAGAACGGGTCTCCCATGACGATCCGGCGGGCGCGGCGGAGCAGCGCCGCCAGGCCCCCGACGGTGCGGAAGGGCGCCGAGGTCCCGCCCCGCGCCTCCTCCCAGCGGACCTCGTGTCCGTCTTCGCGGGCCAGCTCCGACATGCGGCGGAGCTGGCCCCGGGTCATCGGGTCCACGGGGGACAGCACGACGAGGGTGAGCCCCGTCCAGGGAGCACGGGTGTGCGCCCACTCCAGTACGTTCAGAAGCTGTACCGGACTCTCGACGAAGGCGAGAGTGTGGGGGCCGGGCTTCCCGGCGCGAGGGCTCATCGGCGTACGACCGTCCCGTCGTGGGGTGGTGGGGTGGGGTGGGGTCAGACGGTGACGGGCTCGCCCGCCGCCGCGGCGATCTCCGCCTCGGCGACCACGCCGGTGACGCGGCGCAGCTTCTTCATCGGGCCCAGCTCGGAGTCGTAGACCTTCTTGACGCCGTCGCCGAGGGACGCCTCGATGGTGCGGATGTCGCGGACCAGGCGGGTCAGGCCCTGGGGCTCGACGGAGGCGGCCTGGTCGGAGCCCCACATGGCGCGGTCGAGGGTGATGTGGCGCTCGACGAAGGTGGCGCCGAGGGCGACGGCGGCCAGGGTGGTCTGCAGGCCGGTCTCGTGGCCGGAGTAGCCGATCGGGACGTTCGGGTACTCCTGCTGGAGGGTGTTGATGACCCGCAGGTTCAGCTCCTCGGCCTTGGCCGGGTAGGTCGACGTGGCGTGGCAGAGCAGGATGTTGTCGCTGCCCAGGACCTCGACCGCGTGCCGGATCTGCTTGGGGGTGGACATGCCGGTGGAGAGGATGACCGTGCGGCCGGTGGCGCGCAGGGCGCGCAGCAGTTCGTCGTCGGTCAGCGAGGCGCTGGCCACCTTGTGGGCGGGGACGTCGAACTTCTCCAGGAAGGCGACGGCCTCGGTGTCCCACGGGGAGGCGAACCAGTCGATCCCCTTCTCCTTGCAGTACGCGTCGATCTGGCGGTACTCGTCCTCGCCGAACTCCACGCGGTGGCGGTAGTCGATGTAGGTCATCCGGCCCCAGGGGGTGTCGCGCTCGATGTCCCACTGGTCGCGCGGGGTGCAGATCTCCGGAGTGCGCTTCTGGAACTTGACGGCGTCGCAGCCGGCCTCGGCGGCCACGTCGATCAGCTTGAAGGCGTTCTCCAGCTCGCCGTTGTGGTTGATGCCGATCTCACCGGTGATGTACACGGGCCGACCCGGGCCGGCGGTCTTGGAACCGAAGGTGCGCAGGCGGGAGTTGGTGCTCATGGCAGGAGGGTCCTTACTTGGTGAGGGGGGCGAGAGAGTCGAGCGAGGGTCCGAGGAGCCAGCCGGCGATCTCCCGGATCGCGCCGTCGCCACCGGGGACGGTGGTGACCGCGCGGGCGGCGCCGCGGACGACGTCATGGGCGCCGGCGACCGCCACGGGCCAGCCGACGAGGGCGAAGCACGGGAGGTCGTTGACGTCGTTGCCGACGTAGAGCACGCGCTCGGGGGCGATGCCCTGGTCCTCGCACCACTGCTTGAGGGCGAGGTCCTTGCGGTCGACGCCGTGCAGCACCGGCAGCCCCAGCTTGCGGGCGCGGGCGGCGACGACCGGGTTCTGCTCGGTGGACAGGATCAGCATCCGCAGGCCCGAGCGGCGCAGGGCGGCGATGCCGAGGCCGTCGCCGCGGTGCACGGCGACGAACTCCCGTCCGTCGGAGTCGATCAGCACCCGGTCGTCGGTCTGGGTGCCGTCGAAGTCGAGCACGACCGCGTCGATGTCGCCGGCGGCGGGCAGCGCGCCGATGGGGGTCCCCCCGCTCGAGCGGAGCCGAGAGTGGGGGAGGTCGGCGTCGAGCAGGGGGGCGAGCGCGCGGGCGCGGGCCAGGTCGTGCGGGTCGTCGATCTCCAGGACGCGGGCGGGGTCGGTGCGCACCGGTTCGGTGCGGCCGAAGAAGCGGTGCCGGTGCTCGCGGAAGCCGGGCGCGGCCATGGCGTAGGCGGCGCCGGTCTCCAGCAGGTCCTGGGGGCGGTCCTGGCGGCGGGGGCGGTAGGACTTGTCGTGGTTGACGCCGTGTCCGCCCTCGGCGGGGTCGTCGCCGTCGCGCCAGAGGAAGCCGTGGAACGGGGCGACGGTGACCGCGCTGTCGGCGCCGTTCTCGGCGACGGCGGCGGCCACCGCGTCGATGTCCTCGCGGATCAGGAACGGGCTGGTGCACTGCACGAGCAGGACCACGTCGACGGGGGCGCCGTGCAGCGCCTCGTGGGCGTCCATGGCGTGCAGCACGGCGGCCTCGGAGGTGGCGGTGTCCCCGGCGATGGCAGCGGGGCGCAGCACCACCTCGGCGCCGGCCTGGCGGGCGGCGGCGGCGATGGCCTGGTCGTCGGTGGAGACGACCACGTCGGTGACCAGGCGGGCGGCGACGCACTCCCGGACCGCGCGGGCCACCAGCGGGACGCCGCCGACGGGGGCGAGGTTCTTCGCGGGGACGCCCTTGGAGCCGCCCCGCGCGGGGATCACCGCGAGCACCCGGCGCATCGTCGCGCCGCGGTCCGCTTCTGAGTCGGTCATGGGTTCTGCTCCTGGGGCAGGGGGCGGGGTGGTGGCCGGGACCGTCACAGCTCCCCCATCCGCCGGATGACGGGCGCCACGCGCTGCACTCCGTGCCGGTAGGCGCCGCGGGCCGCGCGGCGCACGATCTGCCGGACCGGACCGGGGTCCTTGTCGGCGGCGGGCGCGCCGGGCAGCGGGTGGCCGTCGGGGGCGAGGTGGTGCCGGGCGAGGATGCCGGGCAGGTAGCCGGGGGCGGTGACGGGCGTGTAGTACGGGGTGAGCGGGGGGAGGCCGCCGGGCCGGTCGAGCAGCCTGGCGATGCGCTCCCGGGCGGCGTCGAAGGCGGACTCGTACGACCCGCCCTCGGCGGCGACGCCCTGCCGGGCGACCCACTCGGGGTCGGGCGCGGGCCGGTGGCCGGCGTCGAGCTGGTCCCAGGAGGCGAGGCAGCCGGAGCCGACGAAGTGGTGGTTGCCGAGCGCCTCGCGGACCCCGAGGTCGGTGAGGACGACGGTGGGGATACGGCGGTGCAGGGACTCCAGGGCCGCCGTGGAGCTGACGGTGACCAGCAGGTCGGTGCGGTCCAGTACCTCGCCCATGTGCCCGTAGACGAGCTGGAAGTTGGGCGGCGGATCGGCCCGCTGCACCAGCTTCTGGTACGGCAGTTCCTCGATGTGGGTGGTGTGCTCGCCGGGTTTGGAGCGCAGCTTGAGCAGCACCTGCCGCTCGGGGTGCTTGCGGGCGTGCCGGATCAGCCGGTCCAGCAGGTACGTACGGTCCCGGCGGCTGTCGGGAACGGAGGGCTGGGCGGCGAAGACGACGGTGTACGGGTCGTGCTCGCCGGTGTAGGCGGCGCCGCCGAGGAAGGGCAGCGCGACCTCGGTGACCGCGGCGGCGTCGGCGCCGACCCCTTCGTACACGGCGCGGAAACGGTCCGCGTCCTGGCGGGAGTTGGCGAGGACGAGGTCGGCGCCGTGCCGCAGCAGCAGGCCGTCGGCGAGCTTCTCGTAGACGACGCCGACGTATCCGGTGACGACGACGGGGCGCTCGGTGCGGTCGGCCCAGACCCGGCCGAGCCCGTGCAGCACGGCCTGGACGCCGCCGCCGACCAGGGCGAGGACCACGATGTCGTACGGCTTCTCGTCCATGGCGCGCAGGAACTCCACCGCCGTGACCTCGTCGAGGGAGTCGGCGTGCACGCCGACCTCCTGCAACTGGCGGGGGGTGGGGGTGGCGCGGCCGCGCAGCAGATAGCCGTCCAGACGGAGGTCCGTCCGGCCGGCCCGCTGCGGGGCGACGCGGTTCGCGGTGAGCGCGCCCCATTTCCACCGGGTGTCGGAATCCGCGAGGACCGCCACCCGCAGGGGCTCGATTGCACTTGCTGGCACGTCGACGACGCTAGGAAGCCAGGGAGAGGACCGGCCCAACCCGAACACAACAAACGGTTAACAGCACCCCTCCGGAAGGAGAATCGGCTCGTCGGACGCTCGGAAAAGTGTTCGCGTCACGGCTTCGCCATACGGCGTTCACCCGGTATCAAGGTGCGGGTAAAGCGATGTGCCGGGCCGCCGCCTAACGTCCGTGACGTGCTCAAGCTCTCCGTCATCGTGCCGTTCTACAACGTGCGGCAATACGTCCCCGATGCCCTGCGCAGTCTGCGCGCCAACGCCCGCGCGGACTTCGAATTCATTCTCGTCGACGACCGTTCCACCGACGGGACCGCGGACCTGCTCGCGCGTGCGGAGCGCGAGCTGCCGGGGGCAGTGCTGATCAGACACGAGGAGAACGGCGGCCTGGCGACCGCCCGGAACACCGGTATCGACGCGGCCCGCGGGGAGTACCTCACGTTCCTGGACGGCGACGACTGGCTGGCCCCGGGCTACTACGAGAAGCTGGTCGCCGCCATCGAGGACCTGGGCTGCGACTTCGTCCGTACCGACCATGTGCAGTGCACGGCGCGGGCCAGGTCGGTGCACCGGGTGCCGCACGGCCGCCGCAACGTGGTGCTGCCCCCGCGCCGGGCGATCCTGCCCGCCCACCGCACCACCTCCGTCGACTACGCCTACGCCTGGGCGGGCATCTACCACCGCAGGCTGGCCGACCGCGGCCTGCTGCACTTCACCCACGGGCTGCGCACCGCCGAGGACCGGCCGTGGATCTGGAAGCTGCACCGCGAGGCCGACTCGTTCGCCGTGACCAGCCTGCTCGGGGTCTTCTACCGGCGCGGGGTCGCTTCCTCGCTCACCCAGATCGGCGACGCCCGGCAGCTCGACTTCGTCCGCGCCTTCGACCAGGTGATCGACGAGACCGCCGCCGATCCGGAGGCGGCGGCGCTGCTGCCGAAGGCGGTGCGCACGTACTGCGCGATCATCTCCCACCATCTCGGTTCCATCGAAAGGTTCGAGGCTCCCGTGGCCCGGAAACTGAAGGCGATGAGCACCGCCGCGCTGCGGCGGATGCCGCAGGACGTGCTCGACGACGCGCTGGCGTCGATGGACGCCGAGCGGGCCACCAAGCTGCGCAGGCTGCGCCGCCGGTCCGGGCAGGGCGCGGAGGTGGCGGCGTGACCACGCAGATCTTCATGGCGTCCACGCTGTACGGCACCGCGACGCTGGCCGCCGCCCTGGACGCCGGCTGCTTCGCCCCGGCCGACCGGCGGGTGCTGCTGGTGTCGAACAACGCGACGACGCCGGAGACCACCCCGGCGGTGGACGCGATGCCGGGGTTCGAGCACCTGCGGGGCCGGTTCGACGACGTGGTGTCGTGGAACGAGGCGATCTTCCCGTTCCACCCGGGGGCCTGGGCGCCGCGCCCGGACGACGTCCCGATGTGGGAGCGGTATCTGCGGCTGGCCTGGGGGATCGGGGACGACGACATCGCGCTCGCGGTGGAGTCGATCCAGGTCAACCCGGCGCTCGGGGTGGCGCAGATCCTCACCGACGCGCCGGTCACGGTGTACGCGGACGGCCTGATGAGCTACGGGCCGACCCGCAACAAGATCGACCCGCTGGTCGGCACGCGGGTGGAGCGGCTGCTCCACCTGGACCTGGTGCCGGGCCTGCGCCCGCTGCTGCTGACCGAGTTCGGCGTCGAGCCCGAGGTGGTGCCGACCGGCGCTTTCACCAAGGTGCTGGCCGAACTGGTCGACACCGGCGCGGACCTGCCCGAGGTCGAGGAGCCCGCGCTGCTGCTGGGCCAGTACCTGTCGGCGTTGAACATCCTCTCCGCCGAGCAGGAGGAGGACCTGCACGTACGGATGCTGAAGGGCGCCGTCGAACTCGGCCACAGGCGGATCGTGTTCAAGCCGCACCCCACCGCGCCGGCCCGCTTCACCCGCACGCTGGAGCAGGAGGCCGAGCGGCTCGGCGCCGACCTCACCGTGCTGGGCACACCGGTCCTCGCCGAGGTCCTCTACCAGCGCACCCGCCCCGCGCTGGTGGTCGGCTGCTTCTCCACGGCCCTGATCACCGCGTCCGCGCTGTACGGCCTGCCGGTCGCCCGGATCGGCACGGACACCCTGCTGGACCGGCTGTCGCCGTTCGAGAACAGCAACCGGATGCCCGTCACCATCGTCGACGCGCTGCTGCCCGACCTGACCGACCGGGCCGCCGTCACCGCCGGCACCGGCGTCATGGGCCCCGAGGACCTCGCCGACCTGGTCCGCGCCGTCGGCTTCACCATGCAGCCGAAGATCCTCCCGGGCCTGCGCGCGGAGACCGAGCGGTATCTGTCGGCCCGCCTGGACGCGCGCACCTGGCGCTACTTCAAGAAGAAGCGCCTGACCTCCCTGGGCCTGCCCGGCGGGGTACCGGCCCAGCTCGGCTTCCTGCCCCGCAACGCGACGGTCCGCCGGGTGGCCCGCACGGCCCGCAGCCTGCAGCGCCGGGTGGTGCGCCGCTGAGCCCGGGGCCGGGGCCCGGCGGTGAACAGCGAACGACGACCGCATAAACGCAAGTCAAAGGCCGGGTTACTCCATGCAATCCATGGTGAACACAGGTTCGTACCTCTAGTATCGCGGATGCCGTCTTTCTCTTGCGCCATCGAACCCGTGAGGCATCCATGACGAACCTCGGCCGGCTCTACCCGCTCCTGGACGACGTCCACCTGCCGGACACGATCCCCTACTCCCAGGTCAGCACCTGGGAGCTGCGGTTCCTCTACCTGCTGGGGCGCCATCACCTGACGGGCCGGGACCGGATCGTGGAACTGGGCTCCGGCGGGGGCGGCTCGACGTACGCGCTGGCGCTGGGGCTGAAGGAGAGCCCGGTCTTCGACGAACGGACCGGGAGGCTGCACGCCTACGACTTCTTCCGGGTCGGCAAGGGCACCTTCGCCACGGAGAAGTTCTTCACCGCCGGGACCAGGCCCGAGGACGACAACTCCTTCCTCGGCGACTTCCGCCGTCACCTGGAGCCGTTCCTGCCGTTCCTGGAGATCCACGCCGGGGACCTGTGGCAGACCTCCGACCCGCACGACACCAGCCCGGTGGAGTTCCTGCACATCGACATCGCCAAGACGCCCCGGGTCTTCCGCTGCGTCACCGAGCGGTTCCTGACCAGGCTGCGGCCCGGCTCGGTCGTGCTGCACCAGGACTTCGCCGGGCCCCGGCTGCCGTGGCTGCACCACAGCACCGGCGCGCTGCTGCCCTACATCGAGATCGCCGGGCCGCCGATCCGCTCCACCCTCGCCTTCGAGGTGGTCCGCCCGATCCCCGAGGAGGTGCTGCGCACGATGGCCCAGGACGCCTACACGGTCGACGAGAAGCTGGCGCTGATCTCGGCCGTGCAGGAGCGGATCGACCGCGACCACACCGGCGGCATCCCCTTCAGGCCGGTCCTGGAGTTCGCCAAGGCGTACGTCGCCCACTACGCCGGTGACCACAAGCGGGCCTGGGCCCTCGCCAAGCCGCTGACCGGCGACGAGTACCTCAGCCGGACCCGCGCCGACCACTTCGCGCAGTTGCGCAAGGCGTACGAGGAGGACCGGGAGCGGCACGGGGGCGGCTCGAAGCTGGGCAAGCTGGTGAAGAAGGCCGTCGGCCGCTGACGGACGGCGGAACGCCGTGCGCCCCCCGGCCGGCCGGGGGGCGCACGGCGTTTGTCACGCGCCGAGGATCGCCCGGATGTCCGCCGCGTTGGACTCCGTGACCTTCCACAGGCTCTGCTGGCGTTCGTGGACGTCGGCGACCGTCGCCGCGTGGTGGTCCAGGATGTCGATCGCCCGTTCGGTGAGGACCGCGCCCAGGTTCCTGTCGTGCACCGAGACACCCCACTCGGGACGCTCGATGTCGGCCAGGAAGTACGCCATCTTCGGGTGCGAGATCAGCGAGACGATCGGCGTGCCGACCCCGAACGGGATCATGCCGGCGTGCCCGCGCATGCCGATGACCAGCCGCGTCTTGGCGTACAGGTCGCGGATCTCGTCGTTGTCGAAGTCGTACATCGGGATCACCGGCAGCGAGATGCCGTGCTCGCGGCGCAGGTCGAAGGCGATCTTCTCGTCGTCCAGCGAGTGCGCCACGCAGCGGACCTCGGTGTGCGCGCCGATGGCCCGCACCGCCTTGGCCATCTCGGCGAGGAAGTGCCCGTAGTCGTGCCCGAAGCGCAGGCCCGCCCGGTCGTAGGCCGCGTTCAGCAGGACGGTGTCCTCGCGGTACGACGGGTCGGTCCAGCCGGGGACCAACTGGCGGCTGACCGTGGTGGGGCAGGGCTGGAAGCGGACCTTGTCCTGGAGGTGGGCGGGGAGCATGGCCCGTACCTTGGCGATCGAGCCGTGGTTGCGCAGCCCGAAGAACGCGGACTTCTCCACCAGCAGCCGCAGGCTCTCCCGGAACCGCCCGGCCCGGTAGGACTGCCCGTCGAAGGCGTTGAACCCGACCGCGTACACCATGATCGGCACGTCGATGGCGCGCAGGTGCTCGTCGGGGACGTTCCACTGCCAGGCGCTGTTGCCGTTGGGCATGGTGTCCGGGATGAACAGGCCGCCACCGCCGATGACCAGTCCGCGCCGGGCGTTGACCCGCTCCAGGGCCGCCCGGTCGAAGTAGCGGTGGGCGTGCACGGGGTGCCAGCGCCGGCTGGTGGTGTCCGCGCCGAAACCGAGCCGTACGGTCTCCGGAAGCAGCTTGTCACCGGCGTTGCCCTGCCGGTCCATGTAGAACGCGACGTGCGCGAGCTGGTCCTCGGGGGCGCCCAGCTCCTGCGCGGGCACCGAGGCCGCGCGCTGCGCCCACAGCCGGCTGGAGCGGTGGGTGGGGTCGACGGCGAGGCCGGCCGTGGCGTACTTCAGCGCCTCGGCGTTGTCGCCGTGCACCCAGGCCATCTGGGCGAGCCGGGCGTAGGCGGTGGCGGCCCGGTTGGGGGCGGCGGTGGCCAGCAGCAACTGGGCCTTGGCCTCCTCGTACCGGGAGACGCTCATCAGGGCGTGGCCGAGCACCTCGTGCGGCCATGCCTCGTCCAGCGGGACGCGCACGCCGGACAGGATGTCGACGGCGTCCTGGTAGTCGCCGGCCGCGATGTGCGCGGCGGCCACCTTGCGGGCGTACTCGACGTTGCCGGTGCGCTTGACGTGCGGGGTGCCGAAGTGCACCAGCAGGTCGTGGTGGAGGCCGCCGGAGGAGTTGAGGTAGGCGGCGTGGAACTCGGCGTCGGACATCTCGAACTCGCGCCAGCGGTCCTCCGCCTGGGAGTACCCGGACTCGCCGCCCTGCCAGGGCTTGTGCCGCCCGGTGAAGTGCAGGATCGCGGTGTCCTCCGGCACCGGCAGGTCACCGGAGAGCCGCCGCTTGACGAAGTTGTAGCGGGCGTCGAGGCGGACGAAGTCGCCGTCCAGGACGGCGTTGAGGATGCCCTGGTCGTGCTTGTCCAGCTCGTAGTCGCCGCTGCGGCCGGTGGCGTCGAGCCTGGCGCAGAACTCGTCGGACAGGTACTCGCGCTGGATGACGAGGAGTCCGGAGTTCAGCTTGTGCTGCCCGTAGAAGAACTGCGGGACGGCCGCGAGGCCCTCGCGGAGCTTGAGCAGTTCGCCCAGGTCACCGAGGACGACCATGTCGGTGTCGAGGGTGATGACGGTGTCGTACTCGCGGAGGCGGAAGACGTCGAGGATGAAGTACGCCTTGCGGACCAGGTAGTTGTCCTGGTCGCCCTTCTGGTACGAGTCGTAGTGCTCGGCGTCGACCCGGCGCAGCACGATCCGCGGGTGCAGGGCGTGGATCTTGGCGATGGAGCCGGGGCGCAGGTCGTCGTAGAGGACGACGAAGTCCTCGCAGACGCTCGGGTTGGACAGGGCGAGGCTGCGCAGCAGGACGAGGAAGCCGGGGAGGTAGTTCTCGTCGACGTAGGACGCGAAGGCGATGCGGCGCTTGCCGGTGATGTCGTGGGCCGCCGTCACCGGTATCGCGGTGGCCGGCGTGGAGAGGGTCGTCGTCATCGCAGGGATATCCTCATGTCGGTCACGCTCTGGGCCCGCTGCATGACCCATTCCTTCTCGCTGGTGTATTCGTGCACGGACGTGATGGCCAGCTTCATCGCCTCGGGCACGCGGTAGGCGCCGCTCTCGTAGAAGTCGAAGCCGATCAGGTCGAGCCTGGGGCTGACGTCCAGGAAGTCCAGCAGGAACAGCATGTTGAAGCCGGTGGTCGGGATGCCGGACCAGACGTCGGCGCCGAGGCGGCCGATGTTGCGGACCGGCCAGCGCAGCGACTCGTCGCCGAGGTACGTCTGGGCGCCGGGGACCAGGCGGTTGCGCAGCGACCACTTCCAGTCGCCGGAGATGCCGCCGAAGACCAGCCGGGTGGTGACCTGCTTGTCCCAGTTGAAGCCGTGCTTGTGGATGGTGGCGTGGATGTCGGTCCGGCTGCCGGTGTGCTTGGGGTCGATCCTGTACGAGTTGAAGCGCACGACCAGGTCGTAGGCGTCGATCTCGGCGCCCATGGAACTGGCGCCGACCCGCCCGGAGTTGGCGATCAGGCAGATCGACTTGCCGGCGATCTGGTTGCGGAACTCGCCGAGGGTGATCCAGCGCACGCCCCCGACGGTCGGGTCGGCGACCGGGCCGCGCATCCGGCTGCGGCGCTGTTCGGCGTAGAGCCCGAGGACCGGGGTGAGGGCGGTCAGGTCGTGGTCGACGGCCGTGCGCAGCTCCAGGTACTGGCTGAGCAGTTGCTGCCGGTCGGCGACCGGGGCCTCCTCCTCGGCGAGGATCAGCAGGGCGCCCACCAGGCGCGGCTCGGCGGCGGCCCAGTCGCCGGCGGCGTGCGCGGCCAGGCCCTCGGCCCAGACGTCGGTGGCCTCGCCGCGGGCGTGGTCGCGGGCGGCGGGGCACTGCCGGGCCAGCAGGCCGAGCAGCTCGCGCTCCTTGTCGGCGCCGCCGCGCAGACCGGCGATGCGGGCGCGGACACCGAAGCCGTCGTCGTCGGTGAGGCCCAGGTACTTCTCGTACGCCTCGACCGCTTCGGTCTCCTCGCCGAGGGCCTCCAGCAGCCGGGCGCGCAGCCGCCAGCCGGCCCGGGAGTTCTTCCGCTGGGCGAGCACGGTGTCGCTGATCACCAGGGCGAGGTTCAGCTCGTCGTCGTACCCGCACTGCAGCGCCTTGTTGGCGACCGCCAGCAGGGCGTCCAGCAGCTCGTTCGGGATGGCGGTGCCGGCGACGGGGGTCGCGGCGCCCTTCACGGCCCGCTTGAGCAGCGCGGTGGCGCCGGACGGGGCGGCGGCGGGCGCGTCGATGCGGTGGGTGCCCCACACGACGAGCAGCTTGCGCAACTGCTCGGCGAGTTCCACACGACGGCGGTCGAGACTGCCGACGAGCTTTCCGCTGTGCACGGCGCAGGCGCGCAGACAGTCGTCCAGCTCACCCCCACCGGCACGTGACCGTCTGTTCTGGACCCTCGTCATGGCACTCCTGGTCTTCTTTTCTGCTTTTTCCCAAGCGATGTTGGATGTCGGGAGAATTTAGGAAGCAAAAACGACGTCCGGATGAACGCACTGGTACTACCGGGCGAATCGTTGGCCTGTCGATCTGTCGTTCCTGTGATTCGGACTAGTGTGCTGAGGCGCTCACAGCGCGTCCTCAGCCTCCGGTCCGACGAGGGGAACTCCGTGACCAGCACGACCGTCCGCCCGGCGCCCGAACCGACCCGGCGGCCGGACCCGGGCCCGGACACGAGCCGGGACGCCGGTCCGGCCCCGGCCCGCCGGGCGCCCCGGCTGCACGCGCTGGACGGGCTGCGGCTGCTGGCCGCGCTGATGGTGGCCGCGTACCACTACGGCGGGCGCGGCGGGGACATCACCGCGGCCTGGGGCAGCTCGCCCAAGCTCCAGTTCCCCACGCTGCACTCGTGGTTCGCGTACGGCTGCCTGGGGGTGCAGATCTTCTTCGTGATCAGCGGGTTCGTGATCTGCATGAGCGGCTGGGGCAGGCCGCTGCGGTCGTTCTTCGCCTCCCGCGCCGCCCGGCTGCTGCCCGCCTACTGGGTGGCGGTCGTCCTGGTGACGGCCGTCTTCGCGCTGCCGGCGGTCGCCTACCAGGCGGTGTCGCCGAGCGACGCGCTGGTGAACCTGACGATGTTCCAGCAGCCGCTGGGCGCCGACCGGGTGCTGGGCGTGTGCTGGACGCTCTGGGTCGAGGTGCGCTTCTACGCGCTGTTCGCGCTGTGCGTGGTGCTGCCCGGCGCGACCCGGCGGCGCGTGATCATGTTCTGCGCCTGCTGGACGCTGGCCGCGGTGATCGCCGCCGCGGCCGACGAGCCGCTGCTGGACCTGGTGCTGATGCCGCAGTACGCCCCGCTGTTCGTCGGCGGCATCGGCCTGTACCTGGTCCACCGCGACCGGCGGGACGTGTACGCCTGGGGGATCGTGGGCGTGAGCTGGCTGGTCGGCCAGCAGCAGGCGGTGGAGGCGCTGTGGCACCCGGCGGGCCCGGACGACTTCTCCTACCGGTCCTCGCTGGGCATCGTCGCGGTGGTGACGTTCGGCTTCGCGGCGGTGGCGGCGATCGCGCTGGGCTGGCTGCGGTGGGCGGACTGGCGCTGGCTGACGCTCGCGGGGGCGCTGACGTACCCGTTCTACCTGGTGCACGAGCACCTGGGCTGGGTGCTGATCGACGCCCTGCACCAGAAGCTGGGCGTGCCGTCGGCGGCGACCTTCGGCCTGACGGTCGCGGCGATGCTGGCGCTGGCCTGGCTGCTGTACCGGTTCGTCGAGACGCCGCTGACGCCACGGCTTCGGGGGGCGCTGTCCCGGCCGCGCGGGGAGCGCGCTCAGTCGATGCCGTAGCGGGCGCCGATCCCCGCGAGCAGCAGGGCCAGACCTTCCTCGAAGTGGCGGTCGTAGTCGGCGAACAGCTCCGGTCCGGCCGCCGCGCTCAGCGGGAAGCCGGCCAGCATCCGGGTGCGTTCCGCCAGGTCGAAGCCCTCGCGCGGGCTTCCCGGGCGGGGCTGGACGCCCTGTTCCTCGGTGACGAAGCCGAGGGTGTAGAGGTATGTCGTGGTGACCGCCCGCACGGCCTGGGCGAGGGTGAGGCCGGCGCCGGTGAGCAGCTCCAGGTTCTGCTCCATCTGCCCGGCGTGCTCGAAGCCGGTGAAGCGTGAGCCGCTGAACACCTTGGCGCCGTCGCGGTAGCCGAGCAGCGCCGCGCGCAGCCCCCGGTTGACCCGCAGCAGCCGTTCCCGCCAGGTGTCGGCCGGATCGAGGGCGGTGCCGGCGACCATCCGCCGGAACATCTCGGTGGCCATCTCGTCCAGCAGCGCCTGCTTGTCCTTGAAGTGCCAGTACAGGGCGGGCGCCTTGACGTCCAGCTCCTTGGCGATGGCGCGCAGGGTGAGGCCCTCCAGGCCCACCTCGTTCAGCAGCTTCAGGGCGGCCTCCGCGACCTGCGCGCGGTCCAGGGGCGCCCGGCGTTCCGTGCTCACCCGGCCCAACCTACCCTGCCCGCGCTTGACACCTTAACGACGTTAAGGGCACCCTTGCGGCAACGAGCACTTAACGACGTTAAGGAGCGGCATGCAGACGGACGTACTGATCGTCGGCGCGGGTCCCACCGGACTCGCCCTCGGCATCGACCTGGCCCGGCGCGGGATCGCCGCGCTGGTCCTGGAGCGGGCGGACGGCCTCTTCCCCGGCTCGCGCGGCAAGGGCCTCCAGCCGCGCACCATGGAGGTCTTCGACGACCTCGGCGTGCTGGACGCGATCCGCGCGGCGGGCGGCCGCTATCCGGTGGGGATGATCTGGCGGGACGGCGAGCGGCTCGGCGAACACGCCATGTGGGACCCGATCGAGCCGACCGAGGAGGCCCCGTACACCGAGCCGTGGATGGTGCCGCAGTGGCGCACCCAGCAGATCCTGCGGGCCAGGCTGGAGGAACTGGGCGGGCGGGTCCTGTTCGGCCGGGAGGCCGTGGACCTCGACCAGGACGGCACGGGGGTGCGGGTGCGCTGCGGCGACGGCACCGCGCTGCGCGCCCGGTACGCGGTCGCCGCCGACGGCGGGCGCTCCGCGGTGCGCCGCGCGGTCGGCGTCGGGATGACCGGCCGGGCCGTCGACCCGGGGCCCGCGCTGGTCGCGGACGTGCGGATCACCGGCCTGGACCGGGAGAACTGGCACCTCTTCCCGCCGGGCGAGGGCGGCGACGGCCTGCTCGCCCTCTGCCCGCTGGCCGGGACCGACGACTTCCAGGTGACCGCCCGGTTCCCGGAGGGCACCGACGTGGACCTCTCCCTCGACGGCATCCGCAAGACCGTCGCCTCCCGGACCCACCTGGCCCCCGAGGACGTGACGGAGGTGCGGTGGGCCTCGGACTTCCGGCCCCGGGAGGCCCTCGCCGACCGGTTCCGGGCGGGCCGGGTCTTCCTGGCCGGGGACGCCGCGCACATCCACTCGCCGGCCGGCGGACAGGGGCTGAACACCAGCGTCCAGGACGCCTACAACCTGGGCTGGAAGCTGGGCGCGGTGCTGGGCGGCGGCGCGGACCCGGCGCTGCTGGACACCTACGAGGAGGAGCGCCGCCGGGTGGCCGCCGAGATGCTCGGGCTGACCAGCGGCGTCCACCGGGGCGAGGTGCGGCGCGGCAAAGCGACCGCGCAGCTCGACCTCGGCTACCGGGACTCCTCGCTGGCGCGGGAGACCCGGCCGGCCCCGGACGGTCCGGTACGGGCAGGTGACCGCGCCCCCGACGCCGTACTGGACGGCGTCCGGGTGTTCGACGCGTGCCGGGGCCCGCACTGGACGCTGCTCGCCCTGGACACCGCCGCGCCCGCGCTGCCGGACGCGGTGCGGGTGGTGCGCGCCGCGGCCCACCGGGCGTACGGCACCGGGCTGTTCCTGCTCCGCCCGGACGGCTACATCGGCTGGGCCGGCTCCGCCGAGGCCGAGGGCCTCGCGGACTACCTGGCCCGCGTGGCCCTGACCTGACCGGTCCTCAGGAGCCGGCCAGCGACAGCTTCGCGGCGAACCCGAGGAACAGCGCCCCGGCCGCCGAGGTGGCCGTCGCCGACAGCTTCCGGCGGCGGCGGAAGGCGGCGGCGAGCCGGGTGCCGCTGAAGATCAGCGCGCTCAGGTACAGGAAGCTGAAGAACTGCGCGAAGGCGCCGAGGACCACGAAGGACAGGGCCGGATAGGCGTAGCCCGGGTCGACGAACTGCACGAAGAAGGCGACGAAGAACAGGATCGCCTTCGGGTTGAACAGGCTGACGATCAGGGCCCGGCGGAACGGCCGCTCCTCGGGGCCGGCCGCCGCCGGCGCCTCGGCGGCGGCGCTTTCCCGGCGCCGGGTCCGCCACATCGCCCACGCGGCCCGCAGCATCCCGATCGCCAGCCAGGTCAGATAGCCGGCGCCCGCGTACTTCACGACGCCGAACAGCAGCGGGTTGGCCTGGAGCAGCGAGGCGACCCCGGCGGCCGACAGGGTCATCAGCGCGGCGTCCCCGCACCAGACCCCGGCCGCCGCCCGGTACCCGGCGCGCACCCCGCGGCGGGCGGCGACGGACAGCACGTACAGCGAGTTGGGGCCGGGCAGCAGGACGATGAGGATCAGGCCCGCGAGATAGGTGGGAAGGTCGATGACGCCGAACATGGAAAGGAGTCTCGCACGAGGGTCCGAGGGCCCGGAACGCGTCCGGGCGGCCCGGAACGCGTCCGGGCGGCCTAGAAGGCGTCCGAGGGCACGTACGTCCCCCACACCCCGCGCAGCGCGTCGCACACCTCGCCGACCGTGGCCCTGGCGCGCAGCGCGTCCTTCATCGGGTACAGCACGTTGTCCTCGCCCTCGGCAGCCCTGCGCAGCGCGGCCAGGGCGGCGTCGACGGCCGGCTGGTCTCGCGCGGCGCGCAGGCGCGCGAGACGTTCGGCCTGCTGCGCCTCGATGGCGGGGTCGACGCGGAGCGGCTCGTAGGGCTCCTCCTCGTCCAACTGGAACCGGTTGACGCCGACCACGACCCGCTCGCCGGAGTCGGTCTCCTGGGCGATCCGGTAGGCGCTGCGCTCGATCTCGCCCTTCTGGAAGCCGTGCTCGATCGCGCTGACCGCGCCGCCGAGGTCCTCGACCTTGCGCATCAGCTCCAGCGCCGCCGCCTCCACCTCGTCGGTCATGCTCTCGATGACGTACGACCCGGCGAAGGGGTCGACGGTCGCCGTCACGTCCGTCTCGTAGGCGAGCACCTGCTGGGTGCGCAGGGCGAGCCGCGCGGACTTGTCGGTGGGCAGGGCGATGGCCTCGTCGAAGGAGTTGGTGTGCAGCGACTGGGTGCCGCCGAGCACGGCGGCGAGGCCCTGCACGGCCACCCGGACCAGGTTGACCTCGGGCTGCTGCGCGGTGAGCTGCACCCCGGCGGTCTGGGTGTGGAAGCGCAGCATCAGCGACTTGGGGTTCTCCGCGCCGAACTCCTCCTTCATCACCCGCGCCCAGATCCGGCGGGCGGCGCGGAACTTGGCGACCTCCTCCAGGATCGTGGTCCGGGCCACGAAGAAGAACGACAGCCGGGGCGCGAAGTCGTCCACGTCCATCCCGGCGGCGACCGCCGTGCGCACGTACTCGACGCCGTCGGCGAGGGTGAAGGCGATCTCCTGCGCGGGCGAGGCACCGGCCTCCGCCATGTGGTAGCCGGAGATCGAGATGGTGTTCCACTTCGGGATCTCGGCCCGGCAGTACTTGAAGATGTCGGCGATCAGCCGCAGCGAGGGCTTGGGCGGGAAGATGTACGTGCCCCGCGCGATGTACTCCTTCAGCACGTCGTTCTGGATCGTGCCGGTCAGCTCGTCCGCGCCGACGCCCTGCTCCTCGGCGACGAGTTGGTAGAGCAGCAGCAGGAGGGCGGCCGGGGCGTTGATCGTCATCGACGTGGAGACCTTGTCCAGCGGGATGCCGTCGAACAGCACCCGCATGTCGTCGATCGAGTCGATCGCCACGCCGACCTTGCCGACCTCGCCGTGCGCGATCGGCGCGTCGGAGTCGTGGCCCATCTGGGTGGGCAGGTCGAAGGCGACCGACAGGCCCATCGTGCCGTTGGCGATGAGCTGCTTGTACCGGGCGTTGGACTCCGTCGCCGTGCCGAAACCGGCGTACTGGCGCATCGTCCAGGGCCGTCCCGTGTACATCGAGGGGTACACGCCCCGGGTGAAGGGGTAGGCGCCCGGCGCGCCCAGCTTCTCGTCCGGGTTCCAGCCCGCGAGGGCGTCGGGCCCGTACACCGGCTCGATGGGCAGTCCGGACTCCGACTCGCGCGCCATGTGTGGTTGCCTCCCGCTGAGCAGTTACTCACTGGTTACCGGCTGGTACGGTCCGACCTCTCGTCGGACTGTAGCGGCGCCGCGCGCACCCGGTGGAGGGGAGCACGCTGGGACCTTGCTCACAGCATTGTCGCGGTCCGGGTCACACACAACCGCGCCGTTCCGTTAACGCCGTGTGCCGGGCGGGGAAGCATGAGGGGTGACACCGGCGAGGCGATCGGGGGGCGCGATGCGGGGCACGGGGAGGAGGCCGGCCGCGCTGCTGGTCCTGGCCGTGGCGGTGGTCTGCGGCTGCACGGTGCAGCCCACCGGCCCGGACGGCAAGCCGCGCGGACCGATCCGCTTCGAACTGCCGAGCCATTCGCCCGCGGCCCGGACCCCGCACCCCGCGCCGGACCCCGGTCGGCGGGACACCGGCTCCCCGCGCCGCGCGGAACCCGCGCCCGCCGTCCTGTGGTCCCCCGGCGACACCGGCCGGGACGTCCGCGAACTCCAGGCCCGGCTGCGCCAGATCGCCTGGCTGTACGACGGTCCGACCGGGACCTACGACGAGCTGACCGAGCGCGCGGTCCGCGGCTTCCAGGGCAAGCGCGGCCTGCCCAGGACCGGCCGGACGGACCGGGTCACCTGGGAGAGGCTGCGGGCGATGACCCGCGAACCGGGTTACTGGGACCTGTACCTGATGGGCGGTCAGCCCGCCGCCGCGCCGGACCCGCGCTGTCTGACCGGCCGGGTGCTGTGCGTCAGCAAGACCAGCCGCACCCTGCGCTGGATGATCGACGGCCGTACCGTGGCGACGCTGGCGGTCCGCTTCGGCTCCCGGTACACGCCGACCCGCGACGGCGTCTTCGAGGTCTACTGGAAGTCCCGCGACCACTGGTCGACGCTCTACGACACGTCGATGCCGTACGCCATGTTCTTCAGCGGCGGCCAGGCCGTGCACTTCTCGTCCGACTTCGCGGCCCGGGGATACGCCGGTGCCTCGCACGGCTGCGTCAACGTCCGGGACGAGGCGGCGATCGCCGGTTTGTACGCGCAGGTCCGCACCGGTGACAAGGTCGTCGTGTACCAGTGACGGCCGCCGTACCGGCGTGGCCGGAGGGGCGAGGGGGGCGCGGGCGGGACCGGGGGAACATGTCCCGCCCGCGCCGATGTGCACGAGCCGCGGGTACGGGGGGAACCCAGGCTCGGTGCGACAGCCGATGACCAGTCGGCTCACCCAGTACTGCGCCGGGACGGCCGAAAGTGTCACTCCCTGGCCGAGGATTTTTTTCCGCGCGGGGAACCGTGCTGGTCGGAAGGGGTGTGCGGAGCCGCGGGGCGGTGGTCGGAACGGTGGGCGTCAGCGCGGTCGCCCGCGTCCGGGTCGTCGCTCCCGGACCGGTCGCGCTGCCCGCTGCCGCCGTGGTGGCCGTGGCCCCGGCTCTCCCGCTCGCCGTTCCCGTGGCCGCCCTTCTCCTTGTTGTCCCTCCCCTCGGCGCCCTTCCCCTTCTCGTACGTGCCCCTCTTGTTCTCGTACGTGCCCTTCTTGTCCGTGCCCTCGGGCCTGTCCGGCTTCTCGGTCTTCTCCGGCTGCTTGTGCTGCTTCTGCTTGTGCTGCTTCTGCTTGTGCTGCTTCTGCTCCTGCTGCTCGCAGGGGCCGTCGGCCGCCTTCCGGAGGGCGTGTTCGCGCAGGGCGTCGCGCTCCTTGCCCGCGCGGATGTCGCGGCAGGCGTCGGCGCGGTCGCGCTCACCGGGGGCGTCCGCCGCGCCGGGGGCGCCGGTGCCGCGTCCCGTGCCGGCCTCGTCGCGCGGGGCGGTGGTCCGGGGCGACGGGGAGGACAGGGGGCGGCCGGGGGTGGCGGCGGTGGAGACGGAGGCGGCGGGGTCCGGGGCGCCGCGGTCGCCGAAGGGCGTCGGCAGGGCTCCGGTTGCGGCCGCGATACCCGCCCCGCCGACCATGCCGGCGGTGAGCGCGGCGGCCAGCCCGAGCCGCAGCGGGCGGGTCCGGCGCGGGCGCCGGGCATCGTCGTCGCGCCCGCCGATCCGGACCGGTCCGGCGTCCAGGGCCCGGCGCGGGGCGCCCCGGCCGAGGGTGCCGGACACGGCGTCCGGGGCGCCGGACGATTCGGCGCGCGCCTCGCGGAAGGCGGCCAGCGCGGCGGCCTCGCCGGGGAGTTCCCCGCTGGTCGGCGGGGTCGGGGCGGACAGCGCGGCGAGGGCCGAGGCGAGCCGTTCGGCCCGGTCGCGGACCGCGGGGTCGACCGCCTCCAGTGGCTCCCCGCGCAGCAAAAGCTCCGCCGTTTCGCGGTCCAGCCACCTGTCCTGCTCGTCGGCCATCACATGTCCTTCTGCGTCCGCGCACGCGTATGCGTCACAGTGGCGGACGTCGCCGCGCGGCCGCGCGGTTCTCGCTGGGCCGGCAGCGCGCCGAGCGCGCCGGCCGATTCCGCATCCTCGCCGAGGAGTTCGGCCAGCCGCTTCAGGCCGCGGTGGGCGGCGGTGCGGACGGCACCGGGACGTTTCCCCAGCGTCTCGGCGGCCGTCTTGGCGTCGAGGCCGACCACGACCCGCAGGACGACGGCCTCGGCCTGGTCCTGGGGCAGCCTGGCTATGAGGGAGAGGGTGGTGCCGGTGGTGAGCGCCTCGATGGCCTCGCCGGCGGTGTCGGAGAGGGCGGGCTTGCCGGTCAGTTCGGTCTCGTCGCCCACGGTCGCGGGGCGGCGCCCGCGCATCCGGATGTGGTCCAGGGCGCGGTTGCGGGCTATCCGGGCGGCCCAGCCGCGGAACCGGTCCGCGTCCCCGTCGAACCGCTCCAGGTCCCGGGCGATCTGCAGCCACGCCTCGGACGCCACGTCCTCGGCGTCCGGATCGCCGACCAGCGTCCGTACGTAGCCCAGCAGCCGCGGATGCACCGCGCGGTACACGGTCCGGAACGCGGTCTCGTCCCCGTCCTGTGCCGCGCGCACCGCGGCGGTCAGCTCGGCGTCGTCCCCCAGCACCGCCCGCGCCTTCCTCTGCGCTTGATCCGCCTCGGGTGGCCCACGGTGGTCTACCGCGGGACGGGGCGGGGCACCGCCCTCCGCACACCGGCGCGAAAGGCACGTTACGTCTTGAAACCGCTCCCCGTCCATGGCCGTACTCCTGGCCGTACAACCTGCAACTAAGCCGTGACGCGGTGAGGTGTGACACAAAACGCAGGGGTGGCGCTGTAGGAAGTACGGGCCGCCGCGCGGTCCGTGCCGCGCGACGGCCGGGGCCTCTCCTGTGGGGGGTGGCGGCCCCGGCCGTTGCCGTGGCTTCTACCGGTGCGGCCCGGCGAGTGGTGCCTCACGATCGCCTTCGTCGGGTGGCCCGCCACCGGGCACTGACTTGCCCGGCATGTCCTGCGGACCGCCCGGAGGCATCCTGTCCGTCCGCGGCCGGTATCCGTCCCGGTTTCTGCGGATCATCCGGCCGGGCGAGCATGGATGGCTTCGCTGATGGTCCGCACCGCACGGTCGACACCGCGCACCGTGGCCTCGGAGCCGAGTTGTTCGGATCGGTGGATGAACGCTGTGGAGCCGCGCCGGCTGCCGCAGTAGTCGACGATGCCGTGCTCGATCTGCGTCCGCAGTGCGCTCTCGTATCCGTGGCGCTCGTACGCACCGGAGTCGTCACCGGCGATGGGCAGGAGATGTGTGGTGAGGCCCTGCAGTTTCGGCCGCAGGCCCGAAGTCGGGGAGTGTTCGAAGGCCCAGCCGTTGACGAAGACACGGTCGATCCACCCCTTCAACAGCGCGGGCATCGACCACCAGTACACGGGGAAGACCAGCACGAGATCGGTGGCGCGCTCAAGACGACGGTGCTCGGCCATGACGTCGGCCGGGTAGTCGCCGCCGTCGTGGTACGCCTGGCGATCCGCCGGGGTGAACCGGGGGTCGAACCCCTCCTCGGCCAGGTCGGCGATCTCGACCGAACCGGGCCGGAGCGCTGCTTCGAGCCTTTCCAGCACGTAATGCGTCAGGGACCGGGGGTCGGGGTTGGCGGCGACCAGCAGGGTATGCATCGATGGCTCCAGTTGCGTGAAGAACGGATGTCGGCAAGTGGTGTGGGGGTGCAGGACGGCGTGCGGTGCTCCGTCTCCGGAGCCCGGTACGCCGGGCCGGGGCCCGCGGGGTTCAGCACCGCCAGGCTTCCGCCGCCGCCGTTGCTCATGACAGCGAGTCAACGGCACACACCCGGACGATTCCATGGGTGATAGGCCAGATCACCTGGGTGATCGTCTGAAGCGTTTACTGTTGGCGGGTGGATGCTTTCGGCGACCTGCTGCGCGGAGTACGGGCCCAGGGCTCGTTGTTCGGCAGTTCGACCCTGACCCCGCCCTGGTCGCTGCGCTTCGTGGACGGCGCGCCGCTGACCTTGTGCACCGTCCTGCGCGGAGGCGGCTGGATCGTGCCGGAGGGCCGCCCGCCCGAGCGTCTGGGCGTCGGCGAGACCGTGATCGTGCGGGGCCCCGCGCCGTTCCTCTTCGTCGACGAGGTGGGCACCCGGGCCGAACCCGTCGACTGCGGCGCGTTCTGCTCGACGCCCGAGCAGGGCGGGACCCGCTACCGGCTGGGCTGGCACGACGCCGGTAGCGGCGGGGAGAACACGACGACCCTGGTCGTCGGTGCCTACCCGGTGCGCGGCGAGATCAGTCGCCGGCTGCTGGGCGCCCTGCCCGTCGTCCTGCGCGTGGAGTCCGGCGGCGGGCCCGACCCCGTGTGGGAACATCTCGCCGCCGAGGTCGCCGCGGACACGCCGGGCCAGCAGGTCGTCCTCGACCGGTTGCTGGACTGGATGCTGGTGTGCGCGCTGCGCGGGTACTTCGACCGGCCCGGCGGCACTCCGCCGGGCTGGTACTCCGCCGGGCGCGACCCGGTGGTCGGCGGCGCGCTGCGTCTCCTGCACGGGGAACCGGCAGCGCCGTGGACGGTCGCCTCGCTGGCCGGCCGGACCGGGGTGTCGCGGGCCACGCTGGCGAAGCGGTTCACCGAACTGGTCGGCGAACCGCCGCTGACCTACCTCACCCACTGGCGGATGACGCTCGCGGCGGACCTGCTGACCGAACGCGAGACGGCGACGGTCGCGGAGATCGCCCGCGCTGTGGGGTACTCCGACGCGTTCGCGTTCAGCGCGGCGTTCAAACGAATCCGCGGCATCAGCCCCAGCGCGCATCGACGCACCGCGACGACCCCGCCCCCGCAGCCGGCCGGCACACCTCCATGACGAATCCCGCGACGTACCCCCGACCACGTCAGGCAGACGACTCGACTTGTCAGCTCCCTGAGTTGTCTTGATCTCTCCGGCTCACGTTCTCACGCAGTGCCTGAAACGATGCCTCGCAGGGCCGCTACCGAACGGACCGTGCGGACAACTTCCGCGCTCCACCCGCGCAGGGCCGAGATTCGTCACGAACGTCGGACGAGGTTCGCGCGCAGCACCTTTTCGAGGTCCAGCTCCACCTCGCGCGTGTGAACCCCGGCCGCGAGCGCTGCCCGAGCAAGCTCTCCGGACGCGGGAGTGAACGTTTCGCCGAGCAGGCGGTTTTCCGCGCGCAGCGCGTCCTCGAGCGTGCCGTCGGCCGCGTCGATCGCTTCGACAGCCGCGGCGCGGACACCGTCGGGCAGAGACGCGATGGCCAGTGCGACCCACTCGACATATTCATCCAGTTCTGCGGCGGGCAGGGCTCGGTTCACCCAACCCCACCGCTCGGCGGTCGCCGCGTCGACGAGCCCGCCTGTCAGCACGATCTCGAGAGCGCGAGCGCGACCCACGAGGCGGGGCAGGTGGGCAGTTGCACCGGCTCCGGGGACGATGCCGATCAGCGCCTCGAACTGGCCGAACGCCGCAGTCTCAAGGGCCGCGAACCGCAGATCCAGGCTGGAGACCAGTTCGGCTCCGCCGCCACGGGCGAGTCCCGCGACCTTGGCGATGGTGGTCTGAGGCAGACGCCGCCAGCGTTCATGAAGCCGCATCATCGGGCCGGTCCCGGCAAGCGTCTCCTCCGCGACCGGGAGGGCGGCGTAGGTCGCGGGGTCCTCCACGAACGACAGGTCGCCGTGCGCCAGGAAGAACTCCGGATCAGCGCTCTGGACCACGATGACGTGCAGATCGGGATCATTCTCGGCCGATGCCGCGACGGCGTCCAGGTCGAGCATGAGCTGCGCCGTCATCAGGTTGACGGGCGGAACATCGATCGAGACCCACAGCACTCCGTCCTGGCGCTTGAGATCGAGGCTGGGCAGGGACTTTTCGGTCATGGGATTCCCTTGGGTTGCCGGTATCTCTGGTATACCTGGTGCATGGCAGGTACTTCAAAGGAACCTGGTATCCGCGAAGATCGGGCCGGTCACGAGACCATCGTCGGCCCGCAGCGCGAACTCCTGGATCAGTTGCTGGACAAGTGGGGTCATCTGCTGCTGGCCGCGCTGTGCCGGCAGCCGCGACGCTTCAACGAGCTGAAGAGAGAGCTCGACGGGGTCACTCAGAAATCGCTGACGCAGGCACTGCGGCGGTTGGAACGCAACGGCCTCGTCGAGCGCCGGGTACTGGTGCAACGCCCCGTTGCTGTGGAGTACCGGATCACACCGCTGGGCCGCACGCTCGAGGAGCCCTTCTCGATCCTGCGCTCCTGGACCGCCGACCACCTCCCCGAAGTCGAACGACACAGGGAGGCATTCGACAAAGCCGCGGACACCCCTCACTGACGCTTTCGGGAAGAGTCCGGTGTGGCCGACAAAGCGCCTGGTCAGACACCCTGTCCAGCTTTATCGGACTGAGGGTGGCGGCCCCGGCCGTTGCCTCGGCCGTGGGCCGGGATCACTTCTTTCTGCCGTTGTCGCCGCTCCGTCCGGGGTGGTCCTCGGCCGGTGTCCTCCCCGGCTTCCCGGGGTCCGTCGGGCGGCCCGGTGCCGTGGTGCGGGGAGCGGGCGGTGCCGTCAGGCGGGCGCAGTACGCGGCGACCTCGTCCGCGCCGCCCGCCGCCTCGATCAGGCGCTGCCAGGCGGTGGCGTCGCGGGCCCGGTCCGGGAGCCGTTCGTAGGCGCGGCAGTGGGCCTCGGTGTCCTGGGCGGGGGCCGGCCGGTCCGGTGCGGCGGTGGTCTCGGCGGGGGCGTCCGGGGCGGGCTGGGCGGCGGTCCGGGAGGGCGACGGGCGGGCCGGGGCCGGGGCGGCCGACGCGGAGGCGGACGGCCGGTCGGGGTGCCGGCCGGGGTCCTCGGCGGCCGGGCCGCGGCCCGCGTCGATCGCCGCGTAGGCGACGCCGCCCAGGGTGAGGCTCGCCGCCAGGACCGACAGGGTGATCCGCCGGGCGGGACGGCGGGGCCGCCAGTCGTCCCGGCGCCGGGTGCGTGCCGCGCGGTGCGCCCCCGTGTCCCGGGCGTCCCGGAACGCGGCCAGGGCGCGGTCCTCGGTGCCGGCGGCGTCGGCGCGCAGGGCGGTGGCGAGCAGGGACTCCAGCGGGGTGCGGTCGGCGGGGCCGGGTCCGCCGTGCCGTCCAGCCATGTCCGCCGCCCCTGTCCGTTCCCGTTCCGGCTCGCCCGCCGGGCCGTTCCCGGCGCCGGTCATGTCGACTCCCCCAGCGTCCGGTGCGGCTCATCCGTCACACCGTCGGCGCCGAGCTGCCCCGCCAGCCTCCTCAGCCCCCGGTACGCGGCCGTCCGCACCGCCCCCGGCCGCTTGCCCAGCACCCGCGCCGCGCCCGGCCCGTCGAGGCCGACCACGACCCGCAGCAGTACCGCCTCCGCCTGGTCCCGGGGCAGCGCGCGGATCATGGTCAGGGCCGCCTCGGTGGACAGCGACTCCAGCACCTGGTCGACGGTGGAGTGCGGGCCGGGCAGGTCCAGCAGGTCCCGCTCCAGGGCCGAGGCCCGGGGCCGTACCCGCTGGCGCCGCAGATGGTCCAGGGCCCGGTGCCGGGCGATGGTCGCCGTCCAGCCGCGGAAGCCCGCCCCGTCGCCCCGGAACCGCCCCAGGTCCCGGGCGATCTCCAGCCAGGCGTCGGACGCCACGTCCTCGGCGTCGTCTCCGACCAGCCCCCGCAGATAGCCGAGCAGACCGGGCTGCACGATCCGGTACGCGACCGCGAAGGCGGCCTCGTCCCCCTGCTGGGCACGCGCGACGGCCGCCCCCAGTTCCCCGTCGTACGCGGGTGCGCGACGGAGTTCCCCTCCCTGGCCCAAGAACCGTCCTCGTCCGTGCCGAGACTGCGGGCGCGCTCGGGCGAGCCCGCCTCCGTGCGGCACGACGGGTCGTGCCCCTGTCCCCCACGGTCCTCAGCGTCAGGGCGCGCGGAAGTGTCACAGGCGCGGGCCGCGTCGGCGCGGGCCGTCACCACGGGTGACGTTTGGCCGATGATTGACGCTGAGTCAATGACACCTGTGGGCCTACTGTGACAGGTGACGCGAACACGTTTTCTTCCTAGGGGTGGGGTAATTGAGTCCTCGCAGGACCCATGCGTACAGACCGCTCAGTCTGCGCGGGCGGGCCTGGCTGACGGCCGGGGCCGTGGTACTGAGCACGGCGGGCGTCGTCACGTACGCCGTGGCCGACCAGCCGGCGCCGGCGGACGGCCGGGGCGGTGCGGAACGCGAGCCCACCATCCGCACCGTCAAGCTGCACAGCGAGGGCGGGGGCCGTAAGGGCCTGGAGCGCCGGACCACCGGCCGGTTCAGCGCGGTCCTGGTGACCTGGGACGACCCCGAAGCCAAGGCCAAGGGCACGCCCGAGGTGCGCACCCGGGACCTGCACAGCGGTGACTGGTCCCCGTGGCAGCCGCTGGACACCGAGCCCAACCAGGCCGACGGCGCCGAGGGCGAACGCGCCGCCGCCCGCGGCGGCACCGGCTCGCTGTGGACCGGTGACGCCGACGGCATCGAGGTGCGCGTGGTGACGGCGGACGGCGAGGAGGCGGGCGGCCAGCCGGCCGGCATGGACGTCAAGCTGCTCGACCCGGGCACCGACCCGGAGGGCGGCCCGCAACCGGCCGCGTACGCGGCGGAGACGACGGACCCGGCCACGGACCCCGGGACGCCCCCGGCGACCGCCGAGCCGCCCTCGGCCCCCGAGCCGACCGGGGTCCCGGACACCCCGGTGAGCCCCGAGGTCCCGGCGACCCCCGAGTCCCCCGCGACCACGCAGACCCCGCCGGTCACCTCCGCGCCGCCGTCCCCGACCCCGTCCCCGACCTCCACGGTCCCCGCTCCCCGCCCCTCGACGGTCGTCAAGCCCCCCGTCATCACGCAGGCCGAATGGGGCGCCTCCACGGAGTACGACGGCACGCCGAGCTACGGCACGAAGATCGACGCCGCCGTCGTCCACCACACCGGCATGGACAGCGACAACACCCTGTCCTGCGCCCAGTCCCGGGCCCGGCTGCGCTCCATCCAGCAGGAGCACTTCGCCCGCGGCTACTACGACATCGGCTACAACTTCCTCGTCGACCGCTGCGGCCAGATCTTCGAGGGCCGCAGCGGCGGCATGGACCTCCCGGTGACCGGCGCCCACGACGTCGGCTTCAACACCAACACCGTCGGCATCTCCTACCTCGGCAACTTCGAGTCGGCCCGGCCCAGCCGCGCCGCCCTCGACGCGATCGCGCGGATCGTGGCGTGGAAGTTCGGGATGTACGGCATCGACCCGACCGGCAAGGTCACCCTGACCTCCGGCAGCCCCAAGGGCCAGGACGGCAACCTGGTCGAGAAGGGCACCAAGATCACGCTGCCCCGGGTCTTCGGCCACCGGGACACCAACGCCACCGCCTGCCCCGGCAAGAACCTCTACCCGAGGCTCTCCCGGATCGCGGCGCTCGCGAAGACCCCGGGCGTCTCGCACGCCCTGCCCACCGCCGACTACGACCGCGACGGCGTCACCGACCTGGTGGCCGGCGTGCCGAAGGCGAACGGCGTGCGGGTCGTGCCCGGCGGCGTGGACGGCCCGGTCATCGCCAAGAAGGTGTCGCTCACCCAGAACAGTCCGGGCGTGCCCGGTTCCTCCGAGTCCGGCGACGCCTTCGGCACCGCCACCGCCTGGGGCGACAACAACGGCGACGGATACGCCGACCTGGTGATCGGCAGCCCCGGTGAGGACGACACCAGCGGGCACGCCGACCGCGGCTCGGTCACGGTGCTGTACGGCCCCGGCCTGAAGTCCGGTTACTCGTACACCACCACCGGTGTCACCGCCACCGGCGCGAAGCTCGGCTCCGCCGTGACCGTCGGCGACTTCAACGGCGACGGCAAGGCGGACGTCTTCTCGGCCGGCACCGGCAAGGGCGGCAACTACAACGTCCGGCTGCGCGGCGGCGCCACCACGTACGGCACCCTGACCTCCGCCACCGGCCCGGTCGCCTACCTCGACGCGGCGACCGGCGACTTCAACCGGGACGGCTACGCCGACGTCGCCCTCAACTACCGCGACACCGGCGGCACCGGCCGCGTCGTCCGCTTCGCGGGCTCGGCCTCCGGCCTGACCAAGGCCGGCGTCATCTCCGTCAAGGGCGGCCGGTCGGTCGCGGCCGGCGACTTCAACGACAACGGTTACGACGACCTGGTCATCGGCCAGCCGGTGGCCGCCGAGTCCGGCGGCGTCTCCGGCGGGCAGCTCACCATGCTGTTCGGCACCTCCAGCGGGTTCACCACCACCGGCATGAAGGTGATCCACCAGAACACCGCCTCCGTCCCCGGCGGCAACGAGTCCGGCGACGCCCTCGGCACCTCCGTCTCGGCCGGCGACCACAACGCCGACGGCTACGCGGACGTCCTGGCCGGCGCCCCCGGCGAGGACCTCACCCGCGACGGTGCCGACCGCGCCGACGCGGGCAACGCGCTGCTGTTCAAGGGCGGCTCGTCCGGCCTCACCGGCTCCGGTTCGGTCGCCGTCTCCCAGGACACCGGCGGCGTCCCCGGCTCCACCGAGACCGGCGACCGGCTCGGCTCCGCCGTGGTCCTCGCCGACCTGTCCGGGTACGGGCGGGCCGACCTCACCCTGGGCGCCGACGGCGAGGACGGCACCGACGGCGTCCTGCTGCACGTGCCGAGCGGCAGCCGGGGCCTCGGGTTCACCGACTCCGTGCTCTACAGCAGGACCACCCTCGGCACGCCGTCGGACGCCCGCCTCGGGCAGACGCTCACCCCCTGACCGGGCGACGGGCCGGGACCGTACGCCCGTACGGTCCCGGCCCGGTCTCACCCGCCCGCCGTCGCATCCCGGCACAGCAGCCGCAGCGAGCCGTCCCCGGTGAAGCAGCGGCGGGCCTCCTCCATCGGGTCCCACAGGCGCCCGTCCGGGGTGCGCACCCAGTGGTCGCCGCCGGACGACCACCACTCGGCGCCGGTCTGGCGGACGATCACCTCACCGGCGTAGGCGCCCAGGCCCCGCAGCACGGTCTCCACGGCGGCGTACGGCGCGTCCTCGCGCCGGATGCCGTCGATCACGCGGTCGACCCGCCAGAGGCTCTGCGCCGAGTAGTCCAGGCGCAGCCGGGCGCCCTCGCGGAGGGCGGCCACCGCGTCCGCCGCCCACCGCGCCGGCCGGGCGGCGGCCGTGGGCCTGGGGTCCCGCTGTGCTGTCGTCGCACTCGTCGAAGTCGTCACACCCCAAGAGCGTCGGCGGCCATCGATTCGTCACCCTGTTCGGGGCGGCCGCGCGGGGCCCTCCCGCGGGGTGCGCCCCGGTTCAGCTCAGCTTGTCCGCCAGCGCCTTGAACCGCGCCCAGGACAGCTCGGGCGCGTCCGGGTCCCACAGCTTCTGGGCGGTCGCCGCGAGCGGCAGCCTGATGCCCTCGGCGACCTGGGCCTGGGTCTGGGCGCCGGGGATGTCGCCCCAGACGGCGAAGGAGCCGCCGAGGATCTGGTCGTCGTACTTGGCGTCGACCGCCTCGGTGCCCCGGATCACCCGCGGGGTCCACTGCTCGTAGATGCGCTGCCCGGTCGGATAGACGAAGGTCTGCGGCTGCCCGAGGACGTAGTAGAGGAACTCGTCGTTGTAGTTGAGCACCTCGCGGCCCTCGGCGAGGTACTCCGACGGCTGCCGGGCGCCGATCTCCTTGCCGGTCCAGTACGCGACCTCGATGCCGTCGTCGGCCTTGACGGCGGTGCCCCGGAAGAAGCCGTCGTTCCAGGCGCGCGGGGTGCGGTCGTTCTTCCGGACGGTGGCGGCGCGGTCGTTGAGCCAGCCGGTGGTGAGGTCCTCCACGGTGCCCCCGGGGCCGTACTTCTCGCGGGCCGCGGCGGCCAGTTGCGGGTAGGAGGCGGCCGGGTCGGACACGGTCAGCGCCTGGTACTCGTCGCCGCCGAGGTGCCACCGGCCGCCCGGGAAGACGTCGGCGTACTCGTCGATCAGGTCGTCCACGATCTCGGCCGCGCCCGGCTCGGAGATGTCGATCGCGCCCTTGGTCGCCGCGCCCCGCGCGTTGCGCAACTGCAGGTCGGGGTGGGCGTCGAGGACGGCACCGAGGTGCCCCGGCGAGTCGATCTCGGGGACGATCGTGAGGTGCCGCGCGGCGGCGAGGTCCACGATCCTCCTGACCTGGGCCTTGGTCAGGTGGTCGGCCGAGACGATCTCCGGGTGCGAGGAGGACTCGATGCGGAAGCCCTGGTCGTCGGAGAAGTGCAGCCCCAGCTCGTTGTACTTCAGGTCGCCCAGCTCGCGTATTCGGTCCTCGATCCAGTCGGCCGAGTAGTGCTTGCGGGCGATGTCCAGCATGAACCCGCGCCGCGGCTTGGCCGGCGCGTCCTTCACGACCCCCTCGGGCGCCGCCCCGCCGCTCTCGACCGCCTGCTTCAGCGTCCGGGTGCCGTAGAAGACACCCGCCTCGGCGGGGCCGCTGACGGTCACCCGCCCGTCCCGCACGGTCATGGTGTACGACTCGGCGCCGGTGCCCCGGCCCTTGTCCAGCTCCAGGCGCACGTCCCCGGCCCGCCGGTCGTCCTGCTGCCCGGCGTACGTCAGCCCCAGCTCGCCGGCGAGCAGCCGGCCCTCGTCGGCGAGACCGCTGCCGTCCACCACGACCCGGTGGGCGCGCTCGGGCCGCCAGCCGGGGCCGCGGGCGGGGGTGTGCTCGCGGACGGAGGGGATGGTGCGGGGCTCGCCGGACAGGGCGTACGAGCGGCTCGGGGAGGGGCTGGTCGCGGCGGGCGGCGCCGCGGACACGCCGTCGGAGGCCGACCGCGCCGGGCCCGCCGGGCCGCCGTCGCCGGAGGCCCACACGCCCAGGCCCGTGCCGAGCGCGACGACCGCCGTGCCGGCGATCACGGCCCGCTGTCCCGTCTTCCGCGCCGGCGTCCGGCGCCCGTGGCTGCTCACGACGCCAACCTAAGTCCGTTACCCCGGACAGGCGTCCACCACATGTTCCGAAACTCTTCCGTTCGGGTGATATTCGGGTGTCGCACGGACATGTCATGCTCCCACTCGGTAACGTGACGCCACAGCTCTCACACAATCCACTGCCGACCCACACGTGACGCCCACGAGGACCCACGCTGCCTGCGCACCGCCTTCCAGATCTCCCCGGCCGAGTCGCCGCGCCCGTGCCGCCGCAAACACGCGCCACGCCGGTCACCCGGCCCGCACTGGACCGCTTCAACGCCGCGCCGCCCGACGAGGCCGTCCGCGCCCTGCTGCCCTGCCTGCACAGTCACCGCTGGGCCCGCAGCGTCGCCGCCCACCGGCCCTACCCCGACCTCACCACCCTGCTGGCGGCGGCGGACGAGGCGGCCTACGACCTGACCGTCGAGGACCTGGCCGAGGCGCTGGCGGCGGAGACCCTGCCCGGCCTGCCCGGGGACACCTACGCGGTGGCCGGCACGGCCCTGCGCGCGGCCCACGCCGCCTATGAGTCCAAATTCGGACACGTGTTCGTCATCTGTCTCGACGGGGTGCCCCGGTCCGAGGCCCTGGACCACGCCCTGACCGCCATCCGGTCACGATTGGCGAACGATCCGGAGGAGGAGCGGACGGTCACCGCGGAGGAACTCCGCCGCCTGGCGAGGGGCCGGCTGAGCCGCGCCCTGTGGGCGGAGGGAACCGCGCGAGCGGCCACCGACGGCCACAGACCCGGCAAATAGCACAAGCCACCCGGACCGTACCCCCCTTCGGTGCAAGTTTGATCACACCGGTAGGCCCGCCGTAAGCGCCGCAGGCAACCGTCGCTACGATGCTGGGGGCCGGTGGACCATACCCGGCCGGGCCCGACCGACAGAGAAGCCGGCGCGGCCCCAATCCCCGCTCCCGGAGGAAACTTCCGTGCCGGCTGGAACGCTGTACCGCGGCCGGGAAGGAATGTGGTCCTGGGTGGCTCATCGAGTCACCGGCGTCCTCATTTTCTTCTTCCTGTTCGTTCACGTGCTGGACACCGCTCTCGTGCGTGTCTCCCCCGAGGCCTACGACAAGGTCGTGGCCACGTACAAGACGCCGATCGTCGCGCTGCTGGAGTACGGCCTCGTCGCCGCCATCCTCTTCCACGCGCTCAATGGTCTGCGCGTCATCGCAGTCGACTTCTGGATCAAGGGTTCCCGCTACCAGAAGCAGATGCTCTGGACCGTCGTCGCCCTCTGGGTCGTGCTGATGCTCGGGGCGATCTACCCCGTCCTCGGCCACGCCGCTCGTGAACTGTTCGGGAGCTGACGCGTACTCATGTCGAAAAACACAGTCACGACCGACTCCACCGCCTCCGGAATCGGCCCCGTCGAGGGTGCCTCCGTCTACACGGTCGACAACCCCGCGCCGCTGATCGAGCCCCCGCGCAAGCGCACCAAGAAGTCGCCGAAGTCCACCCGCGGCAACTTCGAGATGGCCGCCTGGCTGTTCATGCGCCTGTCCGGCGTGGTGCTGGTCGTCCTCGTCCTGGGTCACCTGCTGATCCAGTTGGTGCTCGACGGCGGCGTCTCCAAGATCGGTTTCGCCTTCGTGGCCGGCCGCTGGGCCTCGCCGTTCTGGCAGGTCTGGGACCTGCTGATGCTGTGGCTGGCGATGCTGCACGGCGCCAACGGCCTGCGCACGGTCATCAACGACTACGCGGAGCGCCCGAACACGCGCCTGTGGCTCAAGGGCCTGCTCTACACCGCCACGGTGTTCACCATCCTGCTGGGCACGCTGGTGATCTTCACCTTCGACCCGAACATCCGCTAGGCACGGGGCTGCGAGAATCATGAAGGTACACAAGTACGACACCGTCATCGTCGGCGCCGGTGGCGCCGGTATGCGGGCCGCCATCGAGGCGACCAAGCGCAGCCGCACGGCCGTCCTGACGAAGCTCTACCCGACCCGCTCCCACACGGGCGCCGCGCAGGGCGGCATGGCCGCCGCGCTGGCCAATGTGGAGGAGGACAACTGGGAGTGGCACACCTTCGACACGGTCAAGGGCGGTGACTACCTGGTCGACCAGGACGCCGCCGAGATCCTGGCGAAGGAGGCCATCGACTCCGTCCTCGACCTGGAGAAGATGGGCCTGCCGTTCAACCGGACCCCGAACGGCACCATCGACCAGCGCCGCTTCGGCGGCCACTCCCGCAACCACGGCGAGGCCCCGGTCCGCCGGTCCTGCTACGCCGCGGACCGCACCGGCCACATGATCCTCCAGACGCTGTACCAGAACTGCGTCAAGGAGGGTGTGGAGTTCTTCAACGAGTTCTACGTCCTGGACCAGCTCATCACCGAGGTCGACGGCGTCAAGCGCTCGGCCGGCGTGGTGGCCTACGAGCTGGCCACCGGCGAGATCCACGTCTTCCAGGCGAAGTCCGTGATCTACGCCTCCGGCGGCACCGGCAAGTTCTTCAAGGTGACGTCGAACGCGCACACGCTGACCGGCGACGGCCAGGCGGCCGTGTACCGGCGCGGGATTCCGCTGGAGGACATGGAGTTCTTCCAGTTCCACCCGACCGGCATCTGGCGCATGGGCATCCTGCTCACCGAGGGCGCCCGCGGTGAGGGCGGCATCCTGCGCAACAAGGACGGCGAGCGCTTCATGGAGAAGTACGCGCCGGTCATGAAGGACCTCGCCTCCCGTGACGTCGTCTCGCGCTCCATCTACACGGAGATCCGCGAGGGCCGCGGCTGCGGTCCCGAGGGCGACCACGTCTACCTGGACCTGACCCACCTGCCGCCGGAGCAGCTCGACGCCAAGCTCCCGGACATCACCGAGTTCGCCCGTACGTACCTCGGCATCGAGCCGTACACGGACCCGATCCCGATCCAGCCCACCGCGCACTACGCGATGGGCGGCATCCCGACCAACGTCCAGGGCGAGGTCCTCTCCGACAACACCACCGTCGTCCCGGGCCTGTACGCGGCCGGCGAGGTCGCCTGTGTCTCCGTGCACGGCGCCAACCGGCTGGGCACCAACTCGCTGCTCGACATCAACGTCTTCGGCAAGCGGGCCGGCATCGCCGCCGCGGAGTACGCCCAGCGGGCGGAGTACGTCGAGCTGCCGGAGGCCCCGGAGTCCCTCGTCGTCGAGCAGATCGAGCGGCTGCGCACCTCCACCGGCAACGAGCGGGTGTCCGAGCTGCGCCGCGAGCTGCAGGAGACCATGGACGCCAACGTCATGGTGTTCCGCACCGAGCAGACGATCAAGACGGCGGTCGAGAAGATCGGCGAGCTGCGGGCGCGGTACAGGAACGTCGCGATCCAGGACAAGGGCAAGCGGTTCAACACCGACCTCCTGGAGGCCGTGGAGCTGGGCAACCTGCTCGACCTGGCCGAGGTCATGGCCGTCTCCGCGCTGGCCCGCAAGGAGTCCCGCGGCGGTCACTACCGCGAGGACTACCCCAACCGCGACGACGTCAACTTCATGCGCCACACCATGGCGTACCGCGAGGTGGGCGACGACGGCACCGAGTCCATCCGTCTCGACTACAAGCCGGTCGTCCAGACCCGCTACCAGCCGATGGAGCGTAAGTACTGATGGCTACCCCAGTTCTGGACAAGGCGGACGCGGCGGGCACGCCCGAGCCCGGGTTCGCCGACTCCCCCTACATCACCGTCACCTTCCGCGTCCGCCGGTTCAACCCGGAGGTCGCGGCCGAGGCGACCTGGCAGGACTTCCAGCTCGAGATCGACCCGAAGGAACGCGTCCTCGACGGCCTCCACAAGATCAAGTGGGACCTGGACGGCACGCTGACCTTCCGCCGTTCCTGCGCGCACGGCATCTGCGGCTCGGACGCGATGCGGATCAACGGCAAGAACCGCCTGGCGTGCAAGACGCTGATCAAGGACATCAACCCGGAGAAGCCGATCACGGTCGAGCCCATCAAGGGCCTGACGGTCCTGAAGGACCTGGTCGTCGACATGGAGCCGTTCTTCCAGGCGTACCGGGACGTGATGCCCTTCCTGATCACGAAGGACACCAACGAGCCGACCCGCGAGCGCCTGCAGTCGGCCGAGGACCGCGAGCGCTTCGACGACACCACCAAGTGCATCCTGTGCGCCGCCTGCACCAGCTCGTGCCCGGTGTTCTGGAACGACGGCCAGTACTTCGGCCCGGCGGCCATCGTCAACGCCCACCGCTTCATCTTCGACTCGCGTGACGAGGCGGGCGAGCAGCGGCTGGAGATCCTCAACGACCGCGACGGCGTCTGGCGCTGCCGCACCACCTTCAACTGCACCGACGCCTGCCCCCGGGGCATCGAGGTGACGAAGGCCATCGCCGAGGTCAAGCGGGCGCTGATCACGCGCCGCTTCTGACTCCGGTCGACACCCTGCCCGAAAGGCCCCGTTTCCGCCGGAAGCGGGGCCTTCGGCGTGCTGGGCACCGGAAATGACCGGTTGCGGGCGATCATCGGCTTACGCTGACGCCATGTCAGATGACGAGTCGTACGAGCTTCTCGGTTTCGACAACGTGCTGTTGCCGGTCGGGGACCTCGGTGAGGCCGTGGAGTTCTACGAGCGGGCCGGGTTCGCCGTGGGGTTCCGGTTCGACGAGGGCGGGATCGCGCTGCTGAAGGTCGGCGGTGAGACGCCCGGGGTGCTGCTGCGGCACGAGGAGGGGCTGGGGCACCGGCCGCCGCCGTGGCCCTCGCCCCGGGTGTGGCTGGAGGTGCCGGACGCCCGCACCGCCGCGAAGGCGCTCACCGACGCCGGGCTCGACCTGTACGACGGGCCCTTCAAGTCGGTGACCGGCTGGACCGTGGAGTTCGCCGACCCGTGGGGCAATGTCACCGGGCTCACCGACTACACCAAACGACCGCAGCTCGGGCGCCGCCCCTGACACCGCCCGCGGTGGCCGGGGCCTGCCGCCCGGACCGGGTCGCGGGAAACCGGCCGCGTCGTCGTCGCGCCGGTGAGCGGGGTCCGGCGCGTGCGGAGGCAAGGCGGCGGAGGGAGCCGACGCGATGGGGGTTCCCCCCGCGCGAGCGCGGCCGAGCGTGGGGAGTCGGCGAGTGACGACAATGCCGCAGGCGCGCGTGCCGGACCCCACGTCCGCGGCGTGATCCGAACGACAGGCCCTAGGCTCTGCTTCCGTGCCAGTCATGAACGACGGTCCCGGTGAGGGAACCCCGCCCAGCAAGTCCGAGCAGACCCGCGCCCTGATCCTGGAGACGGCGATGCGGCTGTTCCGGGAGCGGGGGTACGACAAGACCACCATGCGGGCCATCGCCCAGGAGGCCGGGGTCTCCGTCGGCAACGCCTACTACTACTTCGCCGGCAAGGAACACCTGATCCAGGGGTTCTACGACCGGATCGCCGCCGAGCACCAGGAGGCGGTCCGGGACATCCTCGCCCGGGAGAGCGACCTGGAGGCCCGGCTGGCGGGCGTGCTGAAGGTGTGGCTGGACATCGCCACGCCATACCACGAGTTCGCGGTGCAGTTCTTCAAGAACGCCGCCGACCCGGACAGCCCGCTCAGCCCGTTCTCCCCGGAGTCGGAGCACGCCCGCGTGGAGGCGATCAGCGTCCACCGGGCGGTGCTGGCCGGGGCCCGGACCAAGGTGCCCGAGGAGCTGGCGGACATCCTGCCCGAGCTGATGTGGCTGGCGCAGATGGGGCTCGTCCTGTACTGGATCTTCGACCGGACCGAGGGCCGCGAGCGCAGCTACCGGCTCGCCGAGCGCGGTGCCCGGCTCACCGCGCGGGGCGTGGTGCTGGCCCGCTTCCGGGTGCTGCGTCCGCTGGTGCGCGAGGTGCACGAGCTGTTCACGGACTTCCTGCCGGGTATGACGAAGTTCATGCCGGACCCGGGCCGGGGCACGGCTCCCTGACCGGCGCGGCCCCGCCCGCCCCGCCGGACCGGGCGGGGCGGGCGGGGCGGGCGGGAGGCCCGGTGGTCAGTTGACGGCGTCCGCCCCCTCGTCGGCGAGCTGGAGGTCGTACGTCAGCGGGCCGTCGGCCACGACGACCCGCGCGGCGCGGGAGCCGTGCCCGGGGGCGGTCGCGGCCAGCAGGTAGGTGCCCGGCGCGGGGACCGACAGGATGTAGGAGCCGTCGGCCAGGGCGGTGACCCGGTCGACCCGGCGACCGCTCGCGGAGAGCAGGGTGACGGCCGCGCCCTCGACCGGGTCGCCGTCGGCGGTGCGGACGAAGCCGTGGACGGCGGAGGCGGGGCCCTGTCCGGCGGCCGGTTCCGCCGCCGGCCGCTCCGCCGTCTGTTCCGCCGGTTCCACCGCCAGGTGCGGCAGCCGCTTCTCCAGGCCGGCCGGCAGCCACCAGTTGGACCGGCCCAGCAGGTGCATCGCCGCCGGGACCAGCGCGGTGCGCAGGATGAACGCGTCCAGCGCGACCGCCGCGGCCAGGCCGATGCCCGCCATCGCGCCCTCGGTGTCGCCGCTGAGCACGAACGCCGAGAACACGCTGATCATGATCAGGGCGGCGCAGTTGATCACCCGGCTGGTCTCCGCGAGGCCGACGCGCACCGCGCGGGCGTTGTCCTTGGTGTGCACCCACTCCTCGTGCATCCGGCTGACCAGGAAGACCTGGTAGTCCATCGACAGGCCGAACAGCAGCGACAGCATGATGACCGGCAGGAAGGAGGTGATCGGCCCCTCCTTGCCGAAGCCGAGGGCCTCCGCGCCCCAGCCCCACTGGAAGATCGCCACCAGCACGCCGAAGGACGCGGCGGCGGCCACCAGGTTCATCACGGCTGCCGTCAGCGGCACCACCAGGGAGCGGAACGCGACGAGCAGCAGCAGGAAGCCCAGCGCGATGATCGTCGCCACGAAGTACGGAAGCCGGTCCCCGGTGACCGACGCGAAGTCCTTGAAGACGGCGGTCACCCCGCCGACGTACGCCTCGGTGCCCGACTCCGGGATCACGTCGTCGCGCAACCGGTCGATCAGCCGGTCGGTCTCCTCGGACTGCGGTGAGGTGGCCGGCACCACCTGGATGACCGAGACGCCGCCGGCGGGCGGCAGGGCGGCCACCTGGGCGACGTCGTCCACGCCCTCGATCGCCCGCGCCAGCCCGGCGGCGTCGCCGCCGTCGACGACCACCTGGAGCGGGCCGTTGAAGCCGGGGCCGAAGCCCTCGGCGAGCAGGTCGTACGCCTGCCGGGTCGTGGTGGACGCCGGCTGGTTGCCCTGGTCGGTGGCGCCCAGCCGCAGCGAGAAGACCGGGATGGCGAGCACCGCCATCACCACCACGGCCACCGCCGCGGTCCCGCGCGGACGCCGCTGCACCCACGCCGACCAGCGGGCCGCCAGTCCGGTCGTGGTCTCCTTCGGCTCCGGTCCCGCCGCGGCCAGCCTGCGCCGCTGCCGGCGGCTGAGCACCCGCATGCCGAGCAGCCCGAGGAGGGCGGGCAGCAGGGTGGTGGCCGCGAGCACGCTGAGCACCACGGTCAGGGAGGTCGCGATGACCACGCCGTCCAGGAAGCGCATGTTCATCACCAGCATCCCGGCCAGCGCGATGCAGACCGTGCCGCCCGCGAACAGCACCGCGCGCCCGGAGGTGTTGAGGGCGGTGACGGCCGCCTCCTCGGGGCTCGCGCCGCGCTGGATGCCGCGCCGGTGCCGGGTGACGATGAACAGGGCGTAGTCGATGCCGACGCCGAGGCCGATGAGCGAGCCGAGCAGCGGGGCCACCTCGGGGACGTCGGTGACGTGGCTGAGCAGGATCGTGGACATCATGCCGGTGCCGACGCCCGCGACGGCGGTGAGGATCGGCAGGAGCATCGCGAACACCGACCCGAAGGCCAGGAACAGGATGACGGCCGCCGCGGCGATGCCGACCAGCTCGGCGGTGCCCATCGGCGGCTCCTGGGTGCGGGCGACGGCCTGGCCGCCCAGCTCCACGGCGAGTCCGTCGCCCTCGGCGTCCTCGGCCCGCTCCACCAGGTCCTCGATCACCGCCTTGTCGACGGCGTTGGCCTGCTCGGTGAAGGTGACTTGGGCGTAGGCGATCCGCCCGTCCCGGCTCACCTGGGCCGCGCCGTCCGGGCCGTACGGGTCGCTGACCCGGCCGACCCCCTTCATCTTGCCGATGTCCCGCAGCGCGGGCTCCATCCGGGACCGTACGGCCTCGTCCCGCACGGAGCCCTCGTCGACCTTCCACACCACCGTGTCGGTGTCGCCGGAACTCTGCGGGAACGCCTTCTCCATCAGGTCGTACGCCCGCGAGGAGTCCGTGTCCGGCAGGGAGAAGACGTCCGCGTAGGCCGTGCCCGCCGACGTCCCTCCCGCCCCCAGTCCGAACAGGGCCCCCAACCACAGCAACAGGACCACCAGCCGATGCCGGTAGCACCACCGCGCCAATGCCGCCACGCCAAACTCCTCGTTCGCAGAAAATCGTCGGTCGGTCCCCCAGGTCCTGCGCATCAGAATCGACGGCCCGGCACGCGCGGGGACACCACCCGGGCCGGACTCTCAAGGAACTCCAAAGCGGCATCGCTCCCGGCCGCCGGGGGCCGCGCGGATACTGGGGGCATGACGACGGTTCCCGGCACCGTGCTGGTCGTGGAGGACGAACCGAGCATCGCGGACGTCCTCACCATCGCCCTGCGCTTCCACGGCTTCGAGGTGATGTGCGCGGGCACCGTCCGCGACGCCCTCGCCCTCGCCGAGGGCACCCGCCCGGACGCGGCGCTGCTCGACGTGATGCTCCCCGACGGCGACGGCCGCGCGCTGGGGCGGGAACTGCGCGCCCGGCGCCCGGAGATGGCGCTGGTCTTCCTCACCGCGCGGGACGCGCCCGCCGAGATAGTCGGCGCCCTCGGCTTCGGCGACGACTACATCACCAAGCCGTTCAACATCGACGAGGTGGTCGCCCGCGTCCAGGCGGTGCTGCGCCGGGTCCGCCCCGCCGACGTCCTGCCGCAGCGGCCGCCGCTGCGCTACGGCGACCTGGAGCTGGACGAGACGACGTACACCGTGCGCCGCGCGGGCCGCTCGGTCGAGCTGACCCCCACCGAGTACGCCCTGCTGCGCTTCCTGGTGCGCAACGGCGGCCGGATCGTGACCAAGGAGCAACTGCTGCGGCACGTCTGGCAGTACGAGCACGCGCCGCCCGAGTCGACCGTCGTGGAGACCTACGTCAGCTATCTGCGCCGCAAACTCGACACCCTCGGGCCGCCCGTGATCACCACCCGGCGGGGCGTCGGATACGGGCTGGCATGAGGCTCCCCCGCGTCCGGTGGACCGGCCGGCCCCGCCGCACGCGCGGCATCCCCTCGCTGCGGGCCAAGCTGACGCTGGCCAACGTGGCGCTGCTGGCGCTCGGCATCGTGGTGGCGACCGCCGTCAGCCTGGTGGGCATGCGGCACTACCTGATCGACCAGATCGACACCGAACTGAACCGCGGCCGGGAGTCGTTCGGCGGCGCGCCCCTCACCCTGGAGCAGATCGACGCGCTCGGCGCGGTGGCCCTGGTCCGGGACCGGTTCCTGGGCGGGGGCGACCAGGCGCGGGTGCCGGACCAGATCTTCGCCGCCGCCGACGGGCGGGGCGGGGTGCTCGCGCTGGCCGGTTCCGAGCCGACCGAGGGCCAGCGCGCCCTGGCCGCCGCCGTGGACGACCCGCGGGCGCTGGCCGCCGACCCCGAGCCGCGGGACATCACCGTGCGCGGCGCCCCCTACCGCGCCACCGGCGCCCGGCTCGCCGACGGCACCTACCTGCTGACCGCCACCTCCACCGGTGCCCTGCACACGGGCGTCGCCAAGGCCCTCAAGCTCGACCTGGCCATCGGGACGGTGCTGCTGGGGCTGCTGGCCTGGCTGACGATGATGAGCGTGCGGCGCAAGCTGCGGCCGCTGGAGGACATGGTGGAGACCTCCTCCGCGATCGCCGAGGGCGACCTGACCCGGCGGGTGCCCTCCAGCAAGGAGGCCACCGCCGAGGTGGAGCAACTGCGGCTGGCCCTCAACTCGATGCTCCACCAGGTGGAGTCGGCGTACCGCACCCGCGAGCGCAGCGCCGCCCAGTTGCGCCGCTTCGTCGCCGACGCCTCGCACGAGCTGCGCACCCCGCTGTCCGCGATCCGCGGCTACCTCCAGCTCTACGACAAGGGCATGCTGCGCGAACCGGCCGAGCGGAAGCGGGCCTGGGGGCGGGTGCTGGCGGAGAGCGACCGGATGGGCCGGCTCGTCGACGAACTGCTCACCCTGGCCCGGCTCGACCAGCGCCCCGAGCTGCGGCTGCGCCCGGTGGACATCGCCGGCCTGGTCCGGGACGCCGCCGACGACCTGCGGGTCCAGCAGCCCGGCCGGCCCGTCACGGTGCACGCCGACGGCGCCCTGCTGGTGCGCGCCGACGAGTCCGGGCTGCGGCAGATCCTCGGCAACCTCCTGGCCAACGTACGGGTGCACACCCCCGCGGACGTGCCGGTGCGGCTCGCCGTGGAGCGGTCCGACGGGGTGGTCCGGCTGCACGTCGAGGACCGGGGGCCGGGGCTCGCGGCGGAGGACGCGGCCCGGGTCTTCGACCGGTTCTTCCGGGCCGGCGGCGGCGCGGGCAGCGGCCTGGGCCTGGCCATCGTGCAGAGCGCGGCCCGGTCCGCCGGCGGCGAGGTGACGGTGCGCACCGCGCCGGGCGAGGGGCTCGCGGTGACGGTGACGCTGCCGGCCCGCACCGGGCCCGGGGAGGTCACGCCCGGCGCGACGCCAGCTCCACCACCGTGATGTCGGACTCGGCTCCCACCCGGGTCGGCGGGCCCCAGGCGCCGGCGCCCCGGCTGACGTACAACTGGGTGTCGCCGTAGCGTTCCAGGCCGGCGACGGTCGGGTTCGCGGCGGCGGCGAGGAGGCTGCCCGGCCAGAGCTGGCCGCCGTGGGTATGGCCGGAGAGCTGGAGGTCGACGCCGTGGTCGACGGCGTCGTGGATCTGCACCGGCTGGTGGGCGAGGAGCACGCAGGCGCGGGCCGGGTCGCGGTCGCCGAGGGCGCGGTCGTAGTCGGGGCCCCGGCCCTCGTCCTCCCCGGCGATGTCGTTGACCCCGGCGAGGTCGAAGTGGGGCAGTTCGGTGCGGGCGTTCTCCAGCGGGTGCAGGCCCAGGCGGCGGACCTCCTCGACCCACTGTTCGGCGCCGGAGAAGTACTCGTGGTTGCCGGTGACGAAGTAGGCGCCGTGCCGGGCGCTGAGCCGGGCCAGCGGGGCGGCGGCCGGGCCGAGGTCCTTGACGCTGCCGTCCACCAGGTCGCCGACGACCGCGATGAGGTCGGGCTGGGTGGCGTTGACCGTGTCGACGACCCGCTGGGCGAAGCCCCGGCCCAGGACCGGGCCGAGGTGGATGTCGCTGACCACGGCGATCCGGAAGCCGTGCGCCGCCCGCGGCAGCTTCGCCAGCGGCACGGTGACGCGCTTGACCGCCGGCCCGTTCAGCACGCCGTAGGTGCCGTGGCCGACCGTCGCGACGGCCGCCGCGGCGGCGGCGCCGCCGACCACCCGGGAGACGAAGAGACGGCGGGAGGGCGCGGGGGCGGGGGCGGGGTCCTCGGGTCGCGCCGGTTCCGCCGGTTCCGCCGGTTCCGCCGGTTCCTCGGTGCGGGCGCCGCCGCCCCCGGAGGGCTCCGGTATCCGCTCGGGCTCCGGCACGGGCGCCGGGGTGCGGGCCCGCGCCCGGCGCTCCAGGAAGCGGCGCAGCAGCGGCCGTACCGCCTCACCGGCCAGGACGGCCAGCAGCAGGTAGACCGACAGCGCCAGCCACAGGAAGCCCGGCCAGGCCAGGATCTGCTGGAGCCGGAAGGGCGCGCCCGTGCGCTCGGCGACGAGCGCGCCGACCGCGAGGACCCAGCCCCCGGCGATCAGCACCGCGCCCGCCCGGCGCACACCGCCCGCGCGCCGGGTCGTGTCGTGGAACAGGCGCCGCCACACGTACCAGTTCGCCACCACCAGCACGCCCACCACGACCAGCGCGATCAGCGCGAAGACGACCACCATGCCGTCGTACCCCCTCAGTTGAGACGCCGGTGACGTCTATGACGTGCGGCGCAGTGCGCGCAGTCCGCGCAACCCGATGACCCCGATGACCGTCCCCAATACGAAGGAGACGACGGCGAGCAGCAGGTGGACCCAGAAGTACGCCGTGGGGTCGCCGTCCTCGAACGCGAGCCCGCTGCCGTCCTTGACCAGGTTTTTGACGAAAGTGATCCAGATGACCCAGCTCCACACCCCGAAGGCGAGCAGGAACCAGGACAGGGGGCGGCTGAGCTTCATGCCCTCAGTATCGCCGCCGCGTGTCCGGACCCGTGTGCGGGGTGGGGAGGCGGGGGCGACGTCCACAGGGACGGGAGGTACGTTCTCGGTCGTGTCCGCACCCATGACGACCGCCGGGCGTGCCCTGCTGGTCACCGCCGCCGCCCTGACCACCGTCTCGTCCCTGGTGCTCACCGCGCCCGCCGCGCGGGCGGCCCCGAGCCCGACGGCCACGCCCCCGGCGGGCATGTCGACCGTCGGCGGCGCCCGGCTCGGCGTGGCGGGAACCCAGGTCGACCTGGGCGGCGGCGCCCCGGTGCTGCCCAAGGGCCTCACCGCCCGCTCCTGGGTCGTGGCCGACGCCGAGTCCGGCGAGGTGCTCGCCGCGCACAACGCCCACTGGCGGCTGGCCCCGGCGAGCACCATGAAGATGCTCTTCGCGGACACCCTGCTGCCGCAGTTCCCCAAGTCCGCCGAGCACGAGGTCCAGCCGTCCGACCTGGAGGGCATCGGCGCCGGGTCCAGCATGGTCGGCATCAAGGAGAACGAGACGTACACCGTGCACGACCTGTGGCTCGGTGTCTTCCTGCGCTCCGGCAACGACGCGGTGCACGTGCTGTCCGCGATGAACGGCGGCGTGCGGAACACCGTCGCGGAGATGAACGAGCACGCCGAGGAGTTGCAGGCCCTCGACACGCACGTGGTCACCCCGGACGGCTACGACGCCCCGGGCCAGGTCTCCTCCGCCTACGACCTGACGCTGATCGCCCGCAGCGGGCTGCAGAAGAAGGACTTCCGCGAGTACTGCTCGACGGTCTCCGCGAAGTTCCCGGGTGCGACGAAGAAGAACAAGAAGGGCAAGAAGGTCCGGGAGGAGTTCGAGATCCAGAACACCAACCGGCTGCTCTCCGGCGACACGGACGTCGACGTCTACCAGGGCATCGCCGGGGTGAAGAACGGCAACACCACCAACGCGGGCGCCACCTTCACCGGGGTCGCCGAGCGGAACGGCAAGGTGCTGCTCGTCACGGTCATGAACCCGGCGAAGCAGGAGCACAACGAGGTCTACAAGGAGACCGCCCGCCTCTTCGACTGGGGCTTCAAGGCGGCCGGCAAGGCCCGGCCGGTGGGTGAGCTGGTGCCGCCCAGGAGCGCCGCCCAGTCCAGCCCCCGGCCGGGCGCGACCGCCTCCGGGGCCACCGGCCAGGCGGGCGGCGGCTCCGCGGACGCGACCGGCACCGCGGGCACCCGGCCGGTGGCCGGCGCCTCGGACGGCGGCTCCGGCGCGGGGACGGCGCTGGCCATCGCGGGCGGGGTGCTGGTGCTGCTCGCGGGCGCCGCGTTCCTGGTCAACCGCCGGTGGCCGCTGCCGGATCTGGTACGCCGCCGGTCCCGCCCCTGAGTTCGCTCTCCTTGCTGCCGGTCGCCGTCCAGGCGGCGCAGTACAGGACCAGCTTCGCGGTGAAGTTGATCCACAGCAGCAGGGCGACGGGCACGCCGAACGCGCCGTACATGCTCTTCGCGGCGATGCCCTGCATATAGCTGCTGAGCAGCAGCTTGAGGAGTTCGAAGCCGAGCGCGCCGAGCAGCGCGGCCACCATCAGGCGGTGGCGCGTGGGCTCGGCACCGGGCAGCAGCCCGAGGACGTAGAGCAGGACGAGGAAGTCGGCCAGCACGGCGACGGCGAAGGCGGCGATGTAGAGCAGGACGCCGCCGACGCCGCCCTCGTCCATGCCGAGCCGGCGGATGATCCAGCCGACCAGCGCCGAGGCGACGGTGGAGATGGCGAGGGTCACCAGGAGGGCGCCCCCGAGGCCGACCAGGATGCCGGCGTCCTTCACCCGGCGCATGAGGAGGTTGTCCTCCTCGTCGGGCAGCTCCCACACCGCGCGCAGACAGCCGCGCGCCGCGTCGACCCAGCCCATCCCGGTGAACAGCAGCAGGGCGCCCGCGATCACCCCGACGGTGCCGGCGTTCTGCACCAGGCCGTCGATGTTCAACTGGTCGGCGATGCCCGGGATCTGCTCGGCGATCTTGTCCTGGACCTGCTTCTGCTGGTCCTCGCTGAGGGTGGCGGCGGTGATCGCGGCGGCCAGGCTGAGCAGCGGGAACAGCGCGACGAAGCTCGTGAAGGTCATGGCGGCGGCCAGCCGCGACCACTTCACCCGGTCCAGCCGCTCGAACGACCGCCACGCGTGCGTGGCCATCAGCCGGGCGAACCACGGCCCCACCACGGGAAGCTTCTTCAGCCAGTCCATGATCCGACCCTGCCCCCTGTCCGCTCGCTCCATGACCGGCCTCTCCGGTCGTCCCGGTCGCTCCGGTCGTCCCGGTCGGGCTCGGTGGTGCGGAACACCAAAGTCCTTGTGCCCCAGAAACGCAGAAGCGTGGCCAGCGCCATGCCGATCCCGGCCCCGGAGACGGTGTCGGCGCGCTGCGAGGTGAACCCGAGGCCGTAGTGGCCGACCGCCAGACAGAGCAGTTGTACGGCGGCCCCGGCCGCGTTGACCGCGAAGAACACGGCGTACGGGCGCAGGCCCCGGGGGCGGGTGTGCCGGTAGGTGCCGAGGGCGTTGCCGGCGTACGCGACCGTGCAGCCCGCGACGAAGGAGAGCGCCTTGGCGGTGAGCGGGCCGAGCCCGGCCGGTCCGCGCAGGAGGGTGAACAGGCCCAGGTCGGCCGCGTAGGCGAGCAGTCCGGCCGCGGCGAAGCCGAGGAGTTCCCGGCGGTGGCCCGCGCCCGCCCGGCGGCCGGTCACCAATTGGCCACCGCCAGGGCGTACATCGCCCCCCACACCAGGCCGATCAGGACGAGCGCGCGGTCGCGCAGGACGACGTCCTCGGGTTCGCCGGCGGTGCCCCGGTCGGCGAAGACGGCGTACCTCAGGACGGCCAGGATGAACGCCACCATGGAGAGCTGCCGCCAGGGCAGCAGGCCGGTGTGCGGGACGCCGCCCTCCTCCAGCGCCCACAGGCAGTAGCCGAGGACGGCGACACCGGCGGCGAGCTGCCAGACGAAGCGGAGGTAGCCGGTGGTGTACTCGGTGAGCAACGCGCGTGTGGCGCCCGCCTTCCCGGCCATCTGCACGGCCTCGGAGTAGCGCTTGGCGGAGACCATGAACAGCGCGCCGAAGCCGGTGGTGATCAGGAACCAGCGGGACAGCGGGATGCCGAGCGCGAGCCCGCCGATCATCGCCCGCATCAGGAAGCCGGTGGTGACGACGGCGAGGTCGACGACCAGGACGTGCTTGAGGACCAGGCAGTACGCCAGTTGCATGACGAGGTAGGCGGCCAGCAGGGCGGCGACCGCGGGCGGACAGAGCCGGGCGGCGCACACGGGCGCGAGGACGCCGAGGGCGCCGCCGACGGCGTACGCGACGGGGACGGGGACGTGTCCGGCGGCTACCGGGCGGTGCCGCTTGACCGGGTGGGCGCGGTCGGCGTCGGCGTCGCGGGCGTCGTTGACCAGGTAGACGGCGGCGGCGCAGGCGGTGAACAGGACGAACACCAGGGGGAGTTGGGCCAGGGCGGGACGGGAGAACAGCTCACCGGCGGCGGCCGGGGCGGCGACGACCAGGACGTTCTTGATCCACTGCCGGGGGCGCGCGGTCCTGAGCAGTCCGCCCAGGAGGCCGCCCCTGGGCGGTGGCGCGGACCGCCGCCGCTCGGGCGTGCGCTGCCGCAGGACGGCCGTCTCAGCCACGGACGCCTCCCCGCATCCAGTCGGCGCCCAGGCGGGCCGTGAGGGCGCCCAGGGCGGCACCGGCCGCCACGTCCGAGGGGTAGTGGACGCCGGCCACCAGCCGGGACAGGCAGACCGCCCCGGCCAGCGGCCGGACGGCGCGCACCCCGAGCCCGCCGAACGCGACGGCGGCGGCGGCGGCCGAGGTGGCGTGCGAGCTGGGGAAGGAGTGCCGGCCGGCGGTCCGCACGAGCGGCCGGACATGCGCGGGACGCGGACGGCGTACGACCCGTTTCACACCCATGCTGGCCAGGTGGGCGCCCGCGGTCAGGGCGGTGCCGCGCAGCCAGGCGCCGCGCCGCGCGCCGTCCACGGCGGCTCCGGCGAGGCCCGCCGCGAGCCACAGCGCCCCGTGTTCCCCGGCCCAGGACAGGGCGCGGGCGGCACCGGCCACGCGCGGGTCGCCGCCGCACGCCGCGAGCGCCGAGACGATCCGGTGGTCCATGTTCATGTGGACTCACTGTTCACGCCCGGAGCACCGGAAGTCGGGCAAAACTCCGGCATTATTGAGCGACATCCCATTAATCACCCATTCCGGGGATGACGCGGATGTTTCAGAACGGATCAAACACATAGTGACGATACGGTCACCGCCATGTCTGCCGACACCGTTCCCGTCACCGGATGGGGCCGCACCGCCCCCACCACCGCCCGTCTGGTCCGCCCGCGCAGCTACGCGGAGGCGGTCGCCGCCGTCCGGGACTGCGGGGCCCGCGGCGGCATCCCCCGGGGCCTGGGCCGGGCGTACGGCGACGCCGCGCAGAACGCGGGCGGGTCCGTGCTCGACATGACGGGCCTGGACCGCATCCACGCCATCGACGTCGAGGGCGGCACCGTGCTCTGCGACGCGGGCGTCTCCCTGCACACGCTGATGCGGCTGCTGCTGCCGCTCGGCTGGTTCGTGCCGGTCACCCCCGGCACGCGCTACGTCACCGTCGGCGGGGCGATCGGCGCCGACATCCACGGCAAGAACCACCACGTCTCGGGCTCGTTCTCGCGGCACGTGGTCTCCCTGGAGCTGCTGACGGCCGACGGCCGGGTCCACGTCGTCCCGCGCGGCACCGATCTGTTCGACGCCACCACCGGCGGGATGGGCCTGACCGGGGTGATCCTCACCGCGACCGTGCGGCTCCAGCCGGTGCAGACCTCGCTGATGCGGGTCGACACCGAGCGCGCCGGCGACCTCGACGACCTGATGGCCCGCCTGGCCGCCACCGACCACCGCTACCGCTACTCGGTCGCCTGGATCGACCTGCTCGCCCGCGGTGCGGCGACCGGCCGCGCGGTGCTCACCCGGGGCGAGCACGCCCCCCTGGACGCCCTGCCGCGCCGCGCCCGCGCCCGGCGCGACCCCCTGGCCTTCCATCCCTCCCGCCTCCCGGCCGCGCCCTCGTACGTGCCGGAGGGGCTGCTCAGCCGGACGACCGTGGGCCTGTTCAACGAACTCTGGTACCGCAAGGCGCCACGCACGCGTACCGGCCGGCTCCAGTCGATCCCGGCCTTCTTCCACCCCCTCGACGGCGTCCCGCACTGGAACCGGATCTACGGCCGCGGCGGCTTCGTCCAGTACCAGTTCGTCGTCGGCCACGGCCAGGAGGACGCCCTGCGCCGCGTCGTGCACCGCATCGCCGAGCACCGCTGCCCGTCCTTCCTGGCCGTCCTCAAGCGCTTCGGGGACGCCGACCCGGGCTGGCTGTCCTTCCCCGTGCCCGGCTGGACGCTGGCCCTGGACATCCCGGCGAACCTGCCCGGCCTCGGGCCCTTCCTGGACGGGCTGGACGAGGAGGTCGCGGCGGCCGGCGGCCGGGTCTACCTCGCCAAGGACTCCCGGCTGCGGCCCGAACTGCTCGCCGCGATGTACCCGCGCCTGGACGACTTCCGCGCCCTGCGCGCGGAACTGGACCCGCGCGGGGTCTTCACCTCCGACCTGTCCCGCCGGCTCGACCTCTAGGAGACCGCCATGAAGGACGCCTTCGGCCTGCCCCAGTCCCTGCTCGTCCTCGGCGGTACGTCCGAGATCGCGCTGGCCACCGCCCGCCGTCTGATCGCCCGCCGCACCCGCACCGTCTGGCTGGCCGGCCGCCCCTCCCCCGCCCTGGACGAGGCGGCGGAGCAGTTGCGCGGCCTCGGCGCCGAGGTCCGCACCGTCGCCTTCGACGCCCTCGACCCCGGGTCCCACGAGGGGGTCCTCGGCAAGGTGTTCGCGGAAGGCGACATCGACCTGGTGCTGCTCGCCTTCGGCATCCTGGGCGACCAGGCGCACGACGAGCGGGAGCCGGTCAGCGCCGTGCGGGTCGCCCAGACCAACTACACCGGCGCGGTCTGCGCCGGCCTGGTCAGCGCCCGCGCCCTGCAGGCCCAGGGCCACGGCTCGCTGGTCGTGCTCTCCTCCGTCGCCGGGGAGCGGGCCCGCCGCGCCAACTTCATCTACGGCTCCAGCAAGGCCGGCCTGGACGCCTTCGCGCAGGGGCTGGGCGACGCGCTGCACGGCACCGGCGTCCACGTCATGGTCGTACGCCCCGGGTTCGTCCGTTCGAAGATGACCGCCGGCCTGGAGGAGGCCCCCCTGGCGACCACTCCGGAGGCGGTGGCCGCCGCCGTCGAGCTGGGGCTGCGGCGCCGCTCGGAGACGGTGTGGGTGCCCGGCGCCCTCCGCGTGGTGATGTCGGCGCTGCGCCACCTCCCGCGCGGGGTGTTCCGCAAGCTGCCCGTCTAGCGCCTGTCGTTCAGTGACGCGTGGGCAGGGTGTCCCGCTCCGCGCGGCCGGTCTGGGGCGGGACGACCGCGTTGCCGAAGGGGAACTCGCGCAGCTTGCGCCAGACGCCGTCGGCGCCCTGCTCGTAGAGCGCGAAGCCGGTGCAGGGCCACTCGGCCTGGTAGCCGGCCAGTTCCTCGAAGGCGCGGTCCATGGCCGCCTCCTCGATGCCGTGCGCCACCGTGACGTGCGGGTGGTACGGGAACTGCAGTTCCCGCGCGACGGGGCCGGAGGCGTCCCGGACCTGCTTCTGCAGCCAGGCGCACGCCTCGGCGCCCTCCACCACGCAGACGAAGACCACCGGCGACAGCGGCCGGAAGGTGCCCGTGCCGGACAGCTTCATCGGGAAGGCCCGCCCGGCCGCCGCCACCTCCGCCAGGTGCGCCTCGATCGCGGGCAGCGCCGCGGCCTCGACCTCCGTCGGCGGCAGCAGGGTGACGTGGGTGGGGATACCGTGAGCCGCGGCGTCGCCGAAGCCCGCGCGCAGCTCCTGGAGCTGGCTGCCGTGAGGCTCCGGGACCGCGATCGACACGCCGATCGTTACGGTCCCCACGTCGTCTCCTGTCCTTGGTGCCGGCGGAGGCGGCCGCCGACACGGCCACCTGTCAATCGACTGTACGGCCACGACCGTGCCCGGGGCAGGCGCAACCGGAGTGATGTGCGGCGCTCCGGGCGCCGCTCAGTGCTTGGCGGGCAGGAAGCCCACGCGGTCGTACGCCTGGGAAAGGGTCTCCGCGGCCACGGCCCGCGCCTTCTCCGCGCCCTTGGCCAGCACCGAGTCCAGCGTCTCCGGGTCGTCCAGGTACTGCTGGGTCCGCTCCCGGAACGGCGTCACGAACTCGACCATGACCTCGGCGAGGTCCGTCTTGAGCGCACCGTAGCCCTTGCCCGCGTACTTCTCCTCCAGCTCGCCGATGCCCGCCCCGGTCAGGGTGGAGTAGATGGTGAGGAGGTTGCTGACCCCGGGCTTGTTCCCGACGTCGTAGCGGACCACGGTGTCGGTGTCGGTGACGGCGCTCCTGACCTTCTTGGCGGTGGTCTTCGGCTCGTCCAGGAGGTTGATCAGGCCCTTCGGCGTGGACGCCGACTTGCTCATCTTGACCGTCGGGTCCTGGAGGTCGTAGATCTTCGCCGTCTCCTTGAGGATGTACGCCGAGGGCACGGTGAAGGTGGCGCCGAAGCGGCCGTTGAAGCGCTCGGCGAGGTCCCGGGTCAGCTCGATGTGCTGGCGCTGGTCCTCGCCGACGGGGACCTGGTGGGCCTGGTACAGCAGGATGTCCGCGACCTGGAGGATCGGGTACGTGAACAGGCCGACGGAGGCGCGCTCGGCGCCCTGCTTGGCGGCCTTGTCCTTGAACTGCGTCATGCGGCCGGCCTCGCCGAAGCCGGTGATGCAGTTCATGATCCAGGCGAGCTGGGCGTGCTCGGGGACATGGCTCTGGACGAAGAGCGTGCAGCGGTCCGGGTCGAGGCCGGCGGCCAGCAACTGGGCGGCGGCGAGCCGGGTGTTGGCGCGCAGCTCCGCCGGGTCCTGCGGGACCGTGATCGCGTGCAGGTCGACGACCATGTAGAACGCGTCGTGGGTCTCCTGGAGGGCCACCCACTGGCGGACGGCGCCCAGGTAGTTGCCGAGGTGGAACGAGCCTGCGGTGGGCTGGATTCCGGAGAGCACGCGGGGTCGGTCAGAAGCCATGCTCACCATTCTCTCAGGTTCCGCGGACCGCTCCGGAACTGGCCGGGAACGGGTGGGAACCGGTCGCGGCCGGGCGGTGGGACAAGAGTGCGAGGACGCGGGAGGGGGGCCGCGTCGTCGATGAGGGCTCCGGGACCACGGGCCTCTGTCCGGCGCCCTGGGGACGGACGACGGAGCCGCCGCAGGCCCGGACGGGAGCGGCGGCACGGCCACGGGCACCGGCACCGCGCCCGTCGGGGCGACCTCGGCGGCGGGCGCCGGCACGGACTGGTGGCGGGCGCTGCCGGGCGCGGGAGCCGGAGCGGCCCACGGCGGCCCGGCAGGAGACGCCGGACCGCCGTGTCGGAGCCGGCCGTGGCGGCCGGCCGGGGGTCAGCCGAGGTCGATCTCCGGGTACAGCGGGAAGCCGGCCACCAGGTCGGTGGCCCGGCGGGAGATCTCGTCCGAGATCTTCGGGTCCAGGACGTGCTGGGCCTTGGAGGGGGCGCCCTTGCTGGTGGTGCCGGGCTCGGTGGCGGTCAGGACGCGGTCGATGAGACCGGCGACCTCGTCCATCTCGGCGGTGCCCAGACCGCGGGTGGTCAGGGCGGGGGTGCCGATGCGGATGCCGGAGGTGTACCAGGCGCCGTTGGGGTCGGCCGGGATGGCGTTGCGGTTGGTGACGATCCCGGAGTCCAGCAGGGCGGCCTCGGCCTGGCGGCCGGTGAGACCGTAGGAGGAAGCGACGTCGATCAGGTTGAGGTGGTTGTCGGTGCCGCCGGTGACCAGGGTGGCGCCGCGGCGCATCAGGCCCTCGGCGAGGGCGCGGGAGTTGTCGACGATGCGCTGGGCGTAGTCCCGGAAGGAGTCCTGGCGGGCCTCGGCGAGGGCGACGGCCTTGGCGGCCATGACGTGCGGGAGCGGGCCGCCGAGGACCATCGGGCAGCCGCGGTCGACCTGGTCCTTGAGGGAGTCGTCGCACAGCACCATGCCGCCGCGCGGGCCGCGCAGCGACTTGTGGGTGGTGGTGGTGACGATCTGGGCGTGCGGGACCGGGTCGAAGTCGCCGGTGAGGACCTTGCCGGCGACCAGCCCGGCGAAGTGCGCCATGTCGACCATGAGGGTGGCACCGACCTCGTCGGCGATCTCCCGCATGATCCGGAAGTTCACCAGCCGGGGGTAGGCGGAGTAGCCGGCGACGATGATCAGCGGCTTGAACTCGCGGGCGGTGGCGCGCAGGGCCTCGTAGTCGAGGAGGCCGGTGGAGGAGTCGGTGCCGTAGGACCGCTGGTCGAACATCTTGCCGGAGATGTTCGGGCGGAAGCCGTGGGTGAGGTGGCCGCCGGCGTCCAGGGACATGCCGAGCATCCGCTGGTTGCCGAATGCCTGGCGCAGCTCGGCCCAGTCGGCGTCGGAGAGGTCGTTGATCTGGCGGACGCCGGTCTTCGCCAGGAAGGGAGCCTCGACGCGGTCGGCGAGGACGGCCCAGAAGGCGACGAGGTTGGCGTCGATGCCGGAGTGCGGCTGGACGTAGGCGTGCCGGGCGCCGAACAGCTCGCGGGCGTGCTCGGCGGCGAGGGACTCGACGGTGTCGACGTTGCGGCAGCCGGCGTAGAAGCGGCGGCCGACGGTGCCCTCGGCGTACTTGTCGCTGAACCAGTTGCCCATCGCCAGCAGGGTGGCCGGGGAGGCGTAGTTCTCGGAGGCGATCAGCTTGAGCATCTCGCGCTGGTCGGCGACCTCCTGGCCGATGGCGTCGGCCACCCGCGGCTCGACGGCGCGGATCACGTCGAGGGCGGCTCGGTAGGCGGTGGAAGCGGTGGAGAGGGGCTCGGCTGACATGGGGACCTCCGGACGTTGCGTTCAGCGTTCACGGTACGGCCCAGGCGCACGGCACATGTGCCGGACCCCGTACGGCCCGGGTCCGGGGGCCGCTTCCCGATGGTCGGTCCCATCCCAGCACGCCAGTCACGGCCCGCGATCAGGGTACCGGGCGGCCCGGGGTGCGGTGGCCCGGCGTCCATCATGCGGGCGGTGCGGGGCGAGGGTGTCCGGGCGCGGCTCCGGTGCCGGCCGCGGGCGCGTGGTCGCCGGCCGCGCGGGTCCCCGCGCCCTTGGGGCGCTAGAGGATCACGTGCGGGAGGAAGCGGGCGTACTCGTCGGTGACCAGGCCGGCGGACTCGCGGATGCCGAGGCCGGCGGACTCGTTCTCGACGACCCAGGCGCCCAGGACGACGTGGTTGCCGTCGAAGGCGGGCAGCGGGGCGAGTTCCTGGTAGCAGACGGGCTCGGTGCGCGGGGCGGCCCCGGTGCCGGCCGGGTGGACGGTCACGCCGGCGCCCTCGCGGCCGAGCAGCGGCTTGGCGACGTAGCCGGTGGTGCGGGCCAGTTCCCGGGGGCCGTCGAGGTAGGCGGGCAGGAGGTTGGGGTGGCCGGGGTACAGCTCCCACAGGACGGCGAGCAGCGCCTTGTTGCTGAGCAGCATCTTCCAGGCGGGCTCGATCCACAGGGTGGTGCCGGTGCCGCCGCCGTTGTCGAGGGTGTCCAGGACGTGGTCGGCGAAGCGGTCGGTGGTGAGCCACTCCCAGGGGTAGAGCTTGAAGCAGCTCCGGATGAAGCGGAGCCGGTTGTCGACGAAGCGGCCGGAGAGCCGGTCCCAGCCGATCTCCTCCATGGATATCCAGTCGGTGTCCAGGCCGGCCTGTTCGGCGGTCTCCTTGAGGTAGGCGACGGTCATGAGGTCCTCGCCGAGTTCGTCGGCGGAGGAGTGCGCGAAGTACAGGGGGCTGCCGGGCGGGAGCAGGGCGGCCTGCCTCTTCCAGGCGTCGATCAGGCGTTCGTGGAGGGAGTTCCACTGGTCGGCGCCCGGGAAGCGCTCCTCCATCCAGAACCACTGCGGGGAGGCGGCCTCGACGAGGGAGGTCGGGGTGTCGGCGTTGTACTCCAGCAGCTTGGCCGGGCCGGTGCCGTCGTAGCGCAGGTCGAAGCGGGCGTAGACGGAGGGGAGTTCGGCCCGGCGGTGCCATGCCTCGGCGACCGCGCGGGTCACCCGGGGGTCGGTGATGCCGAGGTCGGCGAAGCGGTCGGCGGTGACGATGTGCTCGGCCGCGGCCAGGCACATGCGGTGGAGTTCCTCGACGACCTCCTCCAGTGCCTCGACCTCCTCCAGGGAGAAGGCGTAGTAGGCGCTCTCGTCCCAGTAGGGGCGCAGGGAGCCGTCGGGGTAGCGGGTGAGGGGGTAGACGAGCCCCTGTTCCTCGACGGTGCGCTGCCAGTCGGGGCGGGGGTCGATGGTGCGGCGTTCCACGGGTCAGCCGCCGCTGCCGGAGCCGGAGCAGCCGAAGCCGCCCCGGTCGACGGCCTCGTCGCGGCTGAAGGTGCCGGAGGAGGCCCACTGGCCGCTGACGTCGGCGTCGTAGTACCAGTCGGCGTCGACCCGGGTGGGGCGGGCCTTCTTCTTGCCGCCCTTGCGGGTGGAGCCGGCCGAGCCGGAGGACTTGCAGTTCTGGTCCGCGACGATCTTGTAGCCGTTGAGGGTGTCGTAGCTGTCGCGGTCCACGCAGCGGCGGTCGGGTTCGGAGCCGCACGAGGTGAGTGCGGCCGCCAGGACGCCCATGCCGCCGAGCACCACGGTGCTGGACCGCAGCCGTCGCCGGGTCTCTGCCATGTTCCTGTCTCCCCCTCGTCCCGGCCGGTGTCCCGGCCCTCGTCCGGCAGTTGGGCCGATCATAGGTACGGCCGTCGCCGGGGACGGACTTTACGGCAGGGCACGGCAGAGGGCGTCCAGGGCCCCCGCCCAGGCGTGGTCGGGCGGGGTGCCGTAGCCGACGACGACGGCGTCGAGGGGGTCGGTGACGGCCCGGGGGTGGCGGAAGCAGGACAGGCCGTACAGGGCGAGGTGCTGCCAGGTGGCGGCCTGGACGACGGACTGCTCGGTGCCGGGCGGCAGGCGGAGCACGGCGTGCAGTCCGGCCGCGATGCCGGTGGCGCGGACCTCGGGGTTGCGGGCGGCGAGCGCGGCGACCAGGGCGTCGCGGCGCCGGCGGTAGCGCAGCCGGGCGGCGCGGACGTGCCGGTCGTGGGCGCCGGAGGTGAGGAACTCGGCGAGGGTGAGCTGTTCCAGGGCCGCGCAGGTGTCGCTGGGGCCCTTGGCGGCGACCACGTCGTCCATGAGGCCGGGCGGCAGGACCGCCCAGCCCAGCCGGATGCCGGGGGCGAGGGACTTGCTGGCGGTGCCCAGGTAGACCACGCGGTCGGGGTCGAGTCCCTGGAGGGCGCCGACGGGCTGGCGGTCGTAGCGGAACTCGCCGTCGTAGTCGTCCTCCAGGACCAGGGCGCCGGTGCGCCGGGCCCAGTCCACGACGGCCGCCCGCCGGTCGGGCCGGAGCGGCTCGCCCATCGGGAACTGGTGGGCGGGGGTGAGCAGGACGGCCCCGGCGTCACCGGCGGGCGAGCGGGGGTCGGTGCCCCGGTCGTCGTAGGGCAGCGGGACGGTGCGCAGGCCGGCGGCGGTGAGCAGGTCGCGGTGGAAGTGCAGGCCGTAGGACTCGACGGCGACCGTGTGGACGCCGCGGGCGCGCAGCACCGTACCGAGCAGGGTGAGGCCGTGCACGAACCCGCCGCAGACCAGGACGCGGTCGGGGCCGGTGCGCACGCCGCGGACCCGGGAGAGGTAGCCGGCGAGGGCGGTGCGCAGTTCGGGGCGGCCGCGGGGGTCGCCGTAGCCGAAGGCGTCGTTCGGGGCGGCGGCCAGGGCGCGGCGGGTGGCCCTGAGCCACTCGGCGCGCGGGAAGGAGGCGAGGTCGGGGGTGCCGGGGCGCAGGTCGTAGGCGGGGCCGGCGGGCACCCGGGGGCGGCCGGCGGTATCGGTCACCGGCGCGGCGACGGCCCGGTCGGCGACCCGGGTGCCCGAGCCCTGGCGCGCGGTGAGCCAGCCCTCGGCGACGAGGTCGGCGTAGGCGTCGGCGACGGTGTTGCGGGCGATGCCCAGGTCGGCGGCGAGGGCGCGGGAGGACGGCAGGCGGGTGCCGGGGGCGAGGCGGCCGGTGCGCACGGCGTCGCGCAGGGCGTCGGTCAGGCCGCGGCGCAGGCCCGGCCCGGTCGGTTCCAGGTGCAGGTCGACGCCGAGAGTGGCCCAGGATCGCGGCATGTGAATGGACCATACTCCTGGGCTGCTTCGTTCCTAGGGTCGAAGCATGACGACCTACACCGAGAACAGCACACCGCAGGCCCCCTACGCGCCCGAACCGCCCGCCCGGCTGGAGTGGGCCAAGCACGCCCCCGAGGTCTACAAGGCGATGATCAGGCTGGACGCCGCCGCCAGGCGGGGTCTGGACCCGAAGCTGTACGAGCTGGTGAAGATCCGCGCCTCGCAGATCAACCACTGCGCGTTCTGCCTCGACATGCACACCAAGGACGCGCTCGCGGCGGGCGAGAGCGTGGAGCGGATCGTGCAGCTCGCCGCCTGGGAGGAATCCCGCGCGTTCTACACGGAGCGGGAGCTGGCGGCGCTGGAGCTGACCGAGGCGGTGACGGTCCTGACGGACGGGTTCGTGCCGGACGAGGTGTACGCGAAGGCCGCGGCGCACTTCGAGGAGGCGGAGCTGGCGCAGTTGATCGCCGCGATCACGGTGATCAACGCCTGGAACCGGTTCGGGGTGACCTGCCGGATGGCGCCGGGCCACTACCGGCCGGGGCAGCACGGATGACGGCGCGGACCGGGCTGCTCGACCGCGAGGTCGCCGCGGCGATGTCGGCGCTGAGCGCGGCGGCCAAACGGGGGCTCGGCGATCCGGCCCTCGCCGAGCTGGTGGTGATCCGTGCCTCGCAGCTCAACCACTGCGCGTTCTGTCTCGACATGCATCTCGCCCTCGCCCGCGAGCAGGGGGTGAGCGAACGGCAGCTCGATCTCCTCGCCGCCTGGGAGGAGGCCGAGGACGTCTTCGACGCGCGGGAGCGTGCCGCGCTGGCACTGACCGAGGCGGTGACCGTGCTGACGGACGGGTTCGTGCCGGACGAGGTGTACGAGCGGGCCACCGCGCACTTCGACGCGGCGGAACTCGCCCATCTGGTCGGGCTGATCGCCGCCATCAACAACTGGAACCGGCTGATGGTCAGCCGCCGTGTTCCACCGGGGGGTCACACACCATGAGCACCGTCGACACGGCCGGCGCCGCCGGCGCCCTCGGCAAGGCCGAGCGGTTCCGCGCCCTGCACCGGCATCGCGCGCCGGACGATCCGCTGGTCCTGCCCGGACCGTGGGACGCGGCGAGCGCCCGGGTCTTCGAGGAGGCCGGGTTCCCGGCGCTCGCGACGCCCAGCGCGGGCGTCGCGGCCTCCCTCGGCTACGAGGACGGGCGGACCCCGGCCGACGAGATGTTCGCGGCGGTGGCCAGGATCGCGCGGGCCGTGCGGGTGCCCGTGTCGGCGGACGTCGAGGGCGGGTACGGGCTGGCGCCGAAGGAACTGGTGGAGCGGCTGCTGGAGGCGGGCGCCGTCGGCTGCAACCTGGAGGACTCGGCCGGGGGCGAGCTGAAGGACCCGCACGAGCACGCCGAGTGGCTGGCCGAGGTGCGGTCGGCGGCCGGGGACGCGCTGTTCGTCAACGCGCGGGTGGACACGTTCATCCGGGGCGTCGCCGATCCGGACCGGGCCATCGAGCGGGCCGCGCTGTACGCAGCGGCGGGCGCGGACTGCGTGTATCCGATCCAGGCCCCGCTGGAGGTCCTGCCGTTGCTGCGGGCCGGGACGTCCGGTCCGGTCAACGTGGTCGCGCGTCCCGGCCAGGGTCCCTCGCCCGCCCGACTGGGCGAACTCGGCGCCACCCGGATCACGTTCGGCCCCGGCCTCCAGCGCGCCGCGACCGAGTCCCTGAGGGAGACGGCGGCCCGGCTGCGGGCCTGAGCGGAGGCGTGGTCCGAGGCCGGCTGCCGGAATCACTCACCGACCGGCCGGTCCGGGTATGCCGGAGGCCCCGCACCCGGCGGGGCCTCGCGGGAGCAGCGCGGGTCAGATCAGGCCGAGACCACGGACCGCCTCGCGCTCGTCCGCCAGCTCCTGGACGGAGGCGTCGATGCGGGTGCGGGAGAACTCGTTGATCTCCAGGCCCTGGACGATCTCGTACTTGCCGTCCTTGCAGGTGACCGGGAAGGAGGAGATCAGGCCCTCCGGGACGCCGTAGGAGCCGTCCGACGGGATGCCCATGGAGACCCAGTCGCCCTCGGCGGTGCCGTTGACCCAGGTGTGGACGTGGTCGACGGCGGCGTTGGCGGCCGACGCGGCGGAGGACGCGCCCCGGGCCTCGATGATCGCCGCGCCGCGCTTGGCGACGGTCGGGATGAAGTCCTCGGCCAGCCACTTCTCGTCGTTCACGACCTCGGCGGCGTTCTTGCCGGCGATCGTGGCGTGGAAGATGTCCGGGTACTGGGTGGCGGAGTGGTTGCCCCAGATGGTCAGCCGCTTGATGTCGGCGACGGTGGAGCCGGTCTTCTTCGCCAACTGGGTCAGCGCCCGGTTGTGGTCCAGACGGGTCATCGCGGTGAACCGCTCGGCCGGTACGTCCGGGGCGGCGGCCTGCGCGATCAGCGCGTTGGTGTTGGCCGGGTTGCCGACGACGAGGACCTTGATGTCGTCCGCGGCGTGGTCGTTGATGGCCTTGCCCTGCGGCTTGAAGATGCCGCCGTTGGCCTCCAGGAGGTCACCGCGCTCCATGCCCTTGGTGCGGGGGCGGGCGCCGACGAGGAGGGCGACGTTGGCGCCGTCGAAGGCCACGTTCGGGTCGTCGCTGATGTCGATGCCCTGGAGGAGCGGGAACGCGCAGTCGTCCAGTTCCATCGCGGTGCCCTCGGCGGCCTTCAGCGCCGGGGTGATCTCCAGCAGGCGCAGCTTGACCGGCACGTCCGCGCCGAGCAACTGGCCGGAGGCGATGCGGAAGAGCAGGGCGTAACCGATCTGGCCGGCCGCGCCGGTGACGGTGACGTTCACGGGAGTGCGGGTCATGGCGTTCTCCGTATGAGCTGGCGGTGGGGCGTCCCTGCCCCGCTGAGTTTGATCGATCTCTTGGCGTCAAGAGATCTACCCGCGGTCAGGCTATCGCGCATCCGGGATGCCGGACGTCCGGGTGGGTGTAACCCGGCCCACAGCACCGCCGTACGCGTCCGCGTATACGGGAGAGGCGGCCGCCGGTCCGGGAGAGGGGGGACCGAGCGACCGCCGTGGGGGGGGGTACCGTTGCCGGACTCCCGTGGGGGGGTACTTTTCGCGTGCCCATGATGGCGGGAGCCATGCATGTCCGGCCGGAAGTTTTTTTCCGGGACGGACGCACGCCCCGCGGCACCGCCTTGCCGACGCCTCGCCGCCGCTACTGGGTGCAGCCCTTCCCGCCCGACGCCAGGGTGACGCACGCGGTGGCGTCGGCGGCGTCCGGCACCGCCACCATCGGGGTGTACGCGATGGTGTCCCCGGCCATGGTGACCGAGCCGGTCTGCCTGGCCTTGCCGGCGCTGATCTGGACCTCGTCGCCCTGCGCGGCCTGCGTGACCCGGCCCCAGACGGCACCGCAGATCTTGCTGTAGCGGACCTCGACCAGGGTCGTGCCGACGGTGACGGACTGCTCGGTGGTGACCAGGTCGCCGCCGCAGCCCATGTCCTCGGCGTCCTTGCCGGTGCACTGGTCGCCGCTGCACTTCACTCCCGGCGGCAGCTTCTTGCTGGGGGTCGCGGTGGGCGAGGGCGAGGGCCCGGCGCCCTCCTTCTCCTTCTTCCCGCCGTCGTCGAGCAGGAAGAAGGCCCCGGCGATCACGACCAGGACACCGACCACACCCGCGACGAACATCGGCATCCGCTTGCCGCCGGAACCGCCCTGGGGACGGGGACGGGGAGCGGGCGGCGGGGTGCCGTACGGGCCGGCCGGAGCGGTCCGCCGCGGGCCGGCCGGAGCGGCGGGCCCGCCGCCGGACGCCGTGGTGGCCTCCCGCCCCGGCCCGGCCAGGGGCGGCGGCACGGCCCCGCCCCGGCGGGGTCCGGAGGGCGCGGGGCCGCGGTACCCGGCCAGTCCCTAGGAGTTGACGAGCGGGGCCTCGCCGGAGTCCGGGGCCGGTTCGCCCGACGCGGGCGACGCGGCGGCCGGGCCCCCGTCCCGTACGGCACCGCCCCGTCCGGTGGCCGAGTCCGCGCTGTCCGCGGCCGTCGGCTGACTCGGAACGGGCGGGAAGGCGGGCGCGACACCGGCGGGACCGGCGGGGCCGGATGTCGCCGTGGCGCTGCCGCCGCCCTTGCGGCCGTCCGGCCGGCTGCCCGGCCGGTCGTCCCCCCGGCCGCCCCTCGTCCCGTCGTCCGCCCGGCCGCCCGGTTCGCCGGGCGCCGCCCCTGCCCGGGAGATCCGGATGGCCTCCATGGTCGTGTCGTGGCGCAGCTCCGAGCGGCTCCAGGCCCGCTCGGCCAGCTCCCACATGGTGGTCAGGTGGACCGGGTCGGTCTCCGTGACCTCGGCCAGCGCCACGATCGCGCCCTTGGGGGCGAGCAGCCGGCCGTTGAGGTACTTCTCCCAGGACGTCTTGCTGTAACCCGTGGCGTCGGCCACCGCCGAGATGCTCAGCTCGCTGCGGTCGACGAGCCGGCGCAACTGGCCGGCGAACTCTCGGATCTGCGGATCGAGATCGTCCGGCAAGGCCCTCCAACGAGGCATTGCTCCCCCTCTTCCCCGGGTGACGTGCTGGTCGTTCCCCCGCGCGTGATGCCCTCCGCCGAGTCCCCGTCCGGCCGTCGACAGGGATGCGCCGGTCGAGAGTCTCGGTTCCCGGGGTGGGGGCGCGCAGGAGCGCGGTGGCCGCGGGCCCGCACCGGCAGGCCGGCCCGGCCGCGGACCAGTGTTCCATCGGGTCCTCGCTCCGCCCAAATGAGCCCCGGAAGCCGGCCGGACCCCGCCCGTACGGGCCTTGCCCGCGCGGTCTCTTACGGCCCGTGCGTCACGTTCTTCCCGGAGTCCGTTCCAGAACCGTCACTTCCGTGCCACAGCGCGCGGACAGGCGTTGAACAGCCGCTTCGGGGCGGGGGAAGGTGGGTGCGGACGGCGGCCCGTCCTTCCACGGGGGAGGGGACGGGCCGTCGTTCCGCTGTCCGGCGTCACTCGTTGCTGACGGTGAAGTGCAGCGTGTCCTTGAGGAACGGGATCTGCAGCCACGGGTCGGGCTGGGCCATCATCGCCAGCAGGACGATGGCGAGGCCCAGGACGCCGTAGGTGGCGATGTCCGTGAAGCGGGAGCGGACGGCGAGCATGCCGACGTCGGGCAGCAGCCAGCGCAGTACGGCTCCGCCGAGCAGGGCGAGGCCGATGAGCAGCATGCCGTAGCGGAAGACGTCCAGCGCGGTCAGCAGCAGGCCGAGGCCGACCAGGCCGACCACGGTGAGGACGGGCCACTGCCGGGCGGGCGCCGGGGCGTCCCGGGGCGCGGCCCGGCCACCGCCCTCGGGGCGCGCGGTGTCCCGGGTGAACAGCGGGAAGCGGCGCGTGACCCGCCGGGGCCGCCCGTACGCGTCGGGCGCGCTGACCGGGTCCGTCACGGTGATGCCGTCGAGGTCCGGCTCCGCGCCGGTCCCCTTCCGCCCCTCCGCCGCGTCCGGCTCCCGGCTCGCGCCCTCGGTCTCCGGCCCCGCTGTCTTCCGGGTCTCTTTCTCAGCCGGCACTGCGTTCCGCCGCCTCGACGACGTTGACGAGGAGCTGGGCGCGGGTCATCGGGCCGACGCCGCCGGGGTTGGGGGAGATCCAGGCGGCGACCTCGGCGACGTCGGGGTGGACATCGCCGACGATCTTGCCCTCGGCGTTGCGCGAGACGCCGACGTCGAGGACGGCCGCGCCCGGCTTGACGTCCTCGGCGCGGATCAGGTGCGGCGAGCCCGCGGCGGCGACGACGATGTCGGCGCGCTTGAGGTGGGCGGAGAGGTCGCGGGTACCGGTGTGGCACTGGGTGACCGTGGCGTTCTCGCTGCGCCGGGTGAGCAGCAGCGGCATCGGCCGGCCGATGGTCACCCCGCGGCCGACGACGACGACCTCGGCGCCCTTGATCTCGACGCCGTAGCGGCGCAGCAGGGTGAGGATGCCGTTGGGGGTGCAGGGCAGCGGCGCCGGCTCGTTGAGGACGAGGCGGCCGAGGTTCATGGGGTGGAGTCCGTCCGCGTCCTTGTCCGGGTCCATGAGTTCCAGGATGCGGTTCTCGTCGATGCCCCGGGGCAGCGGGAGCTGGACGATGTAGCCGGTGCAGGCGGGGTCCTCGTTCAGCTCGCGGACGACCGCCTCGATCTCCTCCTGCGTGGCCGTGGCGGGCAGTTCACGCTGGATGGAGGCGATGCCCACCTGGGCGCAGTCGCGGTGCTTGCCGGCGACGTACTTCTGGCTGCCGGGGTCGTCGCCGACCAGGACGGTGCCGAGGCCGGGCGTGACGCCCTTCTCCTTCAGCGCCGCCACGCGGGCGGCCAGTTCGGACTTGATCGCGGCTGCGGTGGCCTTGCCATCGAGAATCTGGGCGGTCATGCCCCCCATCCTCGCGGATGACCGGCCCCCTGTTCCAATCCGGCCGCCGGGCGGACCGCTCGCAGCCGGTCCGGCCATGATCGGCCAGGTTGCACTTGCACAACGTCCGGTGTTTCGAGCTGGACAATCACTCGTCCGGCCGACGACGATGAGCGGCGCACTGTCGCGGTCAAGCTCGGGGGGCGAACCGCTCGTACGTCCGACGTTCCTCCGTGTCGTCCGCATCGTCCCCGATTGCGCAACGGAGGAAGCCCAGATGAGTTTCGGCTCGCCCAACAATCCGTACGGTCAGCCGCAGGAACCCCAGCAGCCCGGCTACGGCCACCCCCAGCAGGGGCAGCCCGGCTACGGCCACCCGCAGCAGGGGCAGCCCGGCTACGGCCACCCCCAGCAGGGGCAGCCCGGTTACGGCTATCCGCAGGCGCCCGGCGTCCCGCCGCAGCAGGGGTACGGCTATCCGCAGCACCCCGGTTATCCGGGCGGGTCCGTGCCGGGCGGTCCGCGGGTCGCCTCGATGGGCCGCCGCTTCGGCGCCCGGATGATCGACGGCGTGGCCTTCGGCATCATCTACACCGTGCTCATCGTCGTCGGTGCCGTCGGCTCCCTCGGGGCGGCGCAGGACTGCGACCCGAACTCCGTGACCTACGACTCCTGCATCAACGACGCCGGGTCGGACTTCGCAAGTGCGTTCGGCGCGATGTTCGGTGTGCTGGCGATCGTGGGCCTGCTCTACGAGTGGCTGATGACCGGTCTGGTGGGCGCCACGCTCGGCAAGCTGTGCGTCGGCATCCGGGTGGTGAAGGTGGACACCGGGCAGAAGCCGGGCCTGGGTTCGTCGTTCATCCGCTGGATCATCCCGATGGTCGGCAGCATCGCGTGCGGCATCGGTCAGTTGCTGGTGTACCTGTCGCCGTTCTGGGACAAGTCCGGCCGCCAGCAGGGCTGGCACGACAAGGCCGCGAGCACGATGGTCGTCCAGAACTGACGCCGTCCGGGGGCGTCGCGTTCGCGCCAGTCACCCGTCAGGGCCGTGTCTCACCCGAACGAGGGGGACACGGCCCTTACGTGTCCCCCTAGTCTGAGGAGGCAGCCGTCAGGCACGGGGAGACGCACCTTGTACAGCATCATCGTGGTACCGCCGACCACGGAGGGCGGGCCCGGCCGCACCGCCCCGACGCAGCTCCGGCTCGCCCCCGGCGAACGGCTGGCCTTCGGCCGGTCGGTCCCCGAGGGCGGACTGCTGATCGCGCACGGCGGGGTGTCCCGCAGAGCGGGTGAGATCACGGCCCAGGGTTCCTTCTGGACGCTCAGCAACCTCTCGGCCCGCCAGACGTACGTGGTGGAGAACCCGGAGGGGGCGGGCGAGCACATCAAGGTGGCGCCGGGGCGGCTGGAGGCGCCGGTGCCGTTCGAGTTCTCGCGTATCGTGCTGCCCGCGGCGGGCGATCTGCTGCCGGTCGAGGTGTGGGCGCCGCGCCACGACTATCTGCGCGCCGAGGACGGCACCGACGGCGAGCCGACCGCCCCGGCCTTCTCCGTGGACCGCACCAAGCGGTACTTCGCGGTGCTGGCCGCGCTGTGCGAGCCGAGGCTGCGCGGGACGCCGCACGCGCCGCTGCCGACGGTCGAGCGGGTCGTCGAGCGGCTGCGCCCGTGCTGGCCGGCCGCGTCCCGTACGTCGGTGCAGTGGAACATCGACTACCTGGCCGTCAAGCTGCGGCTGAAGCCCGGCCCGGAGACCGCCGAGCCGGGGACCCGGCTGAACGGCAAGAAGGAGTCCCTGGTCTCCCTGGCGCTCCGCTTCGACCTGGTCCGCGAGGACGACCTGGTGGTGCTGGCGGGGCCGACCCGGCCGACGTCCGGGCGGTCGGACTCCGGGCGGTCGGCGCCTGATCGGCCGATGTCCGGGCGGCCCGCGTCCGAGCGGCCGGTGCGGTGACCGAGCCGTACGCCGTGCCGGTGCCGAAGGGGTACCGGGTCGGCGACTGGGAGGTGCGGGAGCCGATCGCCACCGGCGCGTTCGGCAGCGTGTACGAGGGTCGCCACCGGTCCGGCGGCGGGGCCGGCGACCTCCCGGCGACGGCGGCGCTGAAGTTCCTGCCCACCGGCACGGGCACCCCCCGGCACCTCGCCCACCTGCGCGAACTGATCGACCGCGAGGTCGAACTGCACCGCCGCCTGCGCCGGCCCCGGCTGATCCGGATGTACGCCACCCTCACCGTCGACGACCCGGCCCGCCCCGGCCTCGACGGCGCCACCGTCCTCGTACTGGAGCGGGCGGAGCGGTCGCTGGCGGCGCTGCCGGGGCGGCCGGCGGACGGGCCCGCGCTGCTCGCGCAGATCTGCGAGGGACTGGCACAACTGCACGAAGCGGGCTGGGTGCACGGTGACCTGAAACCGGCCAACGTGCTGCTGATGAAGGACGGCACGGTCCGGCTGGCCGACTTCAACATGGCCGCCGAGCTGGAGGGCACCCACGCCTACACGCCCGCCTTCTCCACGCCCGACTACACCCCGCCGGAACTGCTCTGGGCGGAGGTCGGCGAGCGGGGCCGGCGAATCCGTCCGTCCGCCGACGTGTGGGCGTTCGGCGTCCTCGCCCACCTGCTGCTCACCGGCACCTTCCCGCTGCCCGGCGGCACCCCGACGGCCCGGCGGGACGCGGCGGTCGCCTACGCCCGGGGCACCGCCGAACTGCGGCTGTCGCCCGCGCTGCCGGAGCCGTGGCGGGAGATCGTGCGGGACTGCCTGGCCCGTACGCACGCCGGACGCGTCGGCACCCGGGCCCTGCTGCGCCGGGTGGCGGCGGCGGCCGGCGGGGCGCCGCCGCGCCGCGCCCGGACCTGGCGGCTGCTGCTGGCCGGCTCCGCCGCCACCGCCACCGTCGCCGCCGCGCTGGGCTTCGGCGTCAGCGCCGTCCTCGACGACGGCACCCCCGCGCCCGGCGGCGGCCGGCACGGCGGCGGCACCGGTGGCACGCGGGTCGCCGCCGCCTCCTACGGCGCGGCGGAACTCCGTACCGACCGGGGCGTGCCACCCGCCTACCGGCTGCTGATCGTCGAGACCGCCCACGACTGCGACCGGGAAGAGGTCAGCGCGGTGCTGATCGGGGCCATGCTGAAGGTGGAGAGCGACTTCGACCCGCTGCTCTCCGACCCGGAGAAGAACGAGTACGGCATCGCCCGCTGGACCCCCAGCGTGCTGCGCTGGTGGATGCACGAGGACGGCACGCCCGGCGAGACCGTCCCCGAACCCCCCTTCCCGCCCGCCGAGTCGATCCCGGCGATGGGCCGCTACCTGTGCTGGATCACGCCCCGTCTCGACGCCGAGCTGCCCGGTGACCGCCGGGTGCTGATCGCCGCCGCGTACCGGACGTCGTACGGCAAGGTGAACGACGCGGGCGGCGTTCCCCCGGAGTACCGCTCCTACGCCGCCCGCGTCGCCCACTACCTCAAGGAGTACACCCCGCCGGGGCGGTCGTGACCCTCGGAGTTCACAGGTACCGCACAGGGTGCGCCCCGGGCACGGTGGTCCCACACCGCTTCGGCGGTACGACCACCGACGTTCATGGGGGAACGACAGTGAACATCACCCAGCCCGCCGCCCTGCTCCTCGCGGCATCCGCCCTGGTCGCCGGCTCCTCGGTCGCGGCCACCGCCGCCGACCCGGCCGGCACCCGGGTCACCGGCCTCCAGCGGGCCGCCGACCAGGTCCTCGCCGACCGGCACCAGCCGCTCAGCGTGTCCGCCGACGCGGTCAGGTACGAGGGCCTGACCGTCACCGAGGCGCCCAAGACGAAGGCCGCCCAGGACCTGGCCTGCGGCTACGGCCACCTGTGCATGGTCGTCAACGGCACCAAGTTCGACTTCTACAAGTGCCAGACGTGGAACGTGACCAACTGGTCCGGCAACGGCCCGTTCACCAACAACCAGACACCGGGCACGGTGGCGAAGTTCTTCAACAAGGACGGCAGCGTCCGCTGGACGTCCACCGCCTACCAGGCGGGCACCGCCACCTGGGACCCGATCTGGTCCCTGCGCCCCTGCTGATCCCACCCGCGAGGGCCCGCCGGTCGGTGACCGGCGGGCCCTCGTCGCGTTCCGGGGGTCCCGGGACTGCTCAGTGGGAGAAGGACCGGGACGGCTCAGTGGAAGAAGTGGCGCGTGCCGGTGAAGTACATGGTCACGCCGGCCTTCTTCGCGGCCTCGACCACCAGTTCGTCACGGACCGAACCGCCCGGCTGGACCACGGCCCGGACGCCCGCCGCGGTGAGGATCTCCAGGCCGTCCGGGAACGGGAAGAACGCGTCGGACGCCGCGTACGCCCCCTGGGCGCGCTCGGCGCCGGCCCGCTCGACGGCGAGCTTCGCGGAGTCGACCCGGTTGACCTGGCCCATGCCGACGCCGACCGAGGCGCCGTCCTTGGCGAGCAGGATCGCGTTGGACTTCACGGCCCGGCACGCCTTCCAGGCGAACGCCAGCTCGGCCAGCTCCGCCTCGCCGAGCGCCTCGCCGGTGGCCAGCGTCCAGGTGGCCGGGTCGTCGCCCTCGGCCTGGAGGCGGTCGGCGACCTGGAGGAGGGCGCCGCCGTCGATGGGCTTGACCTCCACCGGGTGCGCGGGGGCCTCCGGGCAGCGCAGCACGCGGATGTTCTTCTTCTTGGTGAGGACCTCCAGGGCCCCCTCCTCGTAGTCCGGCGCCACGACGACCTCGGTGAAGATCTCCGCGACCTGCTCGGCCATCTCCCTGCTGACCGGCCGGTTCACCGCGATCACGCCGCCGAACGCGGACAGCGGGTCGCAGGCGTGCGCCTTGCGGTGCGCCTCGGCCACGTCCGCGCCGACCGCGATGCCGCAGGGGTTGGCGTGCTTGATGATCGCCACGCAGGGCTCGGCGTGGTCGTAGGCGGCACGGCGGGCGGCGTCGGTGTCCGTGTAGTTGTTGTACGACATCTCCTTGCCGTGCAACTGCTCCGCCCCGGCCAGGCCGCCGCCGGCGGCGGAGCCGCTGACCGACGCCGTCGCGGTGTAGAGGGCGGCGGGCTGGTGCGGGTTCTCGCCGTAGCGCAGGGTGTGCGAGCGCTCCAGGCCGGTGGCGAGGAACTCCGGGAACGGGGAGTCGTCGGCGGGAGCGTACGCGGAGGCGAACCAGGAGGAGACGGCGATGTCGTACTCGGCGGTGTGCCGGAACGCCTCGGCGGCCAGTTGCTTGCGGGCGGCCAGGTCGAACCCGCCGTCCCGCACCGCCGAGAGCACGTCGGCGTACCGGGCGGGGCTGGTGACGACCGCGACCGAGGGGTGGTTCTTGGCGGCGGCGCGGACCATCGACGGGCCGCCGATGTCGATCTGCTCGACGCACTCGTCGGGGGTGGCGCCCGAGGCGACGGTCTCGCGGAACGGGTAGAGGTTGACCACGACCAGGTCGAACGGCTGCACGCCCAGCTCGGCGAGCTGCTCGCGGTGGCTGTCCAGGCGCAGGTCGGCGAGGATGCCGGCGTGCACCTTCGGGTGCAGGGTCTTGACCCGGCCGTCCAGGCACTCGGGGAAGCCGGTCAGCTCCTCGACCTTGGTGACGGGGACGCCGGCGGCGGCGATCCGGCCGGCCGTGGACCCGGTGGAGACGAGTTCGACGCCCGCCTCGTGCAGCCCGCGGGCGAGGTCCTCGAGCCCGGTCTTGTCGTAGACGCTGACGAGCGCGCGACGGATGGCCCGCTTGTCGCTTCCGGCGGTGGCGGTGGCGGTGGCGGTCACTGGATAACTACCTTTCGTCCCTCAATGCGATAGCCGTTGCGGGCGAGCCGCCCCACGACATCGACGAGCAGCCTTCGCTCGACTTCCTTGATGCGCTCGTGCAGAGCGCTCTCGTCGTCCTCGTCCCGGATCTCCACCACGCCCTGCGCGATGATCGGCCCGGTGTCGACGCCGTCGTCGACGAAGTGGACGGTGCAGCCGGTGACCTTGACGCCGTACGCGAGCGCGTCCCGTACGCCGTGGGCTCCCGGGAAGCTCGGGAGGAGAGCGGGGTGGGTGTTGACGAACCGCCCCCCGAAACGGGCCAGGAACTCCTTGCCCACGATCTTCATGAACCCGGCCGAGACCACCAGGTCCGGCTCGTGGGCGGCGACGGCCCCGGCGAGCGCCGCGTCCCACTCCTCGCGGGTCGCGTAGTCCCCGACCCGGCGCACGAACGTCGGCAGCCCGGCGCGCTCGGCACGCGCGAGCCCCTCGATGCCGTCGCGATCCGCGCCGACGGCGACGATCTCGGCCCCGTACGCCCCGGAACCGGTGGCGGCGATCTCGTCGAGCAGCGCCTGAAGGTTGGTGCCTGATCCGGAGACCAGCACGACCAGTCGTCCGACGCGCTCGGCCACGGGCTTGGCGGCCACGGTGGGGGCCCTTTCTCGGGGAAGCGGGTGCCTGCGGCCGGTCCGCACCGCCGCGTTTGTACGGTCGTACGAATGCTTCGCGCCCCGGGATACGGGGAAGTCTACGAAGCGGCCGGCCGCCAGCAACGATACCGGCACACCGGACGGCCCCCTCGGGACGGGGGCGTGGCCGGAAGGTAGCGTCTGGTCGGAGCCCGGTCGCGGGACGCCGCCGCCGCGGCGGCCGGCGGCCGCGGTCGCCGGCGGTGGCGGGAACGCTGCCCGTACGCCGGGCGTTCACCAGTCGTACCCGTATCGCCCGCTCGACCCGAGAAACTCCTATCGCCAAGGGGAAGACGCTCACTTGATGCCGGACCGCAGCCTGCGACTGCTCATGCTCCCCCAGCAGTCGGCGCAGGGAGGGGAGCACAGCACCGGTGTGCTGCTGCGGGAGCGCCCGTCCTCACCGCCCGACGCGCCCAGCGACCGTGACGGGGCGTCGCAGGACGACAACCCCTTCGCGCCCCCGCCCGAGGGCACCCCGGACCGGCCCTGGCAGCCGCGGCACCCGTCGGGCGGCGACGGCCCGGACGGCGACCGGGGCCCGCAGGGCGGCCGCGCGCCCTGGGGCGGACGGTGGAGCGACCGGCAGCCCGGCCGCTCCTCCGGCGGCTTCGGCGAGCGGCCCGGCGGTTCCGGCACCGGCCCCGAGGGGCCGTCCGGTGGTCCGGGCCCGCGCTGGGACCCGGCCGACCCCGCCCAGCGCCGCGCCCGGTACGCGCTGCTGAGCGGCATGTGGGCGCTGTTCTTCGCCCTGTTCAGTTGGCCGTACGTGGCACTGCTGCTCGGCGCGCTCGCCCTGTACTGGGGCATCAGCGCCCTGCGCGCCAAGCCCCGCGCCGCCACCGACCCCGACACCCCGGCGGCGCCCGAGCCGGCCGGCCGGCCGCAGACGACCGCCGCGATCAGCGGCCTGGTCACGGCCTCGCTGGGCATCGTCCTGGTCGCCGCGTCCTTCGTCGCGCAGCTCGTCTACAGCGACTACTACACGTGCCGCAGCGACGCCCTGACCAACGAGTCGAGACAGTCCTGCAGCGAGCACCTGCCGGAGCAGTTGCGCGGAGTGCTGGGCAGCGAGAGCTGACCCCGGGTCCGGTTCACGGGACCGGACCGACGGGGGGTGCGGGGGGAGGCAGCAGGCCGTAGGCGAGTAGGGCGCTGTCGCCGCCCTACTCGCCCTACTCGCCGTTCGCGCTGTCGCGGGCGGTCGCGTGGTCGTAGAGCGGGACGGGTGCGGCCGGCGGTCCGGGTTCCTCGCGCGGGAGCGACCGGCCGCTCGGCGCGGGGGCGGGAATGCGCCGCCGCCGGAGGTCCAGGGCGGGCACGGGGATGCGCAGGCGGCGGTCGAGTCCGGGGACAGGGATGGCCAGTTGGCGGCGGTCCATGCGGGGGGTGTCGGGGTCCGGGGCCGTCGCGGGGCCGGTGCCGGTGCCGGGGCTTGTTCCGGGGCCGGTGCCGGTACTTGTTCCAGGGCCGGTTCCGGTACTCGTCCCGGTGCCGGTTCCGGTACTCGTCCCGGTGCCGGTCCGTTCGGTGGTCGGGCGTGCGGGCAGGCAGCGCCAGATGCGTACGGTCACCGCCGTCGGTAGGGCGACGGTCGCGATCCAGACCAGGGCCGCGCCCCCGGCCTGCCACCACACCGGCCCGAACCGCGCCAGCGCGGCGTTCCCCAGCGCCCCGCCCGACAGCCCGGCCGACAGCGCGACGAGGACGGCGCAGAGCACCGCCGAGAGCGCGGCGGAGACGGCGGTGCGGCGGAGGGGCCAGGCCCCGGCTCGCGGGGTGCGGGCCGCCGGGCGGGCCGCCGGGCGGCCGGGGCCCGGGTGTGCGTGGCGGTGGTCCGGGTTCCCGCAGTCCTCCGTCGCGGAGCGGGCCGTGAACCAGCCCGCTGTGACGCCCGCCGCGAGCGGCACGATGCCGGTCGCCCAGTGCAGCGGCGTGCCCGGACCGGGGTCGGGTACCGCCGCCAGCAGCGGGAACGGCGGCAGCGACGGCGCGGGCGCCGAGGCGACCGGGCCGACGAGATGCCCGGTGCCCAGCACGAACCCCGGCCCGAGCGCGTACGCCGACGCCCATACCGCCGCGTTCGGCACCAGCGCCAGGCAGAGCAGCAGCACCGCGATCTGCCCCGACCACCCCTCCGACAGTCGCAGGAACGAGTCCCGGGCCGCCCCGCCGTGCCACACCAGCGACACCGCGAGCAGCAGCGCCCCGCCGCCGACCAGCACCGCCGTACCGGCGCCCGCGGCGCGTGCGGCGGCGCCCACCCGGGCGTCCGGCTCCACGACCAGCTCCCGCAGATGCGGGGGCAGTACCCGCAGCGCCCGGCCCACCGGCCCGCCCGGACGGCCGAACGCCGTCCACACCCCCGCGCCGGCCGCCGCCATCGTGATCAGCGGCAGCCACACCACCGTCCACGGCCAGGAGGGCCGCAGCGCGCCGCCGGCCGCGTACACCACCACGGGCAGGGCGACGGCGAGGTAGCCGAGGACGACACCGGCCCAGGCGATCCGCGCCGAGACGTGCGGCGGGGCGGCGGCCCGCTCCGCCCGTACACCCGGCCGGCCGACGCGGGTCGCCGAGGGCATCCCCGGGCCCACGGTCAGGCCCACGCCGTCGTCGACGTCCGTGGCGTCCCGGGCTGCCCGGTGCAGCAGCCACACCGGCAGCAGCAGCAACAGCAGCGGGGCGACCCCGACGGGCACGGAGCCGCCGGGGCCGTCGACGCGGACGAGTTCGACGCCGTGCGCCAGCACCCACAGGGCGGCCGTCATGTGCAGCGCGCCGCCCGGCCCGCTGTCCGGGTACGGCGAACTGATCCACAGCAGCATCACCAGCACGGCCACCGCGCCGAGCCCGAGCCCGGCCGCGACCGCCCCGCCGAGCAGTCCGGCGGTCAGTCCGGGCGAACGGTCCCGCCAGCGGGCGTGCAGCACGGACAGCGGCGGCCGGCGAACAGTCGTAGGGATCACGCCGCCATGCTCCCAACGACACGCGCTTTCGCGACGTAACAGGCGAAGCCCCGCTGTGTCGCTCAATATACGTTTATGTACTTTTTCGTACGAAGGGGCGCCCGGTGACGCAGACACCTGCCATCCCGCTCCCCCCTCCCAGGGCGCGCCGACGCCTGCGCGAGGCGGCGTCGTTGACGCAGGCTCAGCTCGCGGCGCGGGTGGGGGTGAGCCGCGAGACGGTACGCGCGTGGGAGACCGGCCGCACGACGCCACGCGGCCGGAAGGGGGAGGCGTACGCGAGGCTGCTGGACTCACTGGCGGACCCGGCCACGGAGATGACGGGGCATCAGCAGGCGGAGGCGGAGGGCCCGCGACCGGCGGAGGCGGATGTGGAGGCGGTCGCCCGGTCGGCCGGGTCCGTCGATGACGGGCCGTCGGCCGGGGGGCGGGGGGCCGAGCCACCCGCCCTGACGCCCGCTCAGGCGTTCGACGCGCTGTACGCCTTCTGCGCCCCTGCCCTCGTACGGCAGGCGTATCTGCTCACCGGCCGTCGCGATCTGGCCCGCGAGTCGGTCGAGCGGGCCTTCCAGCGGGCCTGGGAACGCTGGCCCGAGGTGGCCCGCGACCGGGACCCGGCGGGCTGGGTGCGGGCGGCGGCGTACGAGTACGCGCTCTCCCCCTGGCACCGGTTCCGCCTCCGCCACCGGCATCGCGAACCCCCGGCCGCCGACCCGTCCGCCCGGGTCCTGCTGGCCGTCATGCGAAAGCTCCCGCCGCCGCACCGCCGCACCCTGCTGCTGTACGACGGGGTCGGTCTGAACCTGCCCGAGACGGCGGCGGAGACGGAGGCGACGACTCCCGCGGCGGCCAACCGGCTGATGCGCGCCCGCGAGGCCGTCGCCGCCAGGCTGCCCGAGCTGGCCGATCCGGGGGAGCTGCACCGGAAACTGGGCGAGGCGGCGTCGGCCGAGCGGCTGCGGGCGGCGGGGGCGCCCGCGGTGCGGACGGGCAGCGAACGCCGGGCCCGGTTCTGGACCCGGGCCGCCATCGCGTTCACGGTCGCCCTGATCGGGACGACGGCGCTGGCGCTGCGGACGGCGCCCACGCGGTACGAGCCGCCGGTGCCCGCCGGGGAGGCGGTGCGGGGCCTGCCGCCGAGGGTGGCGCCGGGGGCGCTGTCGGACGAGGAACTGCGGCTGCGGGCAGCGCTGCGCGAGGAGTGGCGGAGCGGGCCGGACCGGCTGGTTCCGCTGGAGCGGTGAACACGCTGAGCGCGGAGAACACGGGGTGTACGCGGCGTACACGGCGTACACGGCGTACACGGAGGGCACGCTGAACGGGCTGAACGCGGTGCGCGGAGGACACGCTGAACGGTGCTGAACGCGCGAGGGCCCGCGCCCCCGGTGGTGGGGGTGCGGGCCCTCGCGGGAAGGGCGGTGCGCGGACCGGTGTGCGGTCCGCCGTCCGGCCCCGGCGGTCAGCCGGCCAGGATCTCCCGGGCCAGCTTCGCCGTCTCGGTCGGCGTCTTGCCGACCTTGACACCGGCGGCCTCCAGGGCCTCCTTCTTGGCCTGGGCGGTGCCGGAGGAACCGGAGACGATGGCGCCGGCGTGGCCCATGGTCTTGCCCTCGGGCGCGGTGAAGCCCGCGACGTAGCCGACGACCGGCTTGGTCACGTTGGCCTTGATGAAGTCGGCCGCACGCTCCTCGGCGTCGCCGCCGATCTCACCGATCATGACGATCAGGTCGGTCTCGGGGTCGGCCTCGAACGCGGCGAGCGCGTCGATGTGCGTGGTGCCGATGATCGGGTCACCGCCGATGCCGACGGCCGTGGAGAAGCCGATGTCGCGCAGCTCGTACATCATCTGGTACGTCAGCGTGCCGGACTTCGAGACCAGGCCGATGCGGCCCGGCTTGGTGATGTCGCCCGGGATGATGCCGACGTTGGACTGGCCCGGGGTGATGATGCCGGGGCAGTTCGGGCCGATGATGCGGGTCTTGTTGCCCTTCTTGCCCGCGTACGCCCAGAACGACGCCGAGTCGTGCACGGCGATGCCCTCGGTGATCACGACCGCGAGGGGGATCTCGGCGTCGATGGCCTCGACGACGGCGTCCTTGGTGAACTTCTCCGGCACGAAGATGACGGAGACGTCGGCGCCGGTCTTCTCGATGGCCTCCTTGACGGTCCCGAACACGGGTACCTCGGTGCCGTCGAAGTCCACGGACTGACCCGCCTTGCGCGGGTTGACGCCGCCCACGACGTTGGTGCCGTCGCCGAGCATGAGCTTGGTGTGCTTCATGCCGGTGGCGCCGGTCATGCCCTGGACGATGACCTTGCTGTCCTTGTTGAGCCAGATAGCCATGGTGTGTTGGTGTCCTCGTCCTGAGTGCTTACTTGGCGGCGGCGTGGGCCAGCTCGGCGGCCTTGTCGGCCGCGCCGTCCATGGTGTCGACGCGCTGCACCAGCGGGTGGTTGGCGTCCGTGAGGATCTTGCGGCCCAGCTCGGCGTTGTTGCCGTCGAGGCGGACGACGAGCGGCTTCTCGACCTTCTCGCCGCGGTCCTCCAGGAGCTTCAGCGCCTGGACGATGCCGTTGGCGACCTCGTCACAGGCGGTGATGCCGCCGAAGACGTTGACGAAGACGGAGCGGACGTCCGGGTCGCCGAGGATGATCTCCAGGCCGTTGGCCATGACCTGGGCGGAGGCGCCACCGCCGATGTCCAGGAAGTTGGCGGGCTTGACGTTGCCGTGCTTCTCACCGGCGTACGCGACGACGTCCAGGGTGCTCATGACGAGACCCGCGCCGTTGCCGATGATGCCGACCTCGCCGTCGAGCTTGACGTAGTTGAGGTTCTTCTCCTTGGCGGCGGCCTCCAGCGGGTTGGCCGCGGCCTTGTCGTGGAGCTCCTCGAAGTCGGGGTGGCGGAACTCGGCGTTGTCGTCGAGGGACACCTTGCCGTCCAGGGCGATGACCTCGCCGGAGGCGACCTTGGCCAGCGGGTTGACCTCGACCAGGAGGGCGTCCTCCTTGATGAAGGTGTCCCAGAGCCTGACCAGGACGTCGGCGACCTTGTCGGCGACCTCGGCCGGGAACTTCGCGGCCTCGACGATCTCGCGCGCCTTCTCCGGCGTCACACCGTCGATCGCGTCGATCGGGGTCTTGGCAACGGCCTCGGGGCGGGTCGCGGCGACTTCCTCGATCTCCATGCCGCCCTCGACGGAGGCGATGGAGAGGAAGGTGCGGTTGGCGCGGTCGAGGAGGAAGGAGACGTAGTACTCCTCGACGATCTCGGGCGCGGTCTCGGCGATCATCACCTTGTGGACCGTGTGGCCCTTGATGTCCATGCCGAGGATGTCCGTCGCGCGGGCGACGGCCTCGTCCGGGGTGGCCGCCAGCTTCACGCCACCGGCCTTGCCGCGGCCACCGACCTTCACCTGAGCCTTGACGACGGACTTGCCGCCCAGACGCTCGGTGATCTCGCGCGCCGCCTCAGGCGTGTCGATGACTTCACCGGCCAGCACCGGTACATCGTGCTTGGCGAAGAGGTCCCTCGCCTGGTACTCGAACAGGTCCACGCGCTTCCGTCCCTATCAGTGATCTCGCGGTTCGTTGGATGCGTGGGCGTGCCGCGAAGGGCAACGTGACGTCCGCTGTTGTCACAAGGGAGGCGCACACGGTGTCCGAGCGCGCGGCATGTCCGTCTCGCAGGTTATCGCCGCTGGCACGGGGTCTCTAAATCGCATCTCACACCTGAGCGGTGATACCTGTCACATGATGCCGCCGGTCCTGGCACCGGGTGCCGGAAGCACACCTGGCGGCCCGGTGACCTCACCGGTGTGGGGGCGGCTCGGTGAGGTCGGAGGGGGGACGGGAGCGGGAGTGGCGGGGGGGCGGGAGCGGGAGTGGCCGGGGGGGCTGGGAGCGGGAGTGGCCGGGGGGCCGGGGTGGGCCGGCCGATCCGCCGAGGCGCGGGGCGGCCGCTGCCCCGGGGCCGGACCGGACCGGGCATGTCCGGTCCGGTACCGGCAGACGGTCACGTCGGGTCCGGTATCGGCAGCGGGCGCTTCTCGATCGCCGCCGCCATCACGTCCGGGAACAGGTCCGGCGTGCAGGCGAACGCCGGTGCGCCCAGCGCGGCCAGCGCCGCCGCGTGCTCCCGGTCGTAGGCGGGCGCCCCCTCGTCGGACAGCGCCAGCAGCGTCACGAACTGCACCCCCGACGCCTTCATCGCCGCCACCCGCTTCAGCATCTCGTTCCGTATCCCCCCTTCGTACAGGTCGCTGATCAGCACGACCACCGTCTCGGCGGGCCGGGTGATCTGCGACTGGCAGTAGGCGAGCGCCCGGTTGATGTCCGTGCCGCCGCCCAACTGGGTGCCGAAGAGCACGTCGACCGGGTCGTCGAGCTGGTCGGTGAGGTCGACGACGGTCGTGTCGAAGACGACCAGACGGGTGCTGATCGACCGCATGGACGCCAGCACCGCCCCGAACACCGACGCGTACACCACCGACGCCGCCATCGACCCGGACTGGTCGATGCAGAGGACGACCTCCTTCTTCACCGACCGGGAGGCCCGCCCGTAGCCGACGAGCCGCTCGGGCACGATCGTCCGGTACTCCGGCAGGTAGTGCTTGAGGTTGGCGGCGATCGTCCGGTTCCAGTCGATGTCGTGGTGGCGGGGCCGGCTGACACGCGCGCTGCGGTCCAGCGCCCCGGTGAGGGTGGCCCGGGTGCGGGTGGCGAGCCGCTTCTCCAGGTCCTCGACGACCTTGCGCACGACGGCGCGGGCGGTCTCCTTGGTGGTCTCGGGCATCGCCTTGTTCAGGGAGAGCAGCGTGCCGACGAGGTGGACGTCGGCCTCCACCGCCGCCAGCATCTCCGGCTCCAGCAGCAGCGTGGCCAGGCCGAGCCGGTCGATGGCGTCCCGCTGCATCACCTGGACGACGGAGGACGGGAAGTACGTCCGGATGTCCCCGAGCCAGCGGGCCACGGAGGGCGCCGAGGCGCCGAGCCCCGCCGAACGCTCCCGTCCGGTCGCCGGCCGGTCCCCCTTCCCGTAGAGCGCGGTGAGCGCGCCGTCCATCGCCGCGTCCCGCCCGGAGAGCGCGCAACCGGTGCCGTCGGCGCTGTCGCCGCCGAGGACGAGCCGCCAGCGCCGCAGCCGCTCCCGGTCCTCGTCGTGGTCCTGGCCGATCCGCTCGGCGGTCATGTCCGCACCCCCACAGGGTCGTTGTCGTGACGGGTCCGGTCGGGCTCCCCGCCCTCGCCGCCGGCCGTGTCGCCGTCGTTCTCGCCGAGGCCCAGCAGCAGGCGCACCACCGGCACCACGGCGTCCGCGCGGGCCGCGTCCGGCTCGGCCGCGAATCCCGGTACGCCGGGGCCCGCGCCGGTCGGGCCGCCCCGGGTGCCGGGGCCGCGCCGGACCAGTTCGCCAAGGGTCCGGCGGACGCCGGGTTCGTACGCCGAGAACGTGCGCCGCAGCAGCGGCAGGACGTCCGTGAACACCTCCCCCGGTACGCCGGTCAGCCAGGCGTCGACCAGGCCGAGCAGCTTCTCGTCGTGCACGAGGAGCATCCCGCCACCGGAGCCGCCGCCGACGAAGCCCTCGATCCAGGCGGCGGCGTCGACCGGCGGTGTCCCCGGTGAGAGGGCGAGGCCCATGAGGCGGGCGGCGCCGTCCGGCGGCAGCTCCCCTTCGTCCAGCAGCAGCCGCACCGAACGGCCGCGGATGACGCCTGGAACGGTGTCCCGCCGGGACAGCACCCGCAGCACCCGCTGCCAGCGGGTCCGCAGATCGCCGTGACCTGGGCCGGCGGGCGCGCCGCCTGGGCCTGGAGCTGGGCCGTCGCGCCGGTCCGGGGCGGGGACACCGCTCGGGCCCGGGGCGGGGGCGCCGTCCTGGCTCGGGATGGGGGCGTCGTCCTGGCTTGGACCGAGGGCGTCGTCCTGGCTTGGGGCAAGGGCATCGCGCCGACCGGGGGCCGGGCTCGGGGCCGGGGTCGGGGTCGGGGCGTCGCCCAGCAGGGCCACCGCGCCGTGCACGGCGTCGACGTGGCGGCGCATCTCCTCGGCCGCGTCCCGGTCCAGCGCGGCGCACGCCGGGGGCAGGCCGACGAACACCCGCTCGGCGAGGCCCGCGGCGACCTCGGCGAGTGCCCCGGTGTCGGTGCCGCGCACATCGCCGTAGCGCAGGGAGCGGACCAGCGCCGGCAGGGCCTGGGCGAGCTGGCCGACGTCCGTGTCGAGTGCCGCCCGGTCGGCGAGGACGCGCATCACCGTCGGCAGCGCGTCCGGCAGCTCGGCCAGCAGACAGCGCTCGGCGAGCGCGGTGACGTCGGCGAGGCCCGGTGCGGCGACGGCGTCCGCCTCCGCCCTGGCGGTCGCGGCGGAGAGCACCGTGGTGCCCCACACCCCGGCCTCGGCGACCCGCACCGACAGCTCCGGCTCCCAGCGCAGCCGCCACGTCTCCCGGAACGTGCCGGTGCTCCCCCGGGACGCGGCCGGTTCGCCCCAGTGGACGCCGAGCAGCCGGAGGCGGTGCAGGAGCCGGCTGCGCTCGGCGTCGGTGTCCTTGCGCAGGTCCAGTTCCAGCTCGCGCTCCAGCGCCTCCGGTTTCAGCCGCAACCGGCGCTGGACGCGGGTGAGGTCCCGCTGGAGCGGCACGGCGGGCGCGTCCGCGGGCACCTCGCCCAGCACGTCCCCGACGACCAGCCGGTCGTGCACCAGCGCCAGCGGTACGTCCGAGCCCTCGCACATCACCGCCCGCACGGCGTCGGTGGTCTCGCTCAGGCCGGGCAGCGGGCGCCCGCGCATCGCGGCGAGCGTCCCGGCGAGCCGTACGGCCTCGATGACATGGGCGGAGGAGACGATCCGGTCCTCCTCCCGCAGCAGACCGGCCACCTTGGTCAGCCACCGCTCGACGGGCCGGTCCGGCGCGGCGAACAGATGCCCGTACCAGCCCGGCGAGGCGATGCCCGCGCCGTACCCGCTGCTCCGGGCGAGCCTGCGGTGGGTCCACGGCACCCACGTCATGTCCGTCTTCGCCTTGGGCAGCCCCTTCAGCAGGGCCCGGTCGGCGGTGACGGCGACCTTGCGGCGCAGCGCGGGCACGTGCCAGGCCCCGCACACCACGGCCACCTCACCACCCGGGAACTCGCGCCGCGCCGCCCGCAACCGGAGCCGCATGTACGCCTCCCGCACCAGGTCCCGATCCCGTCCGGCCACCGGGTCCCGGCCGGGCGCGGAGCCCGGGTCACGGCCGGGCATGGAGCCCGGGTCCTGGTCGGACGCGGGCACGGTGTCCTCTTCCGTCTCCCGCAGCGCCCCCATCGCCTCCTCCAGCGCCAGGAACGGCGCGAGGGGATCGCCCTCGCCGCCGCTCCGGTGCTCGACGACGTCCTCCCACCAGCGCTCGGGGTCGTCGTACCCCCCGGCCCCGGCGAGCACGGCGAGCGGATCGGTGCGCACGTCGGGGGCGCGGTCCTCGTCCGGTCCGTCCTCCGGCGTCTCCTCTCCGGCCGCCCACACCCTCGCCTGCCAGGCGAGGGTGTGGGCGGCCGGGAGGTCGATGAAGCGCGCCGGGACGTCGTGTTCCACGGCCCAGCGGAGGGCGACCCACTCCGGGGAGAACTCGGCCAGTGGCCAGAACGCCGACCGGCCGGGCTCGTCCACGGCGTGGGCGAGGAGGGCGACCGGCGGCCGCATCTCCTCATGGGCGACGAGCGGGATCAGCGGATCGACCTCGGGCGGCCCCTCGATCAGCACGACCTGGGGCCGCGCCGCCTCCAGCGCCGCCCGCACGGCCCGCGCCGACCCGGGACCGTGGTGCCGGACGCCGAGCAGCAGAGGGGCACCCTCTGTCCCGGCCCGGGTCCCGGCCCCGCCCGGTTCGGTGCCGCCAGGGCCCGGCGCACCCGCCCGGGACCGGTCAGTGTCGGTCACGTCGTCCCCCTCCCCTGCGCGTCCACGCCGAGTCGTCCTCGTCACCGGTCGCGGCGACCGCGTGGACCGCCGTCCGGGCCATCGTCCGTGCTGTCGTCCAGGCCGTCCCCCGTGCCGTCGTCCGGGCCGTCCTCCGGGGCTCGGTCCGGGTCATCGTCCGGGTCGCCGTCCGCGTGCCGGTCACGCGGTCACCTCCCGGCAGGCCCGGTAGAAGTCCGTCCAGCCCTCGCGCTCACGGACGACCGTCTCCAGGTACTCCTGCCAGATGACCCGGTCGGCCGCCGGGTCGCGGACGACCGCGCCGAGGATGCCCGCGGCCACGTCGCCGGGCCGCAGCACGCCGTCCCCGAAGTGGGCGGCCAGCGCCAGCCCGTTGGTGACGACGGAGATCGCCTCGGCCGTGGACAGCGTGCCGCTGGGCGACTTCAGCTTCGTCCGCCCGTCCGTCGTCACCCCGTCGCGCAGCTCGCGGAAGACGGTCACCACCCGGCGGATCTCGTCGATGCCGTCGGGCGCGGCCGGCAGGTCGAGGGACCGGCCGATCTGGTCGACGCGGCGCGAGACGATGTCGACCTCGGCCTCGGCGGTCTCCGGCAGCGGCAGCACCACGGTGTTGAAGCGGCGGCGCAGGGCGCTGGACAGGTCGTTGACACCGCGGTCGCGGTCGTTGGCCGTGGCGATCAGGTTGAACCCCCGGACCGCCTGCACCTCCTGGCCCAGCTCGGGTATCGGCAGCGTCTTCTCGGACAGGATCGTGATCAGCGTGTCCTGTACGTCGGCGGGGATGCGGGTCAGCTCCTCGACCCGGGCGGTCATCCCCTCGGCCATGGCCCGCATCACCGGGCTGGGCACCAGCGCCTCGCGGCTGGGGCCGTGGGCGAGCAGCCGCGCGTAGTTCCAGCCGTAACGGATCGCCTCCTCCGGTGTGCCGGCCGTCCCTTGCACCAGCAGCGTCGAGTCGCCGCTGACGGCCGCCGCCAGATGCTCGGACACCCACGTCTTGGCGGTGCCGGGCACGCCCAGCAGGAGCAGGGCGCGGTCGGTGGCCAGCGTGGTGACGGCGACCTCGACGATGCGGCGCGGGCCCACGTACTTGGGGCTGATCACCGTGCCGTCCGGCAGGGTGCCGCCCAGCAGGTACGTCGCGACGGCCCACGGCGACAGCTTCCAGCGGTCCGGGCGCGGACGGTCGTCCTGCGCGGCCAGCGCGGCCAGTTCGCCGGCGAAGGCGTCCTCGGCGTGCGGACGCAGGACCTCCGCGCTCTCGGGCGCACTTGCGGAAGTCCCGGGCTCCGGGCCCGTGTTCACAGGCGCGGACCCGTTCTGGTGCGGGTCGACGGATGTCGGTTCTGCGGACACAGGCATGGCTGAGTCCCCCTCCAGCTCGGCCGGTTCGGATCTGACAACAACCGTGCACCACACCACTGACAATCGCCCTGACCTGCACAAACGCACTCGCGAGGGCCGATTGTCAGTGGCAGGTCCTAGTTTCGAGACATGACTCAGCAGGGGGAGCGCTGGACCGCGGACCAGGTGCTGGCACTGGCGCCTGACGCCGCGTCACGCAAAGCGGGAAGCAAACTCGGCGCGGCCGGACCGTGGTCCGAGGCGGGATGTGACGACGAGGGGACGGTGTGGGGGCTGTGCAAGGGCAGCGGCAGCAAGCCGTATCAGACGGTCGTCGACCTCGCGGGCGCTACGGGGCCCGCGTACAAGTGCAGTTGTCCGAGCCGGAAGTTCCCGTGCAAGCACGCGCTCGGGCTGCTGCTGCTCTGGGCGGGCGGGGACGGCGCCGTCGCGCCGGGGCAGGCGCCGGACTGGGCGCGGCAGTGGCTGGCGACGCGGCGCGAGCGCGCCGAGCGGCAGCGCCCGGCCGACTCCGCCGGTGCCCCGTCCGGTGATCCGGAGGCGGCGCGGCGCAGGGCGGAGCGCCGGGCCGAGCGGATCACGGCGGGCACGACCGAGCTGGAGCAGCGGCTGGCGGACCTGCTGCGCGGCGGTCTGGCCGGGGCCGAGCAGGCCGGGTACGGGATGTGGGAGGAGACCGCGGCCCGCATGGTCGACGCGCAGGCGCCGGGCCTCGCCGCCCGGGTGCGGGAGCTGGGCGCCATCCCTTCGTCCGGGCCCGGCCGGCCGGTCCGCCTGCTTGAGGAGTGCGCCCTCCTCCATCTGCTGGACCAGGGCTGGCTGCGCCGGGAGCACCTGCCGGACGGTCTGGCGGCGACGGTTCGCTCCCGCGTCGGCCTGACCGGAACGCCGGACGGGCCCGCCCTGCGCGACCGCTGGCTGGTCCTCGCCCAGTACGACACGGTGGACGCCCGCCTGACGACCCGGCGCATCTGGATCTACGGTGCCGCCTCGCACCGCACCGCCCTGCTCCTCTCCTACGGGGCCGCCGGCCGCGCCCCGGAGCTGGCGCTGCCGGTCGGCCTCTTGCTGGAGAGTGAGGTCACGCCGTATCCGGGTGCCGGACAGCACCGGGCGTCGCTGGGCGAGCGGTTCGCCCCGCCCGTGCGGACGGCGATCCGTCCGCCGGGGATCACGACGACCGCGGCGGCGGCCCGGTACGGCGAGGCGCTGCGCGACGATCCCTGGCTGGAGTCCGTGCCGGTGACCCTCGACCGGGTCATACCCGTCCCCGACGGCGACACCTGGCAACTGGCCGACGCCGGCGGGGACACCGCACTGCCGCTCACGCCCACCGCCCGCAGCCGGCCGGGCCTGTGGCGCCTGGTCGCGCTCTCGGGCGGCGCACCCGTCACGGTCTTCGGCGAGTGCGGCCACCGGGGCTTCACCCCTCTGACCGCCTGGCCGGCGACCCAGGGACCCGCGGTGCCGCTGTGCTGACGCGCCCACCGGCGGAGCCTCACCACCCGGCCGCCCGGCCCTGACCCCCGACCCGGTCCGGGCCTCCGCACCCGACCTCCCGGCCCAGTCCCGCCACCGAACCCGACCCGCTTCCGCCCCCGCCCCCTGCACGCCCCGCGCACGTCCACAGAGCCACCCCCGCCCAACCAGCCAGCCGCTCCGTCCCATCCCACCCCACCCACCCCGCCCGAGGAAAGGACCCGCATGACCAGCACGCCCCCCGCGTCCGTGCCCGCGTCCGCATCCGTGTCCGCCGACTGGGAGGAACTCGTCACCTCCGCCCTGCTCGGCACCGACCGGCGCACTCCCCCGGGCTGCGCGCCCGGCCCGAAGGCGCCGGTGGCGCTGCTGGACGCGGCCGCCATGGCGACCGTACGGAGGAGGGCGGGGCTGCGTCCCGCCGCGGCGGCGGAGCGGCCCGCGCCGGCGCCCGAGGACCGCCGCCCGCCCCTGCCGACGGCGGCCGCCCGGCGGCTGGCGATGCTGCTCGCCGACCGGCCCGGCGCCTCCGGCGGCGGCCGCAGGGGCACCGCACCCGACCTCATGGAGCTGCTGCCCCAGTGGCTCGCGACGGCGAACGCCCGTGGGTTCGCCGCGCCGCCGGAGACCCTGCCGGCCCTGCTGGACGCGGCCCGGGGACGGACGGACCTGCGGCCGGCGGCCCTGGCCTTCGCCGGGCCGCGCGCCCTGTGGCTGGCCCGGCTGAACCCCGAGTGGCGGTTCGCCCTGCGCGCGGCACCGGGCGGGGACGCCGCCCTGCCGCGCCCCGGGGAGACGGACAAGGCCACGCGGTTGTGGCAGGAGGGTCTGTTCGCCGAGCGGGTCACGCTGCTGTCCTCCCTGCGCGCTCACGACCCCGCCATGGCACGCGAGTTGCTGGCCTCGACGTGGGGGACGGAGCGGGCCGAGGACCGGCTGATGTTCCTCGACTCGCTGCGCACGGGCCTGGGCGCCGGGGACGAGCCGTTCCTGGAGCAGGCGCTGGCCGACCGCAGCCGCAACGTCCGGGCCACGGCGGCGGAGTTGCTGTCGGCGCTGCCGGGTTCGGCGCTCGCCGCGCGGATGGCGGCGCGGGCCCTGACCTGTGTCTCCGTCGACCGGAGCCGGACCACGCCGACCCTCGTCGTGGAGGCGCCGCACGAGTGCGACGCCGCCATGGAGCGTGACGGGGTGGTGCCGAAACCGCCCGCGGGGCGCGGTGAACGGTCTTGGTGGTTCGGCCAGTTGGTGGAGGCGACGCCGCTCGGCGTCTGGTCCGGGCGGCTCGGCGGACGTACGCCCGGGGAGATCGTCGCCCTCCCGGTGGCGGACGACTGGCAGGGCGAGCTGCACGGGGCGTGGTGCCGGGCGGCCGTACGGCAGCGGGACGCCGGGTGGGCGCGGGCGCTGCTCGGGCCGCCCACGGCACCGGAGGCCGGAGGTCCGGGGGCGGTGTCGCTGGCGGAGCGCGCCAAGCTGCTGGGCACGCTGGGCGCCGGCGAACGGGCCGAGTGGGTCGCCGGGTTCATCGCGACGCACGGGCTGTCCGAGGCGTTCCAGCTTCTCGGGGTGTGCGCGGTGCCCTGGGCGGCACCGCTCGGCGGCGCGGTGGTCGACGCGCTCAACATCGCGCGGGACGCCGGGAACTACCCGTGGAGCTTCAGCGGCGTCATGGGGCTGGCCGAGCGCTGTCTCCACCCCTCGGAGGCGAGCAGACTCGACGGTCTCCTGGCGATACCGGACGAGCCGGAGGACGCCTCGCCGGGGGCGGGCGGCTACTGGGCGGAGGCGTTCCAGCGCCTGGTCACCACGTTGCGCCTGCGCGCGGCGATGACCGAGGAGCTGAACACCACCGCCGAGCCCACCGAGCCCGCGGGACCCGCCGAGCCTGCCGAACCCGCCGAGCCCGGGAAGCCCACCAAGCCCACCAAGCCCGCCGCCCCGGCCGGCCCTCCGCCCCCGAGCTGACGGGACCGGGAGGACCGGGACCCGGCCCCGTTACGCCCCGGCCGGCTGACGGACGTTCTCCCGTACCCACTCCACGATGGACGCCGTCGTCGCGCCGGGCGTGAAGATCTCGGCGACGCCCTTCTCCTTCAGCGGGGGGATGTCCGCCTCGGGGATGATCCCGCCGCCGAAGACCAGGATGTCCGCCGCGTCCCGCTCCTGAAGGAGGTCGATCACCGCGGCGAAGAGCGTGTTGTGCGCCCCGGAGAGGATGGACAGCCCGATCGCGTCGGCGTCCTCCTGGATCGCGGTGTCGACGATCTGCTCGGGGGTCTGGTGGAGCCCGGTGTAGATGACCTCCATACCGGCGTCGCGCAGCGCCCGCGCGATCACCTTGGCCCCGCGATCGTGGCCGTCGAGCCCCGGTTTGGCCACCACCACGCGGATCGGACCGGCTGCCACACCCATCACTGCCTCCATGAAGCGATTACATCCATCCGTATCGACAAGAGCTGCTGGTACCGCCGGCACCTCTGACACCGCCAGTACCGCACACGCCACCCGACCCACGCCCGTCACACACGCCGCACGGACGGCACCCGCCGCACCCGCGGTACGGGCCCCGTGCACGTACACACGTACGTACGCCCGCCGCACCGCCCCGCGGCCGGGGTGCCCGGCACCACGCCCGGGGGAAGTGAACGCACGTTATCGCCAGCATCCCGCAACCGGCCGTTTCGCGGTGGATACAGAGGGGGAAATCACACGTGGGACACGTTCACCGCGCAGCGTTCCGAGAAATCGGCGGGAACAAGCGCACGGAGAGCCACAGCGGCGCGGCCGGTCAGCGGCGCGCTGGGCGGCGTACGGGAGCGCGAAGCGGAGAGCGGGAGCCGCCCTACCACGGGCAGTGGCTTCGCAAACCCCGTTCGCACCTCATTCGCATCACCCAGCACCTGTGTCACGGCTCTCCATGAGGGCACACGGGGGACAGAGGCGCTCTCCGCGTGCCGACAGGAGGTCGGCCAATGAAGGTCACCAGGGCAGCGCAGCCCTTCCTCCCCATCTGTCAGCGACTCCTGCCGGCCCTCCCGATCCCGGCCCTGCCCGGCAGGCTCGCCGGGCTCTCCCTGACCCTCTTGAAGGCGACCGCCCTGGACCTCGCGATCCTGGCGGGACACTTGCTGCTCTACCCCTCGGGCATGACGCAGGAGCGCCGGGCCGCCCCGGTCTTCCCGGCACCCGGACCGGCCGGACCGGGCGGCCCGCTGCCGGACCCCGACGACACCCCCCGGCTGCCGTTGCAGGCCGAGAGCCGTCCGCCGGTGGTCCTGCTGCACGGCTTCATCGACAACCGCTCGGTCTTCCTGCTGCTGCGCCGCAGCCTGGCCCAGCACGGCAGACAGCAGGTCGAATCGCTCAACTACTCGCCGCTGACCTGCGACATCCGCACCGCCGCGGAGCTGCTGGGCCGGCACATCGAGGAGATCTGCGAGCGCACCGGCGCGCGGCAGGTCGACATCGTCGGGCACAGCCTCGGCGGGCTGATCGGGCGGTACTACATACAGCGTCTGGGCGGTGACCACCGCGTCCGGATGCTGGTGACCCTGGGCACCCCGCACTCCGGCACCCGGGTGGTGCCTCTGGCGAACGCGCACCCGATCGTCCGGCAGATGCGCCCCGGCTCACCGGTGATCGAGGAGTTGGCCCTTCCCGCGCCGGGCTGCCGTACGCAGTTCGTCAGCTTCTGGAGCGATCTGGACCGGATGATGGACCCGCCGGAGACGGCCTGTCTGGACCACCCCGGCCTGTCGGTGCGGAACGTGCGGGTGAGCGGCGTCGGCCACCTCGCCCTGCCGGTGCACCCCGCCGTCGCGACCGGCATCCGGCAGGCCCTCGACGCGCCCGACGACACGGCCCCGTCCGGCACCGGCTCCTCGGATTTGACCGTCGCCTGACAGCGGGCGGACGGCCCGGCGACAGCCCGGCTCCGCGACAGGGCTCCGGCCCGCGACCCCCTCGACAACTCGAACAGGCGTCGAACGCCAAGTCAAACTCGCGCCCATCGACCGCCGAATCACGGCCGATTGCCCGTTTCCTGTACGAGTGAAACCTGGCGAAGATTGTCGTGCCCGCATACCGCCGGGTACAGTCGCCGCACTGCTCTGGCAGCCCCTGTTGTCGAGGCGAAAGAGAAGTTGGTGAACGACCGTCACCCGTCGGGGACCATGACCACCCCGGCCTCGGCCTCCGACGCCGACTCGGCGCACTACGCGTCGTACGGCTCCCAGGAGGCCGCGTACGGCGACCTCACCACATACGACGGGTACGACACCACCGGTTTTGCCACCGGTGCCCCCGCCGCCCAGCCTCCCGGCACCGAGTCCTTCACGACCGAGTCCTTCGGCACCGAATCCTTCGCCGCCGACCCGCTCTTCGGCAGCCTCCCCGGGCCGGACACCGGCTCGTACGACACGACCGGCTCGTACGACTCCGCCCAGTGGTCCACCGGTACCCAGCAGACCGTGAACTATGACCCGTACGCGGCCCAGCACCACGCCGCCTACGACACCGGCGCCTACGAGACCACCGCCTGGACGGCCGATCACCAGGTGCTGGCGGCCGTGCCGTCGCAGGGCGCCGGTCCCGAGGCCGGCGGTCAGTGGGACACCGGTGGCTGGAGCCGGCACGACCGGACCGCCGAACCGGCCGACCCCACCCAGCAGTGGGAATGGACCACGGGGACCTTCGAGCCGGGCACGTACGACACCGGTGCCTACGACGCCACCCAGTGGAACACCGACGGCACGCCGGACCCCGCCACGGATCTCCCGAACGACACGGAACCGGCCCAGCACCCGGAAACCGCCCAGTACTCCGACCCGGACCCGGACGACGACCACGGCCTCTCCGCCACCGGCGAACTCCCCGCCGTCGGGGTGCTCCTCGAGGGCCAGGAGGAGATCACGCCGTCCCGGGCCGCGTCCCCGGCCACCACCCGCGCCGGTTCCCGGAGCGCCTCCCGCTCCCGGCGCCGCCCGGCCAAGCGGTCCGCGCTGCTGACCATCGCCGTGCCCTCGGCCTGTGTGATGGGGGTCGCCGGTATCGCCGCCGCCTCCGTCAACACGCTGACCGGCGACGACGGCAAGGAGACGGCCGCCGCCGCCCCGGACGCGACGCCGGTGAAGCCGTCCGCCGTCAACAGCAAGCTGGACACCCAGCTCGCGAGCCTCTCCGCCGGCGCCGACGACTTCGCCGACCGCGCCAGCCGGACCCAGGAGCGCATCGACCTCAAGGCGCAGCAGGCGGCCGAGAAGAAGCGCGCGGCACAGGAGGCGGCGCGCAAGGAGCGGCTGCGCCCCAAGTTCGCGCTGCCGGTGGCGCAGCACGGGCTCAGCGCCTACTACGGCCAGGCCGGCATCAACTGGATGTCCGTGCACTCCGGCATCGACTTCCCCGTCTCGTACGGCACCACGGTGATGGCCGCGACCGACGGCACGGTCCGCACCCAGCTCAACAGCGCGTACGGGAACATGATGATCGTGACGGCGAAGGACGGCACGGAGACGTGGTACTGCCACCTCTCCAGCTACCGCGTCGCCTCGGGTACGACGGTGAAGGCCGGGGACCCGATCGCGTACTCCGGCGACTCGGGCAACTCGACCGGGCCGCACCTGCATTTCGAGGTGCGGCCGGCCGGCGGCTCGGCGATCGACCCGCTGGCGTGGCTGCGCAGCCACGGCCTCGACCCGACCTGATCCCACCCGCCGCGCGTCAGAGCTTCTCCACCGGCGCGTAGCGCAGCAGCAGCCGCTTCGGCTTGGTGTCGCCGAAGTCGATGGTCGCCTCCGCGTTCGCCCCCGTGCCCTTGACGGCGACGACGGTGCCGAGGCCGAACTGGTCGTGGGTGACCCGGTCGCCGACCGCCAGCGACACGGTCGGCTTCTCGCCGGCCCGGCTGGTGGCGAACCCGGAGCCGCCGGACGCGGAGGACCGGGAGCGGGACGACGACAGGGAGGCCGCGACCCCGGAGACCGGCCCGGCGGACGAGGCGGAGGCATTCGCTCCGGTCCGCTTCCAGGCCACGTGGGCGGCCGGGATCTCCTCCAGGAAACGGGAGGGCGGGTTGTAGGACGGCTGCCCCCAGGCGCTGCGCATCGTGGACCGGGTCAGGTACAGCCGCTCGCGCGCGCGGGTGATGCCGACGTACGCCAGGCGCCGTTCCTCCTCCAGTTCCTTGGTCTGGCCGAGGGCGCGCATGTGCGGGAAGACGCCGTCCTCCATGCCGGTGAGGAAGACGACCGGGAACTCCAGGCCCTTGGCGGTGTGCAGCGTCATCAGGGTGACGACGCCGTCGCCGTCCTCCTCGTCCGGGATCTGGTCGGAGTCGGCGACCAGCGCGACCCGTTCCAGGAAGTCGGCCAGTGTCCCGGCCTCCTCGCCCTCGCCGCGCTCCTGCTCGAACTCCAGGGCGACGGCGGCGAGTTCCTGGAGGTTCTCGATGCGGGTCTCGTCCTGCGGGTCGGTGGACGCCTGCAACTCGGCGAGGTACCCGGTGCGTTCGAGGACCGCCTCCAGCACGGTGGCCGGTCCGGCGCCGGACTCCACGATCGTACGGAGGTCCTCCATCAGCGTGTTGAACCGCTTGACGGCGTTGGTGGAGCGCGCGGCCATGCCGTACGCCTCCTCCACGCGCCTGAGCGCCTGCGGGAAGCTGATCTTCTCGCGCTGGGCGAGGGCGTCGATCATGGCCTCGGCGCGGTCACCGATGCCCCGCTTGGGCACGTTGAGGATGCGGCGCAGCGGCACCGAGTCCTCGGGGTTGGCGAGGACGCGCAGGTAGGCCAGGACGTCCCGGACCTCCTTGCGCTCGTAGAAGCGGACGCCGCCGACGACCTTGTAGGGCAGGCCGGTGCGGATGAAGACCTCTTCGAAGACACGGGACTGGGCGTTGGTCCGGTAGAAGACGGCGACGTCGCCGGCCTTGGCCTCGCCCGCGTCGGTGAGGCGGTCTATCTCGTCGGCGACGAACTGGGCCTCGTCGTGCTCGGTGTCGGCGACGTATCCGGTGATCCGGGAGCCGGCGCCGGCGTTGGTCCACAGGTTCTTGGGGCGGCGCGACTCGTTGCGCTCGATGACCGCGTTGGCGGCGCTCAGGATGGTCTGGGTGGAGCGGTAGTTCTGCTCCAGCAGGATGGTCGTCGCGTCCGGGTAGTCCTCCTCGAACTGGAGGATGTTGCGGATGGTGGCGCCGCGGAAGGCGTAGATCGACTGGTCGGCGTCGCCGACGACGCACAGCTCGGCGGGCGGGACCTCGGCCTCAGGCGGCACCTCCACCGGGTGCTCGGCCAGGCCGCCGACCAGCTCGCGCACGAGGGCGTACTGCGCGTGGTTGGTGTCCTGGTACTCGTCGACCAGGACGTGCCGGAAGCGGCGGCGGTAGTGCTCGGCGACGTCCGGGAAGGCGCGGAGCAGGTTGACCGTCGTCATGATCAGGTCGTCGAAGTCGAGGGCGTTGGCCTCGCGCAGCCGCGACTGGTACAGGGCGTACGCCTGGGCGAGGGTCTTCTCGAAGCCGTCGGCCGCCTGGGCGGCGAAGTCCTCCTCGTCGATCAGCTCGTTCTTCAGGTTGCTGATCTTGGCGCTGAAGGACTTGGGCGGGAAGCGCTTCGGGTCGAGGTCCAGGTCGCGGCAGACCAGCGCCATCAGGCGCTTGGAGTCGGCGGCGTCGTAGATCGAGAAGGACGAGGTGAAGCCGAGCCGCTTGGACTCGCGGCGCAGGATGCGCACGCACGCGCTGTGGAAGGTCATCACCCACATCGCGTTCGCCCGCGGGCCGACGAGCTGCTCGACGCGCTCCTTCATCTCGCCCGCGGCCTTGTTGGTGAAGGTGATCGCGAGGATCTGGCCGGGGTGCACGCCGCGCTCGGCGAGCAGGTACGCGATGCGGTGGGTGAGCACGCGGGTCTTGCCGGAGCCCGCGCCGGCCACGATGAGCAGGGGGGAGCCGGCGTGCGCCACGGCGGCTCGCTGGTTGTCGTTCAGCCCCGCCAGCAGGGCCGCGGAGTCGACCACCGGGCGGGGGGCGCCGTCCCGGTAGTAGGCGTCCCGCTCCGGGGGCGCGTCGAACTTCCCGGCGAACAGGTCGTCCGGGACCGGCTCCGGCACGTGGTCGTCCTCGGGGGGCGGCGGAGGTTCCTCGTCGTGGCCGCGGGGGGCCTGGAGGCTCGCCAGGAAGCTGTCGTCAAAGAGGCTGCTCATCGCTCTACGAGTCTAGGGCGCCCCACCGACAACCGGCTGCCACCTCGAAAACCCGGCCGGAAAGAGGATCACCGGACACGCTCCAGGCTGCGGAGATCACGGAAGGTGACACCCGTAGCCAAGGCCACGGAAATGCACCGGGACCGACGCGCAGCGCGGCCGGTGACCTGGTCTTCTTCTACGACGACGTCTCCCACGTGGGCCTCCGCACCGGCGACGGCATGATGATCAACGCCCCGGAGCCGGGCGCCTACGCCCGGGAGGAATCCGTCTCCTGCGACGGAGAGTCGGCGCTCCACAGCGTGGTGCGACCGGCGTGAGAGGGTCCGCTCTCTAGCATCGGCGCATGTCGTCCGGCACCACATCCCTGCGCGCCTGGTGGGCGCGGCGTCCACCGGCGGCCGGGGCCGCGGTGATGGCGACCGGCATCGTGTCGGTCGGCCTGCACCTGACCGGGCACGAGTCGCTGTCGCGGATCGCCCTGGTCCTGGCCTGCGCCGCCTGGCTGGGCCTGGCCGGGAACTTCGTCACCCTGCTGCTGCGGGAGCGCGCGACATGGCTCGCGCGGGCGGTCACGCCGGGCGCGCTCACGGCGGTGGCGGCGACGACCGTGCTGGGCACCCGCGTCTCGCAGCTCGGCGGGCAGACCCCGGCGGCCATCCTGCTGGCGCTGGCGACCGTGCTGTGGCCGGGGCTGATCGTCCTGGTGGTACGGCACTGGGGGCGGCGGATGCCCGGGGCGGTGTTCCTCGGCTGCGTGGCCACGCAGGGGCTCGCGGTGCTCGGCGCCACGCTCGCCGCCGTCACCTCCACGGCGTGGCCGGCGCACGCGGCCCTGGTGCCGTTCTGGCTCGGCCTCGTCCTCTACGTCGCCGCCCTGTGGCGGTTCGACCTGTGGCAGGTGACGCGGGGCGCCGGGGACCACTGGGTGGCGGGCGGCGCGCTCGCCATCTCGGCGCTGGCCGGGTCCAAGCTGCTCGCCGCCGAGGGCACGGGCCTGTACCTGTGGAACCGGGACGACGCCGACGCCCTGCGCACCGTGACCGTCGTCCTGCTCGTCCTCGACCTGGCCTGGTACGCCGTGCTGCTCGTCGCCGAGGTGCTCCGGCCGCGGCTCCGCTACGACGTGCGGCGCTGGTCGACGGTGTTCCCGCTGGGCATGACGGCGGCGGCGACGCTGTCCGTCGCCGCCGCCGTCGAGGTGCCCTGGCTGGAGGGGCCGGGTCAGGTGCTGCTGTGGATCTCGGTGGCCGCCTGGCTGGCGGTCGCCGCGGGGGCGGTGGTCTCCGCGCGGGCGGAGTTGGCGCGGCTCAGGTCCACAGCACGGCGATGAAGATGTTCGCCATGGTCAGCAGGCCGACCAGCCCGAAGAGGGGCTTGTCCACCTTCTCGTCGTCCCGCTTCACGTAGACGAGGCCGAGGATCACGATCAGCAGGGCCAGCTTGACGCCGATCTTGATGTTGTTGACGGACTGGTCGTCCGCCTGGTTCAGGCCGACCAGGATCACCCCCGTGACCAGCATCGTCAGCGCGCCGTGCAGCATGGCCGGGCCGAAGCGGGCGGTGCCCTGGCCCATCGCCTTCATCTGGGTGAGGAAGCCGCCGAGCAGCGCCGCGATGCCGATGATGTGAAGGCCGACGAAGAGGTGGATGACTACGTCCATGGGGCCGGAGCCTAACGAGGGGCGCCCCCTCCCCCGACACCGCCCCGGTCCCCGGCCCTCCTCGGGCCGGGGGTGCGTCCGTGCGCGCCGATAGCACCCGGCCGCCCTCCCCCGCTTCCGGTTCCGGCACAACGATCATGACTCAGCGTGGAGGGAACGGCTGCCGGCCGCCCTCGTGGTCACATACGGGCATCACCCGGCCCTCTGCCGTCACTTCCGTGCATCGCCGCACCGGCCCGCCGGGCGCCGGTCTAGCGTCCTCCCCCAGGTGCCCGGCTCCCCACCGCCGCCCCGGGCCCGGGGCGGCAGCCGGCCACACCGCCAGAAGGTCCGGTGGCGGCCCGTCCCCCCTGTGCGGGACCACCACCGGACCGACTGCGAACGACGGGGGTCGTCACAGCAGTCGTACGGAAGGACATGGGACCCCGGTGGCAGCACACCGCAGAGCCCGGCAACGCACGGCGAACGGCGGCCCCGCCCGCACCGCCGCCACCATCGCCCTGACCGGCGCGGCGACCGCGACGGCGTGGACCGGCACCGGGCACGCCGCCCCCGAGCCGACACCGGCGCAGATCGAGAGCGAGGTCGACCGGCTGTACCGGGAGGCGGAGGTGGCCACCGAGAAGTACAACGGCGCCAGGGAGAAGGCCGACGCGGCCGAGCGGAGGCTGGAGAACCTGCGGGACGAGACGGCCCGTCGGCAGGACCGGCTCAACGCCGCCCGGGAGGCGCTCGGCCCGGTCGCCACCGCCCAGTACCGCACCGGCGGGATCGACCCCGCCGTGCAGCTCGCGCTCTCCGCCGAACCCGGGCAGTACCTCGACTCGGCCGCCTGGATCGAGCGGGCGGGCAGCTTGCACGCGGCAGCCCTCGGCCGGGTCCGCGCCCAGCTCCGGGAGATCGAACGGCTGCGCGGCGCCGCCCGCGTCGAACTCACCTCGCTGGCCTCCCGCAAGGCGGAGCTGAAACGGCACCGCGCGACCGTCACCGGCAGACTCGCCGAGGCCCGCCGCCTGCTGGCCCGGCTGACCGCCGAACAACGCGCCCGCCCCGGCGACGCCCCCGGCCGCGCCACCCGCTCCTCCGGCGCCCGCGACGCCCTCACCGCCGCCGCCCACGCGCCCGACTCCCGCGCCGCGGCGGCCGTCTCCTACGCCTACGCCAAGCTCGGCAGCCCTTACGTCTGGGGCGCGACCGGCCCGGACGCCTTCGACTGCTCGGGCCTGATCCAGGCCGCGTACCGCTCCGCGGGCGTCTCGCTGCCCCGCACCACCTACGCCCAGATCGGCGCCGGCCGCCGCGTCTCCCGCGCCGCACTCCTCCCCGGCGACCTGGTGTTCTTCTACTCCGGCGTCAGCCATGTCGGCATCTACGTGGGCAACGGCCGGATGATCCACGCCCCCAACCCTTCCGCGCCGGTCCGTCTGGCACCGGTCGACCAGATGCCGTTCGCCGGGGCGACCCGGGTGGTGTGAGCGCGGGTGGTGCGAGCGCGGGTGGTGCGAGCGCGGGTGGTGTGCGTCAGACCAGCCGCCGGGCGGTGGCCCATCTGGTCAGCTCATGGCGGTTGGAGAGCTGGAGCTTGCGCAGGACCGCCGAGACATGGGACTCGACCGTCTTGACGGAGATGAACAGTTGCTTGGCGATCTCCTTGTACGCGTAACCGCGGGCGATCAGGCGCAGCACCTCGCGCTCCCGCTGGGTGAGGCGGTCGAGGTCCTCGTCGACCGGCGGGGCGTCGGTGGAGGCGAACGCGTCGAGGACGAACCCGGCCAGCCGCGGGGAGAAGACGGCGTCGCCCTCCTGGACCCGGAAGACGGAGTCCACCAGGTCCGTGCCGGTGATCGTCTTGGTGACGTACCCCCGGGCGCCGCCGCGGATCACGCCGATCACGTCTTCCGCCGCGTCCGAGACGGACAGGGCGAGGAAACGGACCGGCCGCTCGGCGTCGGCCATCAACGGGGCGCAGCGGCGCAGCACTTCCACCCCGCCGCCGCCCGGGAGGTGGACGTCGAGGAGGACCACCTCGGGCCGGGTCGCGGTGATGACGGTGACCGCCTGGTCGACGTCGGCGGCCTCCCCGACCACCTCGACGCCGGTCTGCTCGGTCTGGCCGATCTCGGCCTGGACTCCCGTACGGAACATGCGGTGGTCGTCGACGAGGACCACGCGCACATGGCGTGCGCCCGCGCCGCCGGTCGGTGCGCCGGACTCCGCGGTCCCCTCGGTCGGGTCGCTCATGACGTCTTCTCCGCCCTCTCCATCTCCAGCTCGACCTCCGTGCCGCCGTCGGGCACCGCGCGCAGCTTCGCCGTGCCCCCGTTGCGCTCCATGCGGCCGATGATCGATTCTCTGACACCCATGCGGTCGGCGGGTATCGAGTCGAGGTCGAAGCCGGGGCCGCGGTCCCGGACGGACACGAAGACCGTCCTGCCCTCGACTTCGGCGTAGACCTGAACGGCGCCGCCCTGGCCACCGTACTTGGCGGCGTTCACCATCGCTTCGCGGGCGGCCTGCATCTGCGCCCCGGTCCGTTCGTCGAGCGGGCAGTCGCCGACGACGACGACCTCGATGGGGACGCCGTGCTGGTCCTCGACCTCGGCCGCGTTGCGCTTCACCGCCTCGGCGAGGGTGGTGGGCTCGTCGTCCTCGTCCTTGCCGTTGCCCTCCGGCCGGTAGAGCCAGGCGCGCAGGTCGCGCTCCTGGGCGCGGGCGAGGCGGCGCACCTCGCCCGGCTGGTCCGCGTTGCGCTGGATCAGGGTCAGGGTGTGCAGCACCGAGTCGTGGACGTGCGCGGCGACCTCGGCGCGCTCCTGGGCGCGGATGCGCATCAGGCGTTCCTCGGAGAGGTCCTGCGTCATCCGGACGAGATACGGCCCGGCCAGCAGCGTTATCCCCACCAGGACGGCGAGGGCCGCCTGGAGGACGGAGCCGAGATGGGCGGCGGAGCCCTGGAGGACGAAGACGCCGGTGACACCGGCCGTCACCAGCAGCACGCCCGCCCCGGTGCGCAGCAGCGTGACCGTACGCCGGTGGCGGCCGACCTCGGCCCAGCGGGCCCGGCGGGCGTTGTCCGCCTGGCGCCAGACCAGCGCGACGCCCGCGCCGACCAGCACGGTCGGCCACAGGTACACCCTGGCGCCGCCGCCGAGGTTGACATTGCCCACGAAGATCATGGCCACCACGACCATGAGCAGCAGGGCGACGATCTGCCCCTTGTCCGGTTTGCGGGTGACGAGTCTGCGGCGGCCGTCGGGCGAGGTGCCGGCCGAGACCAGCGACGGGGGCCGCTGGGCCTCGACCCCGCCGACGCCGAGCGGCACGAAGAACCAGAACGCCGCGTACAGCAGCGCGCCCAGGCCGTCGGCCATGAACAGGCCGACGAAGACCAGCCGCACCCAGACCACGGGCAGCCCGAGGTGCCCGGCGAGCCCCCGCGCCACACCACCGAGCCAGCGTCCGTCACTGCTGCGGTAGAGCTTGCGCGGCGGCCGCGGTTCGACGATGGGCGCTGCTGCGGCTTCCGGCATGCCAATGATGGTCACACGGCGCGACGACCCGGGCATCAGGGTCGGTCCCTAAGACTCCCCTGATCTTCCGGCGGCGCCGCCGTCGAACACCTCCCGGTCCCGGCTCGGGGCCGATATCAGGGTCCGACCAGGGTCGTCACAACTGCCGCCGGGGCATCGCGCCCGTCACCATGGACGCATGACAGAACACGAGCACGCCGCGACGGGTCCGGGACCCGGCTCCGGCCCGCACCCGCCGCCGGGTGCCGGGCCGCGGGGCGCCGCGCCCGCCGCGGCTGCCGCGCCCGGACCGGGTGTTTCCGGCCCGCCGCACACCTTCCGGCGGGACCGGCGGCACAAGGTGCTCGCCGGGGTGTGCGCCGGGCTCGGACGGCAGTGCGACCTGGACCCGGTGATCTTCCGGATCACCCTGGCGGTGCTCTCCGCGACCGGCGGCCTCGGTCTGATCTTCTACGGCTTCGCCTGGCTGTTCGTCCCGACCGACGACGAGGACGAGAACGAGGTGCGCAAGCTGCTCACCGGCCGCGTCGACGGCCAGGCGCTGACGGCCGTCCTGTTCGCCCTGGTCGGCTGCGGGGTCTTCCTCACCATGCTGAAGAACGGCGGGGTGCTGTCCTTCGCCGTCATACTCTCCCTCCTCCTCGCCGGCGCGGGGTACTGGTCGCGGCGGCGCGGCACCCCCAGCCCCGATCCGCTCGCCGCCCAGGCCGTGGCCGACGCCCCGCCCGAGGCGCAGGCCCCGCCGGTCGCCTCCGCGTACCCGTCCTGGTGGCGCGACCCCATCGTCAAGGACGGCTCCCATGTCGGGGGCACCGGGTATCTGTGGGGGCCCTGGGACGCCCGCGGCCGGGACATCGCGGCGGCGATCAACATCAGCCACGGCGCCCCCGAGACCGAGGGGCCGGTGCCGCCGGCGATGCCGTCCAAGCAGCGCGACGCCCGCCGGATCGGCGGCCCGGTCTTCCTGTTCGCCGTCCTCACCGGTGGCCTCGCCACCCGCCTGGCCTGGGACGATCACCCGCTGGGCACCAGCCTCCAGACGGGGCTGTCCTGCGCGCTGGTGATCTTCGGGCTGGGCATCGCGCTCAGCGCGTTCCTCGGGCGGACGGGCATCGGTTCGATCTTCTGGGCGGTCGTCACCGCGGGCCTGCTCGCCGCGTCGGCCGCCCTGCCCGGCAACATCGGCACCCACTGGGCGCGCGCCGACTGGCGGCCCGCCTCGGTCGCCGAGGTGCGGGAGCAGTACGACATCGGCAGCGGCGTCGGCACCCTCGACCTGTCCCGGCTGAAGGTCGGCGACGGGCGGACGGTCAGCACCCGGGCGGATGTCGGCGCGGGCCGAATACGGGTGATCGTGCCGCGCGACGTGACCGTGCGGCTGGACATCGAGGTCGGCGTGGGCGACATCCAGTTGCCGGGCGACGACCAGAAGGACGTGGACGTGGCGCCCGGCAAGCACAAGCAGGTGACCCTGCCCCCGGTCGGGGGCGGCGAGAGCACCGGGACACTCGACCTCGACCTCCAGGTCGGCGTCGGACAGGCGGAGGTCAGCCGTGCTGCGTCATGAGTTCCAGCCGGGGCGGCTGGTCGCCGGTCTCTTCCTGGCCCTCGCGGGCGTCGTCTACGCCGGTGACGCGGGCGGGCTGTGGGACACGCCCTGGTTCGCGCTGATACCCGTCGTGGTGGGCGGCCTCTGCCTCGCGGGCGCGGTCGCCGTCCTCACCCGGGGCGTACGACGGCGCCGCCGGGCCGCGGACCGGACGCCCGCCGACCGTCCGCCGGCGGACACGGGGGCCGGCGCCCCGTCCTAGCGGTAGCCGCCGGACCGCTGCCGGCGCCGGGCATGGAGCCGGGCGTCCAGGGACAGCAGCGGTGCGCCGGCGAGGACGAGGGGGACCCAGGCCATGAGGTAGGCGAGGTCGTTGCCGTAGTAGTAGGGGTCGGAGGCCCAGCTCACGGTCAGCCACAGGCTCAGGGAGATCAGGGCGCCGCCGAGCGCGGCGAGCCGGGCGAGGAGGCCGATCAGAGTGCCGATGCCGACGGCGAGTTCACCGAGGGCGATGGCGTAGCCGAAGCCGGTCGGGCTCTTGAGGGCCAGGTCGACCAGGGCGGGGATGGCGGAGGAGCCGCGGACGGTCCGCATCATGTCGCCGACGGAGCCGGTGCCGCTGTCCTTGAGGAAGGCGCTGTCGGTGAGTTTGTCGAGGCCCGCGTAGATGAAGGTGATGCCGAGGAAGAGGCGGAGGGGGAGCAGGGCGTAGCGGGCGGCGTCGTCACGCCAGTTGCGTCTGCCACCGCCGAGGTGGAGTCCGTGGGTGGTGGTGCGCATGCCGTGGGTCATGGGTGGGGGCCGCCTCTCGCTCCGCGGGTGCCGAGACCTGCTCAAGAGACCATACGCAGGGGGTGGGGGCCATGCTCATCCGGTGATCGACAGGGGATTCTCACCCTGGGCCGGGCGGGTGGGTGAGGGTTGGAGCACTGGAGCACTGCGGGGGGAGACACGACCCGCCCGCGAGTCGACGGACGGGCGGGGCGACGGACCGCCGGGGCGGGGCGGCGGGGGACGGGGTCAGTCCGTGACGTCCACCGTGCAGCGGTTGGTCTCCGCTCCGGAGGCGGTGATCACCTGGATGTCGACGCGGCCCGGTTCCACGTCGGCCGGGACCGGGACGGTGAGGAGGGTGTCGGTGGGGTTGCTGAAGCCGCCGGGGACGGGGACGAGGGGCACATGGACGTTGACGGGGCCGATGCGGACGACCATGCGGGAGAGGCGGTCGGCGCTCTGGGCGCCCGGGGGGACGAAGCCGGCGCCGCGGATCTCGATGTCGTCGCCGGTGCGGATGGGGCCGTCCAGGGCACCGGCCTCGCGGGCCCGGACCACGGAGAGGATGACGGGCCGGCCGCCTTCCGCGTACTTGCCGGCCAGGTAGGTCGCCGCCGAGACCAGGACCAGCACCGCCAGCCCCCACGGCAGGTCGGGCAACTGTCCGGGGCGGCGCGCCAGCCGGACCGCCGCGAAGACCAGGGCGACCGCGCCGATCACGACGTACTGGATGTCGGCGAAGGTGCCGCGTCCCGAGTCGTCCGTCAGGAGGTCGGCCGCGCGGGGGCGGTCGGCGGGGACCTTCTGGAGCCGCTGGGCGAGGACGCGGAGGCCGACGACCCGGCGTACCAGGACGGCGATGCCGCAGACGACGGCCAGTACGGTCACCACGCCGGCGCCCCGGCGCAGTTCCAGACCGGAGATCAGCGCGTCCCGTTCCCCGGGACCGGAGGCCAGGGCCAACTGCCCGACGAGCACCAGTACGGCGTAGCAGACGAACAGCACCCAGGCCGCCGCGACCGCGCGGGAGGTCGACAGCCGGTTGTCCTCGCCGATGACCGGGGCGAGCACCCCGCCGCGCGCCCGGTGGAACCAGGACGCCGCGGTCAGCGCCCCGGCCACGAGCAGCGCCGCCACCAGTCCGGCGGTCCGCGCGGGCGTCCAGTCGGCGCCGACCGCGGTGAGCGCCTGCCCGAGCAGCAGTGCCACGACCGCCGCCCACACCGCGCCGGCCGTGCGGCGCCAGAGTCCCGCCAGCCATGCCCCGCCCTCGGCCCGGCGGCGTTCGGCGACGAGTTCGGCGGACTGGGTCAGGGCCTCGGAGACCCACTGCCGGGACGCCGGCGCCGAGTGGGCGACCGCGGCCGGCAGTCCCTGCCCGGCGGCGAACTCGTCCCGTTTGCGCAGGAATTCGGCGACCGCGCGCCGATGTCCCGCGCGGGCGCCGTGCGGACAGTCCCCGCAGGTGCACCCGCCCCCGTGCGCGCCCGCGCCACCGTGTTCCGCCTCCTGCACCGCCACGCCCGACGTCCACCTTCCGGCACCCTGGGCCCGAGCCCGTGTTCCCCCGCAACTCCCTTGCGACGACAGCGAATTGTGCCCTATCCGGGCCCGTGCGTGTCGGGCGCCCCCGGCGCGCCGGGCCTGCCGCGAGTGACGTGCGGTCCGCCGTGTTGACCCGGCTGCGAGAATTTCCCCATGGCCGAGATCATCCAGCGCGACGGGACCTGGGCCTTCGACGGCAGCACGGTCCGGATCACGCCGGGTCTGCACCGCTCGGTGCCGTTGTTCCGGCAGACGTACGGGGAGATCGCCGTGCCGCTGGACGCCGTGTCGGGGGTCGTCTTCGAGCCCGACCGCAGGCGCGGGAGGCTGCGGTTGCGGCTGCGCGAGGGCGCCGATCCGCTGCTCCAGGCGACCGGCGGCCGGCTGCCCGACGCGGCGGACCCGTACCGGCTGACGGTGGACACCGACCGGGCGGGGGTCGCGGAGTACGTGGCCGAGGAGATCCGGCACGCGCTGCTGCTGGACGGTGTCCCGCGCGAGCCGGTCGAGAGGTATCTGCTGCCGGGGCCGCCGGTCCCGGTCTCGGTCCGGTCCTCGGACGGCCTGGTCTCCTTCGACGGTACGCGGGTGCGGATCGACTGGGCGGAGACCTCCGGCCGGGTCAAGCGCGCCACCGGCCCGCGGATCATCGCCGTGGCCGATCTGGTGCGGGTGGAGTGGCTGCCCAACTCGGGTCACGAGGACGGTTTCCTCAGGTTCGTGACCCGGGAGACGGTGTTCTCCGAGCTGCCGCCGGAGAAGGACCCGTACGCGCTGGACCTGTGGGGCAGTGCCCGGCGGGATCTGCTCACCGCGTTGGTCGCGGCGGCGGTCACCGCCCGGCTGCCGCACCCCTCGACCCGCGCCGCCGCCCGCCCCGGCGAGGTCCGCCCCGGCGAGGGCGGTGCCGCGTCCTGCCGGGCCCCGGCCGTGCCGCCGCCGCGGGCCGACCGGCACGACGTACTGCTGCGCAGGCTGCGGGAGTTGGGGCAGTTGCACCGGGACGGGGTGCTGACGGACGAGGAGTTCGCGCGGGCGAAGGCGGCCGTGCTCAAGGACTTCTAGGACGGTCAGTCCAGCAGGTCGGGTTCGCTGCGGCTGATGTCCTGCCAGAGCGGCTGGTAGTTGATCCAGGCCACCAGGTCGCCGCCGGCCTGTTCCCGGGTGGCCGTGGCCTGCCGGTGGTCGATCAGGACCGGGCGGCCCGCCGCCCGCGCGGTGAGCTGCACCTGGCAGGACCGCTCCATGGACAGGAACCACCAGGCCGCCGCGTCCACCGAGTCGCCGACCGTCAGCAGCCCGTGGTTGCGCAGCACCAGCGCCTTGCGACTGCCGAGCACCGAGGCGATCCGCCGTCCCTCCTCGGCGTCGACGGCGACGCCGCTGTAGGTGTCGTACAGGGCGTGGTCCTCGTAGAAGGCGCAGCTCTCCTGGGTGATGGGGTCCAGCAGGTCGCCGAGGGCGGCCAGGGCCCGGCCGTAGACCGAGTGGCAGTGGGCGACGGCGACCACGTCGGGGCGGGCGGCGTGCACCTGGGAGTGGACGGTGAAGGCGGCCTGGTTGACGTGGTAGCGGCCCTCGACGACCTGCCCGTCGGCGTTGGCCAGCACCAGGTCGCTCACCGTGACGTGCTTGAACGGCAGCCCGAACGGATTGACCCAGAAGCAGTCGCTGAACTCGGGATCGCGGGCGGTGATGTGCCCGGAGACCCCGTCCTCCAGCCCGCACCGCCCGAAGATCCGCAGCGCGCCCGCGAGGCGTTCCTTGCGGTGCCGGCGTTCGGCCTCGACCGACTCGTGCCTCGGCGGCATCGCGAACTGGAGTCTGTCGGTGGGCAGCGGCGGGGGCGGTGTGGCCCCGGGCGTCCCCTGCATGGGGCCTCCGGCACTGGGTTGATTCACGGGGCGGAAGGTACCGCCGGTGAGCCGGTGAGGACAGTTCTGTTCCGTAAAGACGGGCGCGGACGGTGTTCGAGGTATCGATACCCGACAGGAGGTGTCCGGTATCGAGGGGAGACTCGGTGGCATGACTCGCACCACGACAGCGAACTGGGGCACCTTCGCCGCCGCCGAACCCGCCCTGGCCGCCACCGTCGAGCGGCGTTTCGGCGCGTACCCGCACCATGTCCTGGCGACCCTGCGCAAGGACGGCTCGCCCCGCACCACCGGCCTGGAGGTCCGGTTCCTCGGCGGTGAGCTGTGGCTCGGCATGATGCCGGACTCCCGCAAGGCGCTCGACCTGCGCCGCGATCCGCGCTTCGCGCTCCAGGCGAACCCCGGGGACGGCACCGGCATGGGCGGCGGCGACGTCCGGATCGGCGGACGGGCGTACGAGGTGGAGGACGCGGCGACCAGGGCCGCGTACGCGGAAGAGGTGGAGCCGCCGGGGCGGTTCCACCTCTTCCGTACCGAGCTGACCGAGATCACCCGGACCTGTGTGGAGGACGACGCGTACCTCGTCCTCCAGGTCTGGAGGCCCGGCGAGCCGGTGCGCGTGCTCAAGCGCGCCTAGGTCCTGTCGTTCGGATCAGCCCGCGGACGCGGGGCCTGGCATGACGGGGCGCAGCGGATTCCCTGCGACCTGATCCGAACGACGGGCCTGGTGCTCGGGGATCACTCCCACTCGATGGTCCCCGGCGGCTTGCTGGTGACGTCGAGGACGACGCGGTTGACGTCCTTCACCTCGTTGGTGATCCGCGTCGAGATCCGGGACAGCACGTCGTACGGCAGGCGGGACCAGTCGGCGGTCATGGCGTCCTCGGAGGAGACCGGCCGCAGCACGATCGGGTGACCGTAGGTGCGGCCGTCGCCCTGGACGCCGACCGAGCGGACGTCCGCGAGGAGGACCACCGGGCACTGCCAGATGTCGCGGTCGAGGCCGGCCGCCGTCAGCTCCTCGCGGGCGATGGCGTCGGCCTCGCGGAGCAGGTCGAGCCGCTCCTTGGTGACCTCGCCGACGATCCGGATGCCCAGGCCGGGGCCCGGGAAGGGCTGGCGCTGGACGATCTCCTCGGGCAGGCCCAGCTCCTGGCCGACCATCCGGACCTCGTCCTTGAACAGCTTGCGCAGCGGCTCGATCAGCTTGAACTCCAGGTCCTCCGGGAGTCCGCCGACGTTGTGGTGGGACTTGATGTTGGCGGCGCCGGTGCCGCCGCCGGACTCGACGACGTCCGGGTAGAGGGTGCCCTGGACGAGGAACTCCACGGCCGGGCCCTCGTCGGCGATGATCTCGGCCTGGGCCTGCTCGAAGACGCGGATGAACTCGCGGCCGATGATCTTCCGCTTCTCCTCGGGGTCGGAGACCCCCGCGAGCGCGGCCAGGAACCGCTCGCTGGCGTCCACGACCTTGAGCTGTACGCCCGTCGCGGCCACGAAGTCCTTCTCGACCTGCTCGGTCTCGCCCTTGCGCATCAGGCCGTGGTCGACGTAGACGCAGGTGAGCTGGGAGCCGATGGCCTTCTGGACCAGGGCGGCGGCGACCGCGGAGTCCACGCCGCCGGACAGGCCGCAGATGGCGCGCTTGTCGCCGACCAGCCCGCGGATCGCGGCGACCTGCTCGTCGATCACGTTGCCGGTGGTCCAGTCCGGCCGGAGGCCCGCGCCGCGGTACAGGAAGTGCTCCAGCACCTGCTGGCCGTGGGTGGAGTGCATCACCTCGGGGTGATACTGGACGCCGTAGAGCTTCTTCTCGTCGTTCTCGAACGCGGCGACCGGGACGACGTCCGTGGAGGCCGTGACGGTGAAGCCCTCGGGGGCGGCGGAGCAGGCGTCGCCGTGCGACATCCAGACCGCCTGCTCCTCCGGGGTGCCCTCGAAGAGGGTGGAGGACGGCTTGGAGACGGCCAGGCCGGTACGGCCGTACTCGCGGGCGCCGGTGTTGTCGACGGTGCCGCCGAGGCTCTGCGCCATGAGCTGGAAGCCGTAGCACATGCCGAAGACGGGGACGCCCGCCTCGAACAGGGCGCGGTCGACGGTCGGGGCGCCTTCCTCGTACACCGACGAGGGGCCGCCGGAGAGGATTATCGCCGCCGGGTTCTTGGCGAGGATCTCCTCGACCGGCATGGTGCCCGGCACGATCTCGCTGTAGACCCGCGCCTCGCGGACGCGACGGGCGATGAGCTGGGCGTACTGGGCGCCGAAGTCGACGACCAGGACGGTGTCGGGGGCGGCGCTTGCAGCGGGGGTCGCTGATGACACGGGGTGCCTTCCGGCGGTCGGGCGGGGGTCTTGTGCTTACCGATTCTACCGAGGCGGGGAGCGGTGACGTCCCGCCCTGTCCGGCGCGGGGGCGGCCGGCGGCCTCGCGCCCCCGCCGGCGCCCGTATGTCTCACCATGCGAACCGGCTTGGACGCCGTCCGCGCGGGCGGCATACTGGCCCCATGCTCACGCATCCGACCTTCGTGTTTACCTATGGCGACCGGCCCGCCGGCTGCCATGGTCGTGCTGCTTGAGCAACTGACAAGCGACTTCCCAGGCGCCCCGGGCCGACAAGGCCCGGGGCGCCTGGCGTTTCCCGGACCGTCGTCCCGGGGCCCGCCCACCGACCGGCGAGGAGCCCCCGACATGACCGTCCCCACCGCACCCGACACGACCGCCCCCACCAGGACCGTCCCCGCCGCACCCGACACGACCGCCCCCGCCAGGACCGTCCCCGCCGCACCCGACACGACCGCCCCCGCCAGGACCGTGCCCGCCGCATCCGACAAGACCGGCGCCCGGACCGCCGAGGCGGCCGGCGTGATCACCGGCGCGCGGGAGCGCATCGACGCGCTCGACGACCGGATCATCGGCCTGATCCAGGAACGGACGGCCGTCTCGGCCGTCATCCAGGAGGCCCGGATCACCTCCGGCGGACGGCGGGTGAACCTCGCCCGCGAGATGGAGGTCCTCGGCCACTACCGGGACGCCCTCGGCAGGCCGGGCACGTCCCTCGCCATGACGCTGCTGGAACTGTGCCGCGGTCGCATCTGAGTTCACCCCCGCTCTCACCCGTACGGCGCGTGACCGCCCCCGCGGGGCCTCGTTGGAACCGGTGTCCGCGCCAGCCAGGGGCGGGCGCGCAGGACCACGCGTGGCTCGCTGGGGCGATGAGACGTACGGATCGTGCCGTACGTCGTGGGACCTCGCCCCAGGGAAAGTGACCGGACGGCAGGGGACAGCAGCCCGGTCACCGAGAGAACGGCCGGTCCCGGGGACGCCCGGGGCCGGCCGCCCGTCCGCCCCCTGCCGCCGCTCTGCCGCCACCCCTCGCCGCTCCCCGTCGGCCAGTGACGTGCGCCACATAAATTCCCTGTGAAGTCGGGCACAACCATTCACAGCCGTCACTGATCCAACCTGCTGAACCGAGAGCCCCACCCGCACCTCGTCCGCGGCGGCCTCACCCAGCAGCCCGTACTGCGCCGCAGCGGTACGCCCGACTTCCCGAGGTCTTCATGCAGCTTCGCCGCGTCATGGCAGCAGCGGCCGCGACAGCAGTCCTGGCCCCCGTGGCGCTGCTCTGCGCCCCGGCCGCGTACGCCACCGACGGCACGACGTCCGCGTCACCGACCGGGTCCGTGACCGCGACGTCCGGCGAGAGCGAGAGCACCTCGGCGTCCCCGACCGGCTCCGCCTCCGAGAGCGCGCCCGGAAGCTCCACCTCGCCGCCGGGCTCCACGACGCCCTCGGGGTCCACCACACCGTCGGGTTCCACCACACCCTCGGGGTCCACCACGCCGTCGAGCAGTGCCGGCGCCTCGGACAGCGCCGCCCCGACCGGCAGCGCCAGCCCCTCACCGAGCGTCTCCGTCTCCGAGGACCCCCTGCCCGAGCCGTCCGAGTGCGCGGACACCAAGGTCGACATCACCATCGGCGGCCTGCCCGGGAAGATCGCGGCGGGCAGCGGCTGGCACACGTTCTCGCTGAACGTGGCCAACACCTCCGGCTCCACGCTGGAGCAGCTCTCCTACCTGGCCGGCGCCTCCGCCGACCAGGACGGCGAGAAGCTGTTCGCGACCGGGCAGGTCCGGCTCCAGGCGTACGACCCGCACGCCAGGACCTGGGACGACGTGGACGAGTACGGCTACGCGGCCGGCTGGGTCGGCTACACCGACAAGCTGGAGCCCGGCTACCAGGTGGACATCCCGATGCGGATGAACGTCGCCGCCTCGGCCCCGGTCGGCGCCGGCTTCACGCTGGGCGCGACGATCTACGGCGACGCCGACAGCGCGTGCCTCGGCTACGGCCAGGCCGCCTACCGCTTCCAGATCGTGGCCGCCGGTACGGACACGGACGGCACCGAGCCGCAGCAAGGCGGCCGGGCGCCGGTGACCGCCGAGAAGCCCGCGGGCAACGCCCCGGCCGTCACCGGCAGCCTCGCCCGGACCGGTGCCGGCTCCGCGCTGCCGGTGATCGGCCTCGTCGGCGGCTTCGCGGTCGTCGCCGGTGCCGGCGCGGTGTTCACCGCGCGGCGGCGCAAGGCCGGTACGCCGGCGTAAGGCCCGGCCGGCGGTGTCGGACCGCGGGGCCGCAAGACAGGGAAGGACCTGCGCTCGGAGGGGGGCGCAGGTCCTTTCCGCATGCCGGGGTCAGGTGCGCGGTGGTACCGCCGGGATGCCCAGGAACGGCAGCCGCAGCGCGCCGAAGGCGTCCGCCGGGACCGCCGGGGACCTGGGCTCGACCGGGCTCAGCCGCCGGTACGCCGCGCCCTGCGCCGGGCGCGGGTCGGTGTCGCCCTTGTTGGGCCAGAACGACATCGCCCGCTCGGCCTGGGCCGTGATGGTCAGCGACGGGTTGACGCCGAGGTTGGCGGAGACCGCGGCACCGTCGACGACCGAGATGCCCGGGTGGCCGTAGAGCCGGTGGTACGGGTCGATCACGCCGGTCTCGCGGGAGGCGCCGATCGGGCAGCCGCCGAGGAAGTGCGCGGTGAGCGGGGTGCCCATCAGCTCGCCGACGTTGGAGCCGGGGAAGCCGTTGATCTCGGCGGCGAGCGCGGAGGCGCCCTCGGTGGCGGCCTTGATCTGCTTGGGGTTGGGCGAGCCGTGGCCCTGGCGGGCGGTGAGCAGGCCCTTGCCGACACCAGCCGGTTTCAGGTACGTCGTCAGGGAGTTGTCCAGCGACTGCATGACCAGGCCGATGATGGTCCGCTCCGACCAGCGGCGGTTGGACAGCGAGCGCAGCACCAGCACGGGGTGCCGGGCCGCGTGGGCGAGGAAGCCGAGGACGCGGGAGGTGCCGGTGCCGGTCTGTCCGGCGTAGGGGACCTGGAGGATCGACAGGCTGCCCATCGAGTTGGAGCCCTTGCCGTACCGGACCGGCTCGATGTGGGTGCTGGCGTCCGGGTGGATCGAGGAGGTGATGGCGACGCCGCGGGTGAAGTCGGCCCGGGGCTCGCCGGTGGCCTTGCGGTAGCGGCGGTCGTCGGTCTGGGCGCCGACCAGGGCCTCGGAGTTGGTGCGGGTCAGCGCCCCGAGCCGGCCGGATATGTACGGGAGCTGACCGCCGGCCTTCATCCGGTGCAGCAGGGTCTGGGTGCCGTAGGTGCCGGCCGCGAGGACGACCCGGCGGGCGGTGAAGGTGCGGCCGCCCGCCTTGTGCTTCCGGTCGGTGGGGAGGGTGGCGACGGCGTAGCCGCCGCGTGAGTCGTCGGTGACGGAGACGACCGTCGTCATCGGGTGCACCACCGCGCCGGCCTTCTCGGCGAGGTAGAGGTAGTTCTCGTTGAGGGTGTTCTTCGCGCCGTGCCGGCAGCCGGTCATGCACTCGCCGCACTCGTTGCAGGCCCGCCGCTCGGGGCCCGCGCCGCCGAAGTACGGGTCGGGGACCCGCTCCCCCGGCCTGGCCCGGACCGACCCGTCGGCGTCCTGGCCGTCGCCGAAGAAGACGCCGACCGGCGCCAGGTGGAAGGTGTCGCCGCAGCCCATCCGTTCGGCGGCGGCCTTCAGGTGGACGTCGGACGGGGTCATCGTCGGGTTGAGCCGCACGCCGAGCATCCGCCGGGCCTGGTCGTAGTACGGCGCCAGCTCGTCCTGCCAGTCGGTGATGTCCCGCCACTGGGCGTCGTCGAAGAACGGTTTCGGCGGGACGTAGAGGGTGTTGGCGTAGTTGAGGGAGCCGCCGCCGACGCCCGCGCCTGCCAGGACCATGACATTGCCGAGCAGATGGATGCGCTGGAGGCCGTACATGCCGAGCTTGGGGGCCCAGAGGTAGTTCTTCAGGTCCCAGGACGTCTTCGGCAGCGACTGGGGGGTGAAGCGGCGGCCGGCCTCCAGGACGCCGACCTTGTAGCCCTTCTCGGTCAGGCGGAGGGCGGACACGGAGCCGCCGAAGCCGGAGCCTACGACGATGACGTCGTAGTCGTACGGGTCCTGGGGCACGGGGTCTCCTCGTTGAGTTTCGCGTGCGGGCCATGTGTGGTTCTGCGCGGTTCCCCGCGCCGCTACGGCATCACCTGAACCGGAATGCCTTCATCAGGCGCAGGCTGCGGCTCATGAAGCGGGCGTAGCCCTCGTCGTCCATGCCGAGGGAGGGGGCCAGCGGGAGCAGGCGCTGTTCGGCGATGGTCTGCGCCTCGGTGTACTTCAGGACGCCCTCGGAGCCGTGCCGGCGGCCGAGGCCGGAGTCCTTCATGCCGCCCATCGGGGACTGGACGCTGCCGTACGCCGAGGCGTAGCCCTCGTTGAGGTTGACGGTCCCGGTGCGCAGCCGGGCGCCGATCTCCCGGCCGCGGCGGGCGTCGCGCGTCCAGACGGACGAGTTCAGGCCGTACGGCGTGGAGTTGGCGCGTTCGACGGCCTCGTCGTCGGTGCGGAAGCGCTGGACGGAGACGACCGGCCCGAAGGTCTCCTCGGCGCACACGGTCATGGCCTCGGTGACGCCGTCGAGGATGGTCGGCTCGTGGAAGAAGGGGCCGATGTCGGGGCGCGCGACCCCGCCCGCGACGATCCGCGCGCCGTGCGCGACGGCGTCCTCGATGTGCCGCCGTACGGTCTCCAGTTGCTGCCCGCTGACCAGTGAGCCCATGTCGGCGCCGTACGCGAGGGCGTTGCCGAGGCGTATCGCGCGGGTGCGGGCGGCGAACCGGTCCAGGAAGGCGTCGGCCACCGACTCGTGCACCAGCAGCCGCTCGATGGAGACGCACAGTTGCCCGGCGGAGGAGAAGCAGGCGCGGACCGCGCCCGCCGCGGCCTTGTCGAGGTCGGCGTCGTCGAGGACCAGCATGGCGTTCTTGCCGCCGAGTTCGAGCGAGACGCCGACGAGCCGGTCGGCGGCGACCTGGGCGACCTCGCGGCCGGTGCGGGTGGAGCCGGTGAAGGAGACGTAGTCGCCGCGCTTGACGACCTCGGGGCCGACGACCGGGCCGAGGCCGATGACGGCTTGGAGGACGTCGGCGGGCAGACCGGCCTCGATCAGCAGGTCCCTGGCCCACAGCGCGGTCAGGCAGGACTCGGTGTCCGGCTTCATCACCACGGCGTTGCCCGCGACGAGGGCGGGCAGGGCGTCGCCGACGGAGAGTTCGAGGGGGTAGTTCCAGGGGACGATCTGGCCGACCACGCCGCGCGGGTGGCGCAGTTCGGTGACCTTCGTCAGCACCGGTACGGCGCCGGTGTGCCGCTTGGGCCGCAGATACGCGCCGGCCTTGTGGCCGTAGTGCCGGGCCGCCATGGCGACGGCCTGGACCTCCTCGTGGGCGTGCAGCCGGGCCTTGCCGGTCTCCAGTTGGATCAGGTCGAGGACCTCGGCCTGGCGTTCGAGCACCAGGTCGTGGAAGCGGAGCAGGACGGCCGCGCGCCGCCGTACCGGGGTGGCCGCCCACACCGCCTGGGCGGCGCGGGCCAGCTCGAAGGCCCTGGCCACGTCCTCGGCGGTGGACTCGGGCAGGTCGGCCAGTTTCTCGCCGGTGTACGGGGTGTGGTTGACGGTCCGGCCGGAGCCGACGACGCCCTTGGTGAGCCGGGCGACCAGCTCGGGGGTGACCACGTCGGCCGCGGTGCGGGTGCCCGCCGGGGCGGGGGCGACCGGGTTGGTGCCCGTGGTGGTGCCGGTGATGTCCGTGGTGTCCGTGCCGGTGAGGTCCGGGGCCTGCGCGTCCGTCATGAGCGGCAGGGTATGACGCGGCGGGGCCTTTGTGTACCCGTCGGTAACGGGGATTCACGGCACACTCGCACACTGCCAGTGATCGCTGGCAACGAATGCCCTGATCAGGCCGGTTGCGGGGGTGGTGCGGGGGCGTCGGTTCTTTTCGGCGGGGCGTGGGGGGATTGTGCGGGACCACGCGGGGATCGCCCCCGTGCCGCCCCGTCAGGACGGTGACGGCGCGGCCGTGGTCGTGGTCGTGGACGGGGCGGGCGTACGGGTGACGGTGACCGTCTCGGTCGGGACGCCGGACGGCGCGGTCGTGACCGTCCGGGTCGGGACGCCGGACGGCTCGGTCGTGACCGTCCGGGTCGGGACGCCGGACGGCGAGGGCCGCACCGGCATGACCGGTCCCGGCACCGAGGTCGGCGGCGTGTCCCCGCCGTCGCCGAACCCGTCGGTCAGCAGCGCCGCCACCGAGACGCCCGCAGCCGCCGTCGCGGCGACCAGCAGCACCGCCATCAGCAGGCCGCGCCGGCTGTGCCGTACGTCTGGCGCGGGCGGCGCCGGGGAACGGCCCGTGTCCAGGAAGGCGCGCAGCATCCGTTCCGCCCCGGCCGCGTCCAGCCGCCGCCCGGGGTCGCGTTCGAGCAGTCCGCGGACGAGCGGGAGGAGCGGTCCAACCTGCGCGGGAGGCCGTATCTCCTCGGAGATGACGGCGTGCACGATGCCGCTGAGCGAATCCCGGCGGAACGGCGACTCGCCACCGAGCGCCGCGCACAGCAGCGCCCCCAGCGACCACAGGTCGGAGTGCGGCCCGGCCCCGGCGCCGGACATCCGCTCGGGCGCGGTGTACTCGGGGGAGCCGACGAAGGACCCCGCCTCGGTGAGCGTGGTGGCGCCCGCGACCTGGGCGACGCCGAAGTCGGTGAGGACGACCCGGCCGTCCTCGGCGACCAGTACGTTGGACGGCTTGACGTCGCGGTGCAGGACCCCGGCCTGGTGCGCGGTGCGCAGGGCGCCGAGCAGGGCGAGCCCGATCCGGGCGGCCTCGGCGGTGTCGACCGGGCCGTGCGCGGCGACCCGGTCGGCGAGCGAACCCCCGTGGATCAGCTCCATGACCAGGTACGGGCGTTCGTCGTCCTCCACCACGTCGTGGACGACGATGATGTGCGGATGGCTCAGTCGGGCGACCGCGCGGGCCTCGCGCAGGACGCTGTCGCGGCGCTGCCGGGCCTCGGCGACGGAGAGTCCCTCGTCGAACGGGAGGGCCTTGACGGCGACCTCCCGGCCGAGCAGTTCGTCGGTGGCCCGCCATACGACGCCCATGCCGCCGCGCCCGAGCCGGCACCGAAGCCGGTACCGGCCCGCGATGACACGCCCGCCCGCCCGCTCGGTCACCATGAGGTCATCATGCCCCACCGCGCGGACCTGCTCGGGGACGCCGGACAGGGGTGGCCGACAACCGACGTGCGGCCGGAGCCGTCAGCCGGTCCTTTCCTGCCAGCCCTGGAGCACGGCCGTGAACTGCTCGCGCGTGGTCGCCCAGTCCGCCTGGGGCGAGGACATGTAGAGGATGTACTCGACGCCGTCCCGGGACAGGTACGCCTCCTCGACCGCCCGGCGCGGCCCGGGGAACGGCGTGTCCTTGGCCAGGGCGTTCCAGGTGAACTCCCAGCGGGCGCTGTCCCGGTCCCGGTAGGTGGAGCGCTCCAGCGTCACCCGCCGGTAGCCGACCAGCTTGAGCTGCTGCTCCAGGTCGAGCTGGTGGGCGTAGGGGTCGTTGAAGTCGGGCGCGGTGTCCACGGCGATCCGGACGAAGTGCTCGCCGCCGTCGGGGGTGTAGTCGATCTGCCGGAGGTCGCCGTCCTCGTCGAGCGGCTGCCGCTTCCAGCCCTCGGGCAGCCAGAGGCTGAAACCGAGTGGGTCGTCGTACCGGACCCACCCGTGCGGTACGGAGCCCGTGGCCTTGTCGTCGGTGGTGCCCGAACCGGAAGGGTCCGGGGCGGACCCGGAGGTGTCCGGGGTCGGCGAACCGGTGGCGGCGGTGTCCTTCCCGGTGTCCCCGCCGAGGTCGGTGCCGCGCATCAGGACGGCGGCGCCCGCGCCGACGACCACGGCGGCGGCGATCACCACGGCGAGGGTCCGCAGCCTGCGACGCCGGGACGGTCCGCCCGGCCGGGCGGGGGCACCGGTGGACGGATGGCCCGGGGTCGTGGTGGTCACGCCGGGGTGAGCCGGGCCCGTCGTCCCGGGGTGGCCCGGGATCGTCGCGCCGGTCGGCGTCGTGGTGGTGGTGGGGCCGGCCGCCGCCGGGCCGGTCACCGGCGGGTACGGCGTCGCGGTGCCCCGGCCCCCGTACCGCTCGTGACCTCCGTGCCCCTCGTGACCTCCGTACCCCTCGTACGGCGTGTCGGCGGTGCCGCTCGCATACCCGCCGTCCGGGAACCGCCTTGTCGGCACGTACGCCTGGGCCCCGCTGGGCCGCCGGCCCTCCGCCGCCTCCGCGAGCATCTGCTCGGCCTCGGCCGCCGAGGGCCGGGTGGCCGGAGCCTTGCGCAGCAGGGCGGTGATGACGGGCCCGAGGGGACCGGCGTACCGGGGTTCCTCGGCCTCCTCCTCGACGACCGCCTGCATGGTGCCCAGGGCCGAGGTGCGGCGGAACGGCGATCTGCCCTCGACCGCCGTGTAGAGCGTCGCGCCCAGGGCCCACAGGTCGGAGGCGGGGCCGGGATCGTGGCCGCGGACCCGTTCGGGGGCCAGGTAGTCGACCGAGCCGACCACCTCGCCCGTGCGCGTGATGGTGCTGTCGCCCTCGATCTGCGCGATGCCGAAGTCGGTGAGCAGGACGCGTCCGTCCCGGCCGAGCAGGACGTTGCCGGGCTTGACGTCGCGGTGCAGGACGCCGGCGGAGTGCGCGGCGCCGAGGGCGCGCAGCACCCACAGGCCGATCCGCGCCGCCTCGCGGGGCTCGACGCGCTGGTCCTCCTTGACCGCGTCGGCCAGCGAACGGCCCTCGACCAGCTCCATCACGATCCACGGCCGGCCGTCGTGCTCCAGTACGTCGTGCACGGTGACGACGGCGGAGTGGTTGATCCGCGCGGCGGCCCGCGCCTCACCGCGGGTGCGCGCCAGCAGGACGGCCCGGTCGCTCTCGGCGACGTACAGCGCGGCGGTCAACTCCTTGATGGCGACGGTCCGGTGCAGTACCTCGTCGTGGGCGCGCCACACCCGGCCCATGCCACCGCTGCCGATGGCGTCAGCGAGCCGGTAGCGGCCCGCGAGGAGCCGGCCTTGCATCTGATTCACGTTGCCCCGCAATGCTCTTGACAGGGTCAGCGTAGGGACCGGTTCCCGCTCAGGGAACCGCCGGGGTGCTCCGGAGACCGCTCTGTGACGGTTGTCGCTTTCCGCGCCGGAGGTGAACCGAAGGGGTCCGCCGGGCGTCGGCGAGCCGACGTGCCGGGAGCGTGAACTCCGGTGCGGGATACGGCTCTACGGCACCCGGCGCGGCGTCATCCCGTCGCCTGGTACGTCGCCGACGCCTGCTCGAACAGGCGGGTCACCTCGTCGCGCTCCGCCTCCGGGCCGCGCACCTGCACCACGTGGTACCGGCCGCCGTCGAGGATCGCGAGGTTGCGCACGTACAGCTCGCCCCCGTCGTCGCCGGTCCAGGTGAACTGCCCCTCGGCCATGCGCCGCCCGCCCACCTCGATGCTCTTCAGCCCGGTGGAGGTGGCCCAACTGGAGTCCCGGTAGGGCTGCAGCTCGGGCTCCCGGTCGCGCTGATACGTCATCGGGTCGCCGCCGAACTCGGCGGTCGTGTCCCGGCCGGGCACCACGAGCAGTTCCAGGTCGCCGCGGGAGTAGACCACTTGGCCGCGTCCGTTGACGGCGGTGCGCTCCCAGCCCTTGGCGACGGCGACGCGGAAGCCCTCCGGGTCCTTGCGCAGGACGAAGCCGTCGGCGGCGCCGGGCTCGGTGGTCTGCGGCTCGGTGGAACCGGCGGGCCGCGAGGGCTTCGCGCCGTCCCCCCCGTGCCGCGGGGTCTCCCGCTCGGGCCGGGACTCGTCCTCCGGGTCCGCCGACGCGCCCGGCGCCCGGCTCGCCCCGCCGGCGGCGCTCGTCCGGTCGGTCGAACCGGTGCCGTCCGTCTCGCCGGCCTTCGGCATGAAGAGCATGGCGTACGCGACCGCCGCCGCCATGACCAGCAGTACCAGCAGTACCAGGGTGCGGCCGAGCCGGTGCGCGGAACGCCGCTCCTCCCGGCCCCGCTTGTGCCGGCCGTGGTGCGCGGGCAGCCCGGCGCGCCGCCTGCGCACCAGCTCGCCCCGGCGGCGTACGACCGGCAGCTTGGTGGTGTCCAGGGGCGGCGCGGGGACGACGTGCAGTCCGGCGTCCGGCTCCGGTGCCGAACGCACCAGCGAACGCAACCAGCCGCGCAGTTCCTCGAAGTCGAGGCGCTCGGTCGGGTCCTGCCGCAGCAGCGACTCCACGACCGGCCGCAGCGGCCCGCACTCCTCGGCGAAGGCCGGCGGCTCCGCGCAGACCATCTGCACCAGCTCGGCCGTGGACTCCTCCGGGTACGGCGCGTGCCCCTGTACGGCGCGGAAGAGGAGGGCGCCCAGCGCCCACAGGTCGGTCGCGGGGCCGATGGGCGCGGCGAGCTGCCAGTTCTCGTGCACGGGGCCGGCCTGCTCCGGGGCCCAGCGCTCGGTCACCGGCCCGACCACGGCCATCCGCGTCTGCCGCGCCCGCTCGGCCGCCAGCGCGGTCGTCGGCCCGCGCCCGCGCACGGACGCCTGCGCGACCAGGTCGTCCCAGCGGCCGGGGGTGGCGGCGGGAACGGGGGCGGAGGCGGGGGCGGGGGCGTTCCGGGTGTCGGGGACCGGGGGGACCGGCCGGGGACCGCCGGGCGCGGCCGGCAGACCACCGGGGGCGGCGGGCACCGGGCCCTGACCGCCGGGCAGCGGGCCCTGACCGCCAGGCATCGGGCCCTGACCGCCCGGCACCGGGCCTCGGCCGCCGTTCACCGGACCCTGACCGCCGGTCACCGGTTCCGCGTCGCCCGCCGTACGGGGCGTCGCCCCGTGCCAGGACGTGGAGGTGGAGGCGGTGGAGGTGGTCCGCACGCCGTAGGGGTCGGCGATCTGGCCGGGCGGCGCGCCGCCCGGGGAGGCGGGCGCACCGCGTCCGGGGGCGTACGGCGACTGCGCCGACCCGTTGGTGCCGGGCCCGGAGCCGCCGCCAGGCCCGGAGCCGCCGCCGGGGGCGGGGCGGGCGCCGGGCAGCGCCGCCCGGCCGTGCTGTGCCTCCTGCACCCGGGCGGCGGCGCGGGCACCCGCGCGGTAGGCGGCGATCGCCCCGGCCCGAGCCGCCCGGACGTCCCCGGCGGCGTCGAGCGCCCGCGGTCCGCCGCCCCCGGCGGTCCCGCCGCTCTCCACGCCCTGCGCCGGCAGCCCGCCGGCCACCCGCGCCTGTATCGCGGCCCGCCGCGCGGCCTCCGGGTCGCCGGGACCACCACCGGGCCCGATGGCCACCGTGGCCGCACCGGCCTCAGGCGCCTGGACCGGCTCGGCCCCGCCCCCCGGCTCGCCCTCGGGCGCCGGGACCGGGTCGTACCCGGACAACGCCTCCTCGGCGGCGCCGACCGCCAGCCCGGTCAGCATCACACGTCCGTCGTCGCAGACCAGCACCGTGCGCGCGGTGATGTTCCGGTGCACCCAGCCGTGGGCGTGCAGCACCCGCAGCGCCATCAGCACGTCGGAGGCGACCTCCGCCGCCCGGTACGGGGAGAGCGGCTGTTCGGCGAGGAGCGCGGCCAACGGCCGGGCGGCCACCATCTCGCTGACGACCCAGAGCGAACCGCCCTCGGCGAACACGTCGAAGACCTGGTCGAGGCGGGGATGGTCGGGGATGGCCGCCGCGGCCTGCGCCGCCTCCACGGCCCGCCGCACCGCCGGGTCCGTGGGCCGCCGTGTCCCGCCGCTCGCGGCCGGCCCGTGCTGCCCGGGTCGGCGCGGGCCGCCGTCACGCGCGGTGAACCCGTCGGGCAGCCCCTCCGCGTCGAGCACCTCCGCCTCGACGACCTCCGGCAACGGCACCTGCCGCACCAGGACTTCCTGCCCGCTGTAGGTGTCGAAGGCCCGGGTCTCGGTGAGTTCGTACTCGTCGGACGGCGGCAGCGGCAGGCGGTAGCGGTCGGCGAGTACCCGTCCCGCGTAGTCGTCCACGATGCCTCCCCGGCCACCCCGGTCGCTCGAATCCGTTCGCCTTACGACCCGTTCCCGCTGCGTACGGTCCGCACGCACTCACGATACGTGCCGGAGGCAACCCGCAAAGAGGTGATGCCAGATCTCAACCTTGCGAAACCGGCGCGCCCCCGGCTCAGGACTTGGGCTCGAAGGTCTTCGTCAGCGTCCGCCAGGTGTCCCGCCGCAGGTCGCCGTCCCAGTCGGCGGCCTTCGCGGTGTACATCAGCGCGTACCCCTGGTGGTCGTCGACGACGAATCCACGGTCGACGGTGCGGTACTCGGTACCGCTCTCCACGTACGTGAACTCCCAGTCCGCCGCGTTCCAGCCCCGGTAGCCGACCTTCTCGATGCGGATCTTCTGGTACTGGGAGCGCGTCATGTACCGCTCCTGGTTCTTCCAGTCCGCCACCGGGTCGCTCTTGGGCGTGGAGGTCCAGGCGACGAGCAGCTTCTGCCCGCCGGGCCCGGTGAACCGGTCCCCCGCGGCGCCCGTGGACGCGTACTTCCAGCCCTTGGGCAGCCCTATCTCGTAGCCCTGCTTGCCCTGGTGCGTCGATACGGCGCCGTCGTCGGCGGAGTCCCCCTTGTCCTCGGAGCCGCCGGAGTCGTCGGTGTCCGCCGACTCCCCGGCGTCCTCGGAGGAACCGGCCCCGGCCGACGCGCTCGCTCCGCTGCTCGGCGTGGCGGCGTCCGGCGACGAGGCACCGTCGGTACGGGTCCCGCCGGCTCCGTCCTGCTCGGTGCCCTCGCTCGCGGTGGCCGTGGCCGCCGCGCCCTTGCCGCCCGCGCTGTTGTCGTCGTCGCCGCCCAGGGTGAGGGCGAGGACGGCGCCGATCACGGCGAGCACCAGGACGACCGCGATGATCACCAGCGTCCGCTTCGGCACCACATCGGTGAGCGACGCCTTCGGCGCGGGCCGGGCCGGCAGATCCGGCGTCGGCATCACGGGCCAGCCGGAGCTGCGCCCGCCGGACCCGGTGCCGGTGCCGCCCGGGGTGCTCCGCTGCCGGCCGGCGCCCGCGCCACCGGACCCGCCGGCCGCGGGCGCGGCCTCCCGCGCCCCCGCGGCGGACCCGGCCGCCCCGGTGGCCGCGCCGGTCCCGTCGCTCCCGGACTTGGCACGGGTGGCGGCCGCACCGGCCGCCCCCGCCGAGACGGCGGCCTTCTTCACCGAGCGCAGCGCGCCGCGCAGCTTCTCCCCGGCCTCCTCGCCCCGCCGGCTCCCCGAGCCGGCCCGCTCGTCCGGCTGGGCCGGCAGGGGCACCACCTTGGTGGCGTCGGCCGGTTCCGCGGTGTCGGGCGCCTTGACGACCTTGGTGAGCAGCGCGCGGGCTCCGACGTCGTCCAGCCGCTTGGCGGGGTCCTTGGTGAGCAGCCCGTGGATGACGTCCCGGAGCGGCCCGGCGTTCCTCGGCTCCTCCAGCGGCTCGGTCATCACCGCGGTGAGGGTCGCGATCGCGGAGCCCCTGTCGTACGGCGGGGTGCCCTCCACCGCCGCGTACAGCAGCCCGCCCAGCGACCACAGGTCGGCCGCCGGTCCCGGCTTGTGGCCGCGGGCCCGCTCCGGGGAGATGTACGAGGGGGCGCCGACGAGCATGCCGGTGGAGGTGATGGACGGGTCGCCCTCGACCTGGGCGATGCCGAAGTCGGTGAGCACGACCCGGCCGTCCTCGGCGATCAGCACGTTCGACGGCTTCACGTCGCGGTGCAGGATGCCCTCGCGGTGCGCCGAGCGCAGCACGTCCAGGACGGCGAGGCCGACCTCGGCGGCGCGGCGCGGTTCCAGCAGTCCGTCCTCGCGGATGACCTCGGCGAGCGACTTGCCCTCGACGAGTTCCATCACGATCCACGGCCGGTCGTCCTCGTCGACCACGTCGAAGACCGTCACGGCGCTGTTGTTGCGGATCCGCGCGATCGCCTTGGCCTCGCGCAGCGTGCGCGTGATCAGGCGCCGCTTCTCCTCCTCGTCGATGCTCGACGGGAACCGCAGCTCCTTGACGGCGACCGTGCGTCCCAGGGTCTCGTCCTCGGCCCGCCACACCGTCCCCATGCCGCCGCGGCCGAGCACATCTCCCAGCCGGTACCGCCCGGCGAGGAGACGTGCGCTCTTGTCCTGACGGGATGTCCCCGCCCGCTCCGCCTCCGACATGCGTCCCCTCATGCAACCCGCCCTGACAGAGCCTTCATTGTCCCTCACCCGACAAGTGCTCGACGCCCAGGGTGCCCCTGGCGGCGCAGTCCGGTCCCGCACCCTGCGGACCCCGGTGAACCAGGCGCTCCACGGCCTTGCATGATGGGCGCGACGAGGGAGGAGCCCGCGATGCCACCACTGCGGACACTGCTGGCGTTCGCCCTCGCCCTGACCCTCCTCACGCTCGCTCCGGCCGCGGCGTCGACCCTCTGGGTCCCACCGGCGGACCCGCTGCTGGCGTCGCTGGTCACGAGGGGCGGGGCGCCGGCCGCCGCCCTGCTCGCGCTCGATGACGGCGGAGCCCGCTACGCCGGTGCCGGGAAGGGGATCGCCCGTGCCGACCACTTCCGGGCCGGCAGCGTCACGAAGACCTTCGTCGCCACGGTCGTCCTGCAACTCGCCGCCGAGCACCGCCTGTCACTGTCCGACACGGTGGAGGACCATCTGCCCGGCCTGGTGCGCGGAGCGGGCAACGACGGGCGCGCGCTGACCCTCCGTGACCTGCTCGCCCACACCAGCGGGCTGCACGACTTCACCTCGGACACCGGCGGAACCGTGCCCGTGACACCCCGTCAGGCCCTACGCATCGCCCTCACCCACCCCCCGGCCGACCTCGGCCGCTTCTCGTACTCCAACACCAACTACGTGCTGCTCGGCCTGATCGTCGAGCAGGTCACCGGGCGCTCGTACGCCGCCGAGGCCGAGCGCCGCCTCATCGCTCCGCTGGGTCTGACAGATACCTCCTTCCCCGGTTCCCGGACTTCACTGCCCTCCCCGCACGGCCGCGCCTACACGGCCGACGGCACCGATGTCACCGTCCTGGACCCGCGGGTGGCCGGAGCCGCGGGCGAACTGGTGTCCACGCTGGCCGACCTGGACCGCTTCTACGGGGCCCTGCTCGGCGGTGATCTGCTGTCCCCGCGCTGGCTGCGCGAGATGCTCGACACCCGGGCCGCACACGGCGCGTACGGCATGGGCCTGTATCCGGAGAGGCTGCCCTGCGGCCTGACGGTGTGGGGACACAACGGGCGCATAGCGGGCAGCTATGTGCGCGTCGCGGCCACCGTCGACGGCCGCCGGGTCCTTGCCTTCCGGGTCAATACGGACACGATCGCCTCCCCCGGCCTGGAGCCCGCGCTGCTCGCGGCCGAGTTCTGCCCCCACACCTCTTGGAACGGCCGGGCCGCACGCGAAGCTCCCGTCCCCCGCCACCCGTTCGAGTGAAACCCGCACCGCCCGCACCACCCGCACCACACGCCCCACCGCCCCAGGCCGGCCGGCCGGCCCGGCGGACCCCAGCGCCTCACAGCGGCACGATGTCCGGCGCCCCCAGCCGTGCCGCGTCCGCCGTCAGGTCGTCGGGCTGGCGCTGCGACTCCCGCTCCGCCTCCACCCGCTTCTCGTAGTGCTCCACCTCGCGCTCGATCTGGTCCTTGTCCCAGCCCAGCACGGGCGCCATCAGCTCGGCCGCCTCGCGGGCGCTGCGGGTGCCCCGGTCGAAGGTCTCGATGGAGATCCGGGTGCGCCGGGTCAGCACGTCGTCCAGGTGCCGCGCCCCCTCGTGCGAGGCGGCGTACACGATCTCGGCGCGCAGGTAGTCGTCGGCGCTGGGCAGCGGTTCGCCCAGCGAAGGGTCGGCGGCGATCAGCGCCAGGACCTCCTCGGCCACGGCGCCGTAACGGTTCAGCAGGTGTTCCACGCGGACCACGTGCAGGCCGGTCCGGGCGGCGACCCGGGCCCGCGCGTTCCACAGCGCCCGGAAGCCCTCGGCGCCCAGCAGCGGCACGTCCTCGGTGACGCAGTCGGCGACGCGCAGGTCCAGTCCGTGCACCGCCTCGTCGACCGCGTCCTTGGCCATCACCCGGTACGTCGTGTACTTCCCGCCCGCCACGACGACCAGCCCCGGCACCGGGTGGGCGACGGTGTGCTCGCGCGACAGCTTGCTGGTGGCGTCCGACTCGCCGGCCAGCAGCGGACGCAGCCCCGCGTACACGCCCTCGACGTCGTCCCTCGTCAGCGGCACGGCGAGGACGGAGTTGACGTGTTCGAGGAGGTAGTCGATGTCCGCGCTGGACGCGGCCGGGTGGGCCTTGTCGAGGTCCCAGTCGGTGTCCGTGGTGCCGATGATCCAGTGCCGGCCCCAGGGGATGACGAAGAGCACGGACTTCTCGGTGCGCAGGATCAGCCCGGTCGAGGAGTGGATGCGGTCCTTGGGAACGACGAGGTGGATGCCCTTGGACGCGCGGACGTGGAACTGGCCGCGCTCCCCCACCAGCGACTGGGTGTCGTCGGTCCACACACCGGTGGCGTTGACGACCTGCTTGGCGCGGATCTCGTACTCCCCGCCGGCCTCGACGTCCAGCACACGCGCGCCCACGACCCGCTCGCCCTCGCGCAGGAAGCCGGTCACCCGAGCACGGTTGGCGACCGGCGCGCCGTACGCCGCCGCGGTGCGCACCAGGGTGGCCACGAACCGGGCGTCGTCCATCTGCGCGTCGTAGTACTGCAAGGCCCCGACCAGCGCGTCCTTCTTCAAGGCGGGCGCCACCCGCAGGGCGTGACGGCGGCTCAGGTGACGGTGGCCCGGCAGGCCCCGGCCGTGACCGCGGGCCATCGACATGGCGTCGTAGAGCGCGACGCCGGAACCGGCGTAGAGCCGCTCCCAGCCCTTGTGCTGCAACGGGTACAGGAACGGCACCGGCTTCACCAGGTGCGGGGCGAGCCGCTCCAGCAGCAGGCCGCGCTCCTTCAGTGCCTCCCGGACGAGGGCGAAGTCGAGCATCTCCAGATAGCGCAGGCCGCCGTGGATCAGCTTGCTGGACCTGCTGGAGGTCCCCGACGCCCAGTCGCGCGCCTCGACCAGCCCGGTGGACAGACCGCGGGTGACGGCGTCCAGGGCGGTGCCCGCGCCCACCACGCCGCCGCCGACGACCAGCACGTCCAGTTCCCGCTCGGCCATCGCCGCCAGCGACTCGGCGCGCTGCGCCGGGCCCAGTATCGCTGTCCTCACCGCTGCCTCCCGCTCGTCCGGTCGTCCCGGTTCTTCGGTCGCGTCGGCCGCACCCGTCGGGCGAGGCCCGGTCGTTCCGCGTACCCCCCATGCCCAGATTCTGACCGGGTTGCCCGACTTCAGCCACCACGGGCCCTCACCTGTGGACAACCGTCACACCAACACTCGGGGTAACTCGGCCGACCAATCCCGCAAATCGGTCATATTTACTCCTAGTGTGACCGTGTGCTCGCCCGAGTCGTCCACCGGGCTTGCGCACCTGTCCCGCTTCGGTTACTGGGAAGGACGGCCCACGCCATGCCCGCAGATCTCGCCGTCATCGGACTCGGCCCCTACGGCCTGCCGCTGGCCCAGGCCGCCGTCGCCGCCGGCATCCCCACGCTCGGTTACCGCACCGGGCCCGAGACCGGCTCCCTGACCCCCGCCGAACTGCGCCGGATGCTCGCGTCCGGCTTCCGGACGGCCGCCGGACCGGCCGAGCTGGGCCGGGTCCGCACCGCCGTCATCTGCGCGCCGACCCCGCCGGGCGCGGACGGCGGCCCGGACCTGGCGCAGGTGGAGGCCGCGGCCCGGACCCTCGCCGCCCATCTGCGCCCGCACACCACGGTGATCCTGGAGTCGCCGGTGCGGCCGGGGACCACGGAGGACTTCCTCCGCCCGGTCCTGGAGCGCGGATCGGGCCTGCGCGCGGGGCGCGACTTCCACCTCGCCTACTCCCCCAGCCGCGTCGACCCCGGCAACCGCGACTTCACACCCGCGAACACCCCGAAGGTGATCGGCGGCCTCACTCCCGCCTGCACCGAGTCGGCCGCCGCGTTCTACGGCCGCCTGACCGACAAGGTGGTCCGCGCCCGGGGCCCCCGGGAGGCGGAGACGGTACAGCTCCTGGAGACGAACTTCCGGCATGTGAACATCGCACTCGTCAACGAGATGGCCGTCCTCTGCCACGATCTGGGCGTCGACCTGTGGGACGTCATCCGCTGCGCGGAGACGAAACCGTTCGGATTCCAGACCTTCCGCCCCGGACCCGGCGTCGGCGGCCACTCCGTCCCCCAGGACCTCACCGGCCGGGCCCCGCACTCGCTGCGCATGGTGGAGCTGGCCCAGCGGGTCAACAGCCAGATGCCCCGCTACGTCGTCCAGCGCGCCGCCGCGCTCCTCAACGAGCACGGCAAGTCCGCCCGCGGCGCCCGCGTCCTGCTGCTCGGCGTCACCTACAAGGCCGACCTCGCCGACCGGCAGGCCGCCCCGGCCGAGGAGATCGCGACCCGGCTGGTGTCGATGGGCGCCGCGGTCAGCTACCACGACCCGCACGTCCCTTCCTGGTCGGTCCTGGACCGCCCGGTCCCCCGCGTCGACTCCCTCTACGAGGCCGCCGCCGACGCCGATCTGACCATCCTGCTCCAGCAGCACCGCACGTACGACCTCCAGGGCCTGTCGGTGAAGGCCCAGCTCCTGCTGGACACGCGCGGCGCCACGCCCACGGGGGCGGCGTACCGGCTGTGAGGGAACGCGAGGGGCCGGCCACCACCGGGTGGCCGGCCCCTCGTACGGGTACGCGTGCTCAGCGGCGGTGCTGCGAGTCCGCCACCGTCACCTCGACGCGCTGGAACTCCTTCAGCTCGCTGTAGCCGGTGGTGGCCATGGCGCGGCGCAGGGCGCCGAAGAAGTTCATCGAGCCGTCGGGGGTGTGGGACGGGCCGGTGAGGATCTCCTCGACGGTGCCGACGGTGCCGAGGTCGACCTTCTTGCCGCGCGGCAGCTCCTCGTTGACCGCCTCCATGCCCCAGTGGTGGCCCTTGCCCGGCGCGTCGGTCGCCCGCGCCAGCGGCGAGCCCATCATCACCGAGTCGGCGCCGCAGGCGATCGCCTTGGGCAGGTCGCCGGACCAGCCGACCCCGCCGTCCGCGATGACGTGCACGTACCGGCCGCCGGACTCGTCCATGTAGTCACGGCGGGCCGCCGCCACGTCCGCGACGGCCGTGGCCATGGGGACCTGGATGCCCAGCACGTTGCGCGTGGTGTGCGCGGCGCCGCCGCCGAAGCCGACCAGGACGCCGGCCGCGCCGGTGCGCATCAGGTGCAGGGCGGCGGTGTAGGTGGCGCAGCCGCCGACGATGACCGGGACGTCCAGCTCGTAGATGAACTGCTTGAGGTTGAGCGGCTCGTGCGAACCGGAGACGTGCTCCGCCGACACGGTCGTACCGCGGATGACGAAGATGTCCACCCCGGCGTCGACCACGGCCTTGGAGAACTGGGCGGTGCGCTGCGGGGAGAGCGCGGCGGCGGTGACCACGCCCGAGTCGCGCACCTCCTTGATGCGCTGCCCGATCAGCTCCTCCTTGACGGGAGCGGCGTAGATCTCCTGGAGCCGGCGGGTCGCGGCCTCGACGGGCAGGCCGACGATCTCGTCGAGCAGCGGCTGCGGGTCCTCGTACCGGGTCCAGAGCCCTTCGAGGTTCAGCACGCCGAGGCCGCCGAGTTCGCCGATGCGGATGGCGGTGGCCGGCGAGACGACCGAGTCCATCGGGGCGGCCAGGAACGGCAGCTCGAACCGGTAGGCGTCGATCTGCCAGGCGATCGAGACCTCCTTCGGGTCCCGGGTACGGCGGCTGGGGACGACGGCGATGTCGTCGAAGGCGTACGCCCGGCGGCCGCGCTTGCCGCGCCCGATCTCGATCTCAGTCACGTCTGTGGCCTTTCCCTATGCGTTTCAGCGTCTTCCAGTATCGCCGACGGGCACGGCAGGGCGTTGCTGAGGGATCTCCGCGGCGATCCCTCAGCAACGCCCAGGGCGGTCCCGGATGTTCCGGGACCGCCCTGGGCAGGCGCCGCCTACTTGGCGCGGCTGTAGTTCGGTGCCTCGACCGTCATCTGGATGTCGTGCGGGTGGCTCTCCTTCAGGCCGGCGGAGGTGATCCGCACGAACCGGCCGTTGCTCTGCAGCTCCGGCACGGTCCGGCCGCCGACGTAGAACATCGACTGGCGCAGACCGCCGACCAACTGGTGGACGACCGAGGAGAGCGGGCCCCGGTAGGGCACCTGGCCCTCGATGCCCTCGGGGACGAGCTGCTCGTCGGAGGCGACGCCCTCCTGGAAGTAGCGGTCCTTGGAGAACGACCTGCGGTCGCCGCGGGTCTGCATGGCGCCCAGCGAGCCCATGCCGCGGTACGACTTGAACTGCTTGCCGTTGATGAAGAGCAGCTCGCCCGGCGACTCCTCGCAGCCCGCGAGCAGCGAGCCCAGCATCACCGTGTCGGCGCCGGCCACCAGGGCCTTGGCGATGTCGCCGGAGTACTGCAGACCGCCGTCGCCGATGACCGGCACGCCGGCCTCGCGGGCGGCCAGCGACGCCTCGTAGATGGCGGTGACCTGCGGGACGCCGACGCCGGCGACCACGCGGGTGGTGCAGATGGAGCCGGGGCCGACCCCGACCTTGATGCCGTCGGCGCCCGCGTCGACCAGGGCCTTGGCGCCGTCGCGGGTGGCGATGTTGCCGCCGATGACGTCGACGCCGGCGGAGTTGGACTTGATCTTGGCGACCATGTCGCCGACCAGGCGGGAGTGGCCGTGCGCGGTGTCGACGACGATGAAGTCGACGCCCGCCTCGATCAGCGCCTGGGCACGCTCGTAGGCGTCGCCGGCGACGCCGACCGCGGCGCCGACCAGCAGCCGGCCCTCGCCGTCCTTGGAGGCGTTGGGGTACTTCTCGGCCTTGACGAAGTCCTTGACCGTGATCAGGCCCTTGAGGACACCGCCGTCGTCGACCAGCGGCAGCTTCTCGATCTTGTGGCGGCGCAGCAGCTCCATCGCCTCGTGACCGGAGATGCCGACCTTGCCGGTGACCAGCGGCATCGGCGTCATGACCTCGCGCACCCGGCGGGTCCGGTCGGTCTCGAAGGCCATGTCGCGGTTGGTGACGATGCCGAGCAGCTTGCCGCCGCCGTCGATGACCGGCACGCCGCTGATGCGGAACTTGGCGCACAGGGCGTCGGCCTCGGCGAGCGTGGCGTCCGGGTGGATCGTGATGGGGTGGGCCACCATGCCCGACTCGGAGCGCTTGACCAGGTCGACCTGGTTGGCCTGGTCCTCGATGGACAGGTTGCGGTGCAACACGCCGACGCCGCCCTGGCGGGCCATCGCGATCGCCATGCGCGACTCGGTGACCTTGTCCATGGCGGCGGACAGCAGCGGGATGTTGACCCGCACGTTCCTGGAGACGTACGAGGCGGTGTCGATCTCGTCGGGTGCCATGTCCGACGGGCCCGGCAGCAGCAGCACGTCGTCGTAGGTCAGCCCGAGTGTCGCGAATTTCTCGGGCACTCCGTCGACGTTGGCAGTCATGACACCTTCCCCAAATGGCCTTGATCGGTGCGGATGTCCATGCTAACGGGGAATGGACGTGGGTCATTCCACGATCAAGGGGACGACGGGCCTTCGTAGATTCGTACGGGACCGGCGGGGCGCCCGCGCACCGGGGGTACTACTGCTCCGCGAGGGCCCTGAGGCGGCTCAGCGCCCGGTGCTGGGCGACGCGCACCGCCCCGGGTGACATTCCCAACATCTGGCCGGTCTCCTCGGCGGTGAGGCCGACGGCGATCCGCAGCAGCAGCAGCTCCCGCTGGTTCTCCGGCAGGTTGGCCAGCAGTTTCTTGGCCCACTCGGCGTCGCTGCTGAGCAGCGCCCGCTCCTCCGGGCCGAGGGAGTCGTCCGGCCGCTCGGGCATCTCGTCGGACGGCACGGCGGTGGAACCGGGGTGGCGCATCGCGGCGCGCTGGAGGTCGGCGACCTTGTGGGCGGCGATGGCGAAGACGAACGCCTCGAAGGGGCGGCCGGTGTCCTTGTAGCGCGGCAACGCGAGCAGGACCGCGACGCAGACCTCCTGGGCGAGGTCCTCGACGAAGTGACGGGCGTCGCCGGGCAGCCGGGACAGCCGGGTGCGGCAGTAGCGCAGGGCGAGGGGGTGGACATGGGCGAGCAGGTCGTGCGTGGCCTGCTCGTCCCCGTCTACGGCCCGGTGGACGAGCGCACCGACCGTCCCCCTTTGCTCGGGGGCCGCCTCGTCGTCACGCATCGGTCCATGGTGCCCTGCGGCCGTCCGATCCGTGACACCGCGTCCGGTGTTGTGCACCGAAGCGTTATGAGCAGGTGCGCCGGCACTCATCCCCTGCGCCCTCCCCTTCCGCTCGACCGACTCGTCCCCGAGGAACTCCACACCTCAAGGATGCGGCATCCGCGGCGAAACGAGCAGCGGGCACCGACAGAGCTACTTGACCGGCCTCGCTCCCGCGCCCACGGGGGCGCGGGGGCCGTATCGACCCGGGGCGCCGCCGCCCGGCCCGGCCGGCGGCGACGGGCCCGCGGGTGCCGGACGGCACGGCGCGGTGGCCGGCGGGACCTAGCGGACCAGGCCCCACCGGAAGCCGAGGGCCACCGCGTGGGCGCGGTCGGATGCCCCGAGCTTCTTGAACAGCCGCCGGGCGTGCGTCTTGACGGTGTCCTCGGAGAGGAACAGCTCACGGCCGATCTCGGCGTTGGACCGCCCGTGGCTCATGCCCTCCAGCACCTGGATCTCCCGCGCGGTGAGCGTCGGCGCGGCGCCCATCTCGGCGGAGCGCAGCCGGCGCGGGGCGAGCCGCCAGGTCGGGTCGGCGAGGGCCTGGGTGACCGTGGCCCGCAGTTCGGCGCGCGAGGCGTCCTTGTGCAGATAGCCCCGGGCGCCGGCGGCGACCGCGAGGGCCACGCCGTCGAGGTCCTCGGCGACGGTGAGCATGATGATGCGCGCACCGGGGTCGGCGGACAGCAGCCGCCGGACGGTCTCGACGCCGCCCAGGCCGGGCATGCGCACGTCCATCAGAATCAGGTCGGAGCGGTCGGCACCCCAGCGGCGGAGGACTTCCTCGCCGTTGGCAGCCGTCGTCACGCGCTCGACGCCGGGCACGGTCGCGACCGCGCGGCGGAGCGCCTCTCGGGCAAGCGGGGAGTCGTCGCAGACGAGGACGGATGTCATGACCGTCCTCCGCAGCTAGTGCGCGTCACCTTGAGCCTCCAGGCTGGTACGAAATCGTCACCTGTGCGGTCGACCGTCTCGGACGCCCGTCCGAGCACTTCTTCCTTCAACCGCCTCCGCACTCTCAACGACGGTCACTCGAAAGAGTTACGGGGCTGTGTGTCGTCTTCGGCACTCTACGTGAGGGGACGGACACGAGGCAGTCACGCGCAGCGAACCCACAATCTTTCATCACAACCTATGCCCCATTCAGCCGCTTTTCTTCCGCTTTGGCAGTGTCTGCGACTAGATTCGCAATGAGTCATATTTTCATCTCCTTAGACCGTAGTTGTACGGTCGTGGATACCGTATCCACCCAGATCGGTTGCAAGGGGTCACGCCATGGCAGATTTCTCCCGCCTTCCCGGACCGAACGCGGACCTGTGGGACTGGCAGCTCCTGGCTGCGTGCCGCGGGGTGGACAGCTCGCTCTTCTTCCACCCGGAGGGCGAGCGCGGGGCGGCCCGGAGCGCTCGCGAGAACTCGGCCAAAGAGGTCTGCATGAGGTGCCCGGTCCGCGCGGAGTGCGCGGCGCACGCGCTGGCGGTGCGCGAGCCGTACGGCGTGTGGGGCGGGCTGACCGAGGACGAGCGAGAAGAACTGATGGGACGCGCACGCAACCGGCTGGTGTCGGCCTCGGCGGTCGGCGGCGACCCCGTCTCGAACACCTGAAGGAACGTTTCTTCGCAGCCGTGGGGCCGGATGGCCCGAAGGCTACGCGCCCGCTGCCCGCGCCAACTGCTCCAAGGTCGCCGCCACCGCCGGCACCTGGGCCAGGTCGGGCAGGGTCAGGGCGACGATCTCCCGGCGCACCGCCGGTTCGAGCCGGACCGTACGGGCGCCTCGCGGGCGTACGGAGTCCACCGCGAGCTGGGGCAGCACGGCGACGCCCAGTCCGGCGCCGACCAGGCCGACGACCGCCGGGTAGTCGTCGGTGGCGAAGTCGATGCGGGGCGCGAAGCCGGCCGCCTCGCACACCTCGACCAACTGGCCCCGGCAGCGCGGGCAGCCTGCGATCCAGGACTCCCCGGCCAGTTCGCCGATGGCCACCGACCCGGCGCGGGCGAGCGGATGCCGCTCCGGCACCAGCGCCACCAGCCGGTCGCTCAGCAGCGGCCGGACGACGAGGTCGTCCCACTCCTCCGCGCCCGCCGCCCCCTCGTAACGGAACGTGAGGGTCACATCGCACTCGCCCTCGCGCAGGCGTTCGACGGAGGTCGGGGGTTCGGCCTCCTCCAGGGAGACCCGGGTGCCGGGGTGGGCGGCGCGCAGCGCGGCGAGGGCGGTGGGCACGAGGGTGGAGCTGCCGCTGGGGAAGGAGACCAGCCGGACCCGTCCGGCGCGCAGTCCGGCGATGGCGGCGACCTCCTCCTCGGCCGCGGTGAGCCCGGCGAGGATGCCGGAGGCGTGCCGCACCAGCGCCTCGCCGGCCTGGGTGAGCCGCATCTCGCGGCCGGTGCGGACCAGCAGGGGGGTGCCGACGGAGGCCTCCAGGGCCTTCATCTGCTGGCTGACGGCGGGCTGGGTGCAGCCCAGCTCACGCCCCGCCGCGGAGAAGGAGCCGGTGGCGGCGACGGCACGCAGTACCCGGAGATGACGAGCCTCGATCACCCGACCGAGGATAAGCCCTGCTTTGATACGGCGGCGAATAATCCGTCGACGCTTTGAGGGGGCGTTGTCTACCGTGCCGCCATGGAGCTTCTGTCCGTGAATCTGGGCCGGCCCGTGGCCGTGCCGTACACCGACCAGCCGCAGGGCGTGACCGGCATCGACAAGCGGCCTGCCGAGGGGCCGGTGCGGGTGTCGGCGCCGGGGCCGAAGGGGGTCGGCGGCAGCGGCCTCGCCGGGGACGCGGTGTGCGACCGGCGGCACCACGGCGGCGACGACCAGGCGGTGTACGCGATGGCCCGCGAGGACCTCGACGACTGGGAGCGCGAGCTGGGCCGGCCGCTGCCGGACGGCGCGTTCGGCGAGAACCTCACCCTGCGGGGCGTGGACGTGTCGGGCGCGCTGATCGGCGAGCGCTGGCGGATCGGCGCCGACGTGGTCCTGGAGGTGACCAGCGGGCGGATACCCTGCCTGACCTTCCAGGGCCATCTGGGTGAGAAGCAGTGGGTGCGGCGGTTCACCCGCAAGGGGGCTCCGGGCGCGTATCTGCGGGTGATCGAGCCCGGCGCGGTGCGGGCGGGCGACCCGGTGGAGGTGGTGCGCCGGCCCGGTCACGGGGTGACGGTGGCGACGCAGTTCCGGGCCTTGACGACCGAGCGTGAGCTGCTGCCGGGGCTGCTGGCGGCGGCCGACACGCTGCACCCGCTGGCGCTGGAGACGGCCCGCAAGTACGTGGCGCGGCACGCCTCCTGACGGGCGGTGGCCTGCCGGCGCCTTCACCGGGGCTTCACCGGCCGGGAGGCTCGGTGAGCGAAACGCGCCCGCCCCGCTCCGGGTCACTAACCTTGCGCCATGACAACGGCATTGATTACGGGTTCGACGGCGGGCATCGGCGCCGCGTTCGCCCGGAAGCTGGCGACCGACGGGCACGACCTGGTGCTCGTCGCCCGCGACACCGAGCGGCTGCGCGTGCAGGCGACCGAACTGCACGACCGGCACGGCATCGAGGCCGAGGTGCTGGCGGCCGACCTGGCGACGGACGACGGCATCGAGGCGGTGGCCGCCCGGCTCGGCGACCGCAAGAACCCCGTCGACCTGCTGGTCAACAACGCCGGTTTCGGTAACAAGGGCCGCTACCTGGAGGTCTCCCTCGCCGACGAGCTGCGGATGCTCAAGGTGCACTGCGAGGCGGTGCTGCGGCTGACCTCGGCGGCGGCCGGGGCGATGCGGGAGCGGGGGCGCGGCGGGATCGTGAACGTGGCCTCGGTCGCCGCGTTCGTGCCGCGCGGCACGTACGGCGCCTCCAAGGCGTGGGTCGTGCAGTTCACCCAGGGCGCGGCGCGCGACCTGGCGGGCAGCGGCGTACGGCTGATGGCGCTGGCCCCCGGCTTCGTGCGCACCGAGTTCCACGAGCGGGCGGGCATGGGCACGGACAACATCCCGAACTGGATGTGGCTCGACGCCGACAAGCTGGTCGCCGCGGCCCTCACCGACCTCGCCCGCGGCAAGACCCTCTCCATCCCCGACCCCCGCTACAAGGCCCTGATGGGCGCGGCGAAGCTGGTCCCGCGGGGCCTGCTGGGCGGGATCAGCTCCCGGACGGGCCGCAAGTACGGCCCCCGGTGACGCCCCGGTTCCGCGGGCGCGGGACGGCGTGAGAAGGCCCGGCTCCCCGAGGGGTGCCGGGCCTTCTCAGGAAGGGGCGGGGCTCAGTGCGAGTGGCCGTGGCCGTGGCCCGCGGCGGCCGGCTCTTCCTCTTCCTTCTTCTCGACGACCAGGGTCTCGGTCGTCAGCAGGAGGGAGGCGATGGACGCGGCGTTCTCCAGGGCGGAGCGGGTGACCTTCACCGGGTCGATGACGCCGGCCTTGACCAGGTCGCCGTACTCACCGGTGGCGGCGTTGAAGCCCTGCCCCTTCTCCAGCTCGGCGACCTTGGAGGTGATGACGTAACCCTCCAGGCCGGCGTTCTCCGCGATCCAGCGCAGCGGCTCGACGGCGGCGCGGCGGACGACCGCGACACCCGTGGCCTCGTCGCCGGTCTTGCCGAGGTTGCCCTCCAGGACCTTGACGGCGTGGACCAGAGCGGAACCGCCACCGGAGACGATGCCCTCCTCGACCGCGGCGCGGGTCGCGGAGATGGCGTCCTCCAGACGGTGCTTGCGCTCCTTCAGCTCCACCTCGGTGGCGGCGCCGACCTTGATCACGCACACGCCGCCGGCCAGCTTGGCGAGGCGCTCCTGGAGCTTCTCGCGGTCCCAGTCGGAGTCCGTGGTCTCGATCTCGGCCTTGATCTGGTTGATCCGGCCCTCGACGTCGGCCTTCTCGCCGGCGCCGTCGACGATGGTGGTGTCGTCCTTGGTGACGGTGATGCGGCGGGCGGAGCCGAGCACGTCCAGGCCGACCTGGTCGAGCTTGAGGCCGACCTCCTCGGAGATGACCGTGGCGCCGGTGAGGACCGCCATGTCCTGGAGCATGGCCTTGCGGCGGTCACCGAAGCCGGGGGCCTTCACCGCGACGGCGTTGAAGGTGCCGCGGATCTTGTTCACCACGAGGGTGGAGAGCGCCTCGCCCTCGACGTCCTCGGCGATGATCAGCAGCGGCTTGGAGGAGTTGGCCTGGATGACCTTCTCCAGCAGCGGCAGCAGGTCGGCGATGGAGGCGATCTTGCCCTGGTTGATGAGGATGTACGGGTCCTCCAGGACGGCCTCCATGCGCTCCTGGTCCGTCACGAAGTACGGCGACAGGTAGCCCTTGTCGAAGGCCATGCCCTCGGTGAAGTCCAGCTCCAGACCGAAGGTGTTGGACTCCTCGACGGTGATGACACCGTCCTTGCCGACCTTGTCCATCGCCTCGGCGATCAGCTCGCCGACCTGCTGGTCCTGGGCGGACAGCGCGGCCACGGCGGCGATGTCGGACTTCTCGTCGATCGGGCGGGCGGTGGCGAGGAGTTCCTCGGACACGGCGGCGACGGCCGCGTCGATGCCCTTCTTCAGGGCGGCCGGGGAGGCACCCGCGGCGACGTTGCGCAGACCCTCGCGGACCAGCGCCTGGGCCAGCACGGTGGCGGTGGTCGTACCGTCACCCGCGATGTCGTTGGTCTTGGTCGCCACCTCCTTCACGAGCTGGGCGCCGAGGTTCTCGTACGGGTCCTCGATCTCGACCTCGCGGGCGATCGTGACACCGTCGTTGGTGATGGTCGGGGCGCCGAACTTCTTGTCGATGACGACATTGCGGCCCTTGGGGCCGATCGTCACCTTCACCGTGTCGGCGAGCTTGTTGACGCCGCGCTCGAGGGCGCGACGGGCGTCCTCGTCGAACTTCAGGATCTTCGCCATGGGAGCGTGAGCCCTCTTCCGGAATCTGGGTTAACGACGCTGCGCCCCGGGCGCCCGGCTTCTCAAGTGACGCGGGGGACCAGGGGCGCAGCAGTAAAGCAATGAAGCAAGGTGCTTCGGTGAATTACTTCTCGACGATCGCGAGGACGTCGCGGGCCGAGAGGACGAGGTACTCCTCGTTGTTGTACTTCACCTCGGTGCCGCCGTACTTGCTGTAGAGGACGACGTCGCCGACCTTGACGTCGAGCGGAAGGCGGTTGCCGTCCTCGAAACGGCCCGGACCCACGGCCAGGACGACGCCCTCCTGGGGCTTCTCCTTGGCAGTGTCCGGAATGACCAGGCCAGAGGCCGTGGTCTGCTCGGCGTCGAGCGGCTGGACCACGATGCGGTCCTCGAGCGGCTTGATGGCAACCTTGGAGCTGGCGGTCGTCACGATCCGACCTCCCCCTTCGGAGATCTCACGGGGTTAACTGTCTGAGGTGGCGACCAGGTCGATCCGTCGTCGCGGGTGCCGGACCTGCCCGTCGCTGTGTTGGCACTCTCCAGGGGGGAGTGCCAGACCCGAGACTATGGCCGGGGTTAGCACTCGGTCAAGCGGAGTGCCAATCGAGCGCCGCGCGTCGGGCGGCTCGGCGCCGGGCGGACCGCCTCCTACAGGTAGTCGTCCAGGCTCGCCACCCTGAAGCCCTGGCGGGTGAGCCGGGTCAGGAGGGCCTTCGTGCGAGGGGCCAGGGGCGGGTCCGCCAGGGTGATGATGTCGCCGGGGTGGAGGCGGGGTTCGCCCCGGGCGTAGGCGAGGGTGCCCGCGGGGTCCACGGAGACGCGCCACAGGACGACCGCGGTGATGCCGCAGTCGGCGGCGGCGCGCAGCGTGGTGGTGTCGTACGTGCCGTGGGGCGGGCGGAAGAGGCGGGGGCGGACGCCGAAGCGGGAGGTGAGCTTGCGCTGCTGGCCGCAGATCTCGGCGCGCTGCCCGGCGTACGGCAGGCCGCGCAGGGCGGCGTGGTCGAGGGTGTGGTTCTGCAGGCTCGCGCCGACCGAGCGGAGCCGGGCGAGGCGGCCGTAGGCCGGGCCGACGACGGTGTCGGTGAGGAACAGGGTGACCGGCAGCCGGCGGGCGCGGACCAGGCCGACGAGGGCCGGGTCGCGTTCGGCGCCGTCGTCGTAGGTGAGGAAGACGACCCGGTCGCGGGTGCGGACGTGGTCCACGACGGGCGGCAGGTCCCCCGCCCGGGGCGGCTTCGCGCCGGCGTACGCGCCGGGGTGTGCGCCGGTGCCGGTGGCGGGCGGGGCGCAGCCCGTGAGCGCGGCGGGGCCCGTGAGCAGGGCCGCCGTGAGGACGGTCCCGGCGCGGCGGGTGCGGCGGGTGCGGCGGGGCCTCACAGGTAGTCCTCCAGGCGGGCCACCGCGTACCCCTCGGCGGTGACCTTGTCGAGGAAGCGGCGGGCCATGTCGCGCATGGTGCCCGGCCAGTCGCCCCGGCCCCGGAAGTGGGTGAGGACGATGTCGCCGCGGTGCAGCTCGCGGTCCCACTCGCGGTAGTCCCAGCGGTCGACGAAGACTTCCTCGTTCCAGAGCGGGACGTGGGTGATGCCGCAGCTCTTGGCGGCGACGAGGGTGTTCTCGTCGTAGTCGCCGTAGGGCGGGCGGAAGACGGTGGGGCGCTTGCCGTAGTGCGCGCGGAGCACCTTCTGCATGCCGCAGATCTCGCGCCTCTGGCGGTCGTAGGAGAGGTCCGGCAGGTACGGGTGGTGCAGGGTGTGGTTGTTGAGGGCGACACCCCGGGCCTGCATCCGCCGGAAGTAGCCGTAGTCCTCCTTGGCCAGGTAGTCGCTGAGGAAGGCGGAGTACGGGACCTTCAGCTCGGTCATCATCCGCAGGAACGCGCGGTCCTTCTCGGCGCCGTCGTCGATGGTCAGGAAGACGATCTTCTGCTCGGTGGGGACGGTGGTGAAGACCGGCGGGAGGCCGCGTTCGGCGTGCCCGTCGACCTCGAAGCCCTCGCGGGTGGTGATCTCCGGCTTCTCCGCCGGGGGCGGCGGGGCCGGCAGCGGCACCCGCTTCAGGCCCCAGCGCTTCGCGGCGGCGACCCGGGCGGCGTGCGCCGCGCGCAGCCCGGTGGCGTACGCGTCGAGCGCGCGGGCCGGGGGCGCCTGGAGGGGCTGCTGGCCGGAGGCGGACCGCACCTCGGCGGAGCCCTGCGCACAGCCCGGGACGAGGGCGGCGACGGCGAGCGCGGCGAGGCCGGCCCGGAGACGTACCGCCCGGAACACCCGAGATTTATCATTTTGTACGACTGCTCGCATGGTGCCGGATCTTCGCAGGCGGCCGTCCCGGAGCCCGTCCGACACCGCGGCCGGCCCCGCACGGTCCACCGACTGGCCCACAATGACCCGGTGAACGACCTCGACGCCCTCCTCACCCCCGAAGGCCGCGCCCTCCTCGACGAGGTGCGCGACACCGACCCCGCCCGCGAACTGGCCGTCGCCACCAGACTGCGGCGCACCCACCCGGCCGGCCTGGTCTCGGCGGCGCTGGGGCAGGCCAGGCTGCGGCAGCGGGCGGCGGCGAAGTTCGGGGCCGAGGACGCGGGGCGGATGTTCTTCACGCCGAACGGGGTCGAGCAGTCGACGCGGGCGAGCGTCGCCGCGTACCGCGCCCGGCGGTTCACGGAACTGGGCGTGACCTCGGTGGCCGACCTGTGCTGCGGGATCGGCGGGGACGCGATCGCGCTGGCCCGCGCGGGCGTCCGGGTGCTCGCCGTGGACCGGGACCCGGCGGCGGTGGCGGCGGCCCGCGCCAACGCGGAGGCGCTGGGGCTCGGCGAGCTGATCGAGGTCCGCGAGGCGGACGTCACCGAGGTGGACACCGGCTCCTACGACGCGGTCTTCGCCGACCCCGCCAGGAGAGGGGGGCGGGGCCGGATCTTCGACCCCGAGGCGTACTCGCCGCCGCTGTCCTGGGCGGTGCGGGCGGCCCGTACGGCGTCCGTCGCCGCCGCGCTGAAGGTCGCGCCCGGCATCCCGCACGAGGCCGTGCCGGAGGAGGCCGAGGCCGAGTGGATCTCCGACGGCGGGGACGTGAAGGAGGCGGTGCTGTGGTTCGGCACCGAGCCGGGCGCCGTGCGGGCCACGCTGCTGCCGGGGCCGCGCACCCTGCTCTCCCGGCGCCTGCCCGACCCGCCGGTCCGCCCGCCCGGCCGGTACCTGTACGAGCCCGACGGCGCGGTCGTCCGGGCCCATCTGGTCGCCGAGGTCGCCGAGGCGGTCGGCGGCGGGCTGCTCGACGCGACGATCGCGTACGTCACCGCCGACGAACCGCTGCCGACGCCGTACGCCACCGCGTACGAGATCACCGATGTGCTGCCGTTCAACGTCAAGAAGCTGAAGGCGCTGCTGCGGGAGCGGGGCGTCGGCACGCTGACCGTGAAGAAGCGGGGGTCGGCGGTGGAACCGGAGGAACTGCGGCGCAAGGTGAAGCCGCAGGGGCCGCACGCGGCGACCGTGTTCCTGACCCGGGTCGCCGGGGCGCCGGCGATGCTGATCGGGGGGCCGGTGCGTTAACGGCACTCCTCGGCGCGGCGCAGCAGCAGGTGCCGTTCGCGGGCGTTGCGGGTGAGGGACGCGGCGCGTTCGAACTCCGCGCGGGCCTCCTCCGTACGGCCGAGGCGGTGCAGGAGGTCGCCGCGGACGCTGGGCAGCAGGTGGTAGGCGCGCAGGGCCGGTCCGGCGGCGAGGGCGTCCACGATCTCCAGGGCGGGGGCGGGGCCGTCGGCCAGGGAGACGGCGACGGCCCGGTTGAGTTCCACCACCGGCGACGGGGCGCGGGCGGCGAGCAGGCCGTAGAGGGTGGCGATGCGCGGCCAGTCGGTCCGCTCGTAGGTGTCCGCGTGCGTGTGACAGGCCGCGATCATGGCCTGGAGGACGTACGGGCCCGGGGCGCCGTCGGCGGTGGCGCGGGCGCGGCCGAGGGCGGTGACGCCGCGGGCGATGAGCATGCGGTTCCAGCGGGTGCGGTCCTGGTCCTTGAGCAGGACCGGTTCGCCGTCGGGCCCGGTGCGGGCGGCGGTGCGGGACGCCTGGAACTCCAGCAGCGCGGCCAGGCCGTGCGCCTCGGGCTCCCCGGGCATCAGCGCGGCCAGCACCCGGGCCAGGCGCAGGGCGTCCTCGCACAGGCCGGGGCGGAGCAGGTCGTCTCCGGCGGTGGCGGCGTACCCCTCGTTGAAGATCAGGTAGATGACGTCGAGGACGGAGCCGAGGCGGGCCGCGCGGTCCGGGCCGTAGGGGACCTCGAAGGCGACGTTCCTGGTGGCGAGGGTGCGTTTGGCCCGGACGACGCGCTGGGCGACGGTCGTTTCCGGTACGAGGAAGGCGCGGGCGATCTCGGCCGTGCCGAGGCCGCCGAGCAGCTTCAGGGTGAGGGCGATGCGGGCGTCCGCGCTCAGCACGGGGTGGCAGGCGGTGAAGACCAGGCGGAGCAGGTCGTCGTCGATGCCGGCCGGGTCGGGGGGCTCCTCGGGCGGGGCCGCGTGGGTCAGGTCGCGGCCTATCTCCGCGAGCTTGGCCGCGTAGTTCTCCCGGCGGCGGATCAGGTCGACGGCGCGGTGGCGGGCGGTGGTCATGAGCCACGCGCCCGGGTTGCCGGGCACCCCGTCCCGGGGCCACCGCTCCAGCGCGGCGACCAGCGCGTCCTGCGCCAGTTCCTCCGCGATGCCGACGTCCCGGACGAGCCGGGCGACATGGGCGATGACGCGGGGGGACTCCATGCGGAAGACGGTCTCTATGGCGCGGGCGGTGGCGTCGGGCGCCGCGGGGCCGGCCCCGGGCGGCTCAGGGCCGACGCCGGCCCCGGGCGGCTCAGGGCTGACGCCGGCCCCGGGCGGCCGGGATGCCGCACCGGACGGGTCGGGTACCGTCCCGCGCGGTCCGGGGTCGGTGCCCGATGCCCCGGGGTCCGTGCTCGACGGCCCGGAGCCGGTGCCCGACGGCCCGGCGTCCGTGCCCGACGGCCCAGGGCCCGTGCCCGACGGCCCAGGGCCGGTGCTCGACGGCCCGGCGTCCGTGCTCGGCGGCCCGGGGTCCGTGATCGGTGTTCCGGGGTGGGGCTGTGGCTTCATGGGGCCCAGGGAACACCACCCTGCGCCCCGGGCCAACCGGCACCGGTCACCACCCTCGGGCCGGCCCCCGTCAGCCCTCGACCACCTCGCGCAGTTCGCACGTGATCGTCCAGTGCTCCTCGTGGACGAGGAGGAAGCGCTTGGTCCACTCCAGGGCCTCCGCCCGGTCCTTGGCCTGCATCAGCGCGTAACCGCCGATGACCTCCTTGGACTCGGTGAACGGCCCGTCGGTGACGGAGACGCGCCCGCCGTCGTAGTGGACGCGGGTGCCCTGGGCGGTGGGGGTCAGTCCGGCGGTGTCGAGCAGGACGCCGGCCTTGGTCATCTCCTCCAGCAGCTCCCCCATCCGGCGCATCAGCTCGGGGCTGGGGCCCTCGGCGGGGGCGTCGGTCTCGTTCACGCGGACCAGTGACAGGAAGCGGGGCACGGTGGCTCCTCGGGTCGGCGGCCGGGAAGGGGTCCCGGCCTCTCACCCCTCGCGTCGAACGGCACACCGCCGGATCGACACTCCCGCCGGAATTCTTTCCCGCGGGTTCAGCGCAGCGACTTCCACAGCTCGCGCGCCTCCGGCTGGTCGGCGATCACCCGGTTGCGGTCGGACGGGGCCGGTACCACCGGCATGGTGAGGGTGCGGACCTTGTCCGCCGTGAGGCCGCCGAGGCTGCGGCCGAGGCCGATCAGCTCGCCGAGCGAGTCCAGGCCCGTGTCGGTGGTGAGGCCCCCGGTCACCGCGTCGGCGACCCGGTACAGCGCGCCGGGGTCGGTGAGCAGGTCGGTCGCGGAGATCTGGGTGAGCAGGGCCTTGACCAGTTGCTGCTGGAGCCCGATGCGGGCGAGGTCGCTGCCGCCGGCGATGCCGTACCGGGTGCGGGCGAGCCCGAGGGCCTGCTTGCCGTCGAGGTGGTGGGTGCCCGCGTCGAGGTGGAGGTGGCTCTTGTCGTCGTCGATGTCCTCCTCGACGGTGACGGTGACGCCGCCGAGTTCGTCGACCAGCTTGGCGAACCCGGAGAAGTCGATCTCGATGTAGTGGTCCATGCGGACGCCGGTGAGCGCCTCGGCCGTCTTCACCGCGCAGACCGGACCGCCCACGGCGTAGGCGGAGTTGAACATCGCCTGATGCGCCTCGGAGGTCGACTTCCCGCCGGGCAGCGGGCAGGACGGACGGGTGACGAGCGTGTCGCGCGGGATGCTCACCACGGTGGCGGCGGTCCGGCCGGCGTCCAGGTGGACGACCATCGCGGTGTCGGAGCGGGCGCCCTCGCTGTCGCCGCCGCCGAGCTTGCGGTTCTGCGCGCCGCTGCGCGAGTCGGAGCCGAGGACCAGGATGTTCAGCGCCCCGGTGGGCACCGCGGAGGCGGAGGCCGAGGCGGAGGGCTCGGGGGTGGGGCGGGCCGGGCGGTCGTCGCCGAGCGCGCTGTTGATGTCGACGCTGGTGATGTTGTCGTTGAGGTGCCAGTAGATCCAGCCGGCCGCCGCGATGCCGAGCACCAGGGCGCCCGCCAACGTGAGTCCGGCGGCCTTCAGCACCCTCGACCGGCCGCCCATGTGCCCGCCCCCGTCCCGGTGTTCGCGTTCCCGACCATGTGCCCCGCCAGGAGGAACGTAAGACCGTATGGTCGCGGGGGGCGACGGTCGACCGGTATTTCTGCGGGAATTCTCAGACTGCCGGGGCGGGCGGACGGAGCAGGCCGGGAACGGTCGAAACTTTCGGAACGGCAGCCGACTCGCTTCGCTACAGCACCGGTGGCGCCGCCGTGCTGCTGCGCACCACCAGGCTCGTCGCCAGCTCGACCCGGGTGGCCGCCGCGGAGCCCTCGTCGCGCCCGAGGTCCAGCACCAGGCGGGCGGCGGCCTCGGCCATCTCGGTCAGCGGCTGCCGTACGGTCGTCAGCGGCGGCCCCACCCAGCGGGCCACCGGCAGATCGTCGAAGCCGACCACGCTCAGGTCCTCCGGGACGCGCAGCCCCAGTTCGCGGGCGGCCTCGTACAGGCCGAGCGCCTGGAGGTCGTTGCCGGCGAAGATCGCGGTGGGGCGGTCGGGGCGGCGCAGCAGTTCCAGGCCCTGGCGGTAGCCGGTCTCGTGGTGGAAGTCGCCGGTGCGGACCAGGCCGGGGTCGGCGGGCAGCCCGGCGGTCTCCAGGGCCGCCCGGTAGCCGTCGACGCGGGCGCGGCTGCACATCATCCGGGTGGGCCCGCTGATCGCCCCGATCCGGCTGTGCCCGAGTTCGATCAGATGCCGGGTGGCGGCCAGCCCGCCCTGCCAGTTGGTGGCGCCGATGGACGGCACGTCGCCGCCCGGGTCGCCGGCCGGGTCCATCACGACGAACGGGATGGACCGGCTGGTCAGCAGCGCGCGCTGGGACTGGTCCAGCCCCGACAGGACCAGCACGACGCCGTGCGGGCGGCGGGCGGCGACCTGGTCGGCCCAGGTCCGCCCGGGGGTGAGCCGGCCCGCGCTCTCGGAGAGCACCACGCTCAGCCCGGCGTCCCGGGCCACGTTCTCCACGCCCCGGATCACCTCCATCGCCCAGGCGCTCTCCAGTTCGTGGAAGACGAGGTCGATCAGGGGCGAGCGGGTCGCCTCGGCGCGGCGGCGCCGGTAGCCGTGGGCGCGCAGCAGCTCCTCCACCCGGGCCCGGGTCGCCGGGGCGACGTCGGCACGGCCGTTGAGCACCTTCGAAACAGTCGGCGCCGAGACACCGGCCTCGCGGGCGATCTCGGCGAGGGTGGCCGTCTGCGCGGACCGCCCTCGCGTCCGGGTTTCAGCGGGCTGCGGGGATGTCATGGCGGCGATCGTATCCCTGCGGACCCTCTTGACGAAGTCCTCGGCGGGCCATAGGTTCCCGGAACATTCGGATGATGATTCGAAACATTCGAGAACGCGGCACGTACGAACAACCGTACGCGGCACGTGCTCAGCACCGTGTGAGAGGGCCGTCCGTCCACCCGACAGGAGTTCCATGACCACCGCGCCCTGGCGTGACCCCGCCCTGCCCGCCGCCGCCCGTGTCGACGACCTCCTGGCGCGGATGACCCTGGAGGAGAAGGCCGCCCAGTTGTACGGCGTGTGGGTGGGCGCGGATACGGACGGCGAAGGTGTCGCGCCCCTCCAGAGCGAGATGAGCACCGACTACGACTGGGACGAGCTGATCACCCACGGGCTCGGCCAGCTCACCCGCCCCTTCGGCACCGCCCCTGTCGACCCGGCCGTCGGCGCGCGGGCGCTGGCGAGCGCCCAGCGGCGCATCACCGCGGCCGGGCGCTTCGGCATCCCGGCGCTGGCCCACGAGGAGTGCCTGGCCGGGTTCACCACCTGGCGGGCCACCGCCTACCCGGTGCCGCTGGCCTGGGGCGCCACCTTCGACCCCGGCCTGGTCGAGGAGATGGCCGGGCGGATCGGCCGCGACCTGCGCTCGGTCGGCGTCCACCAGGGCCTCGCGCCCGTCCTGGACGTCGTCCGCGATCCGCGCTGGGGCCGGGTGGAGGAGACCATCGGCGAGGACCCGTACCTGGTGGGCACGATCGGTGCCGCGTACGTACGGGGTCTGGAGTCGGCGGGGATCGTCGCGACGCTGAAGCACTTCGCCGGGTACGCCTCCTCGGCCGGGGCCCGGAACCTGGCGCCGGTGCGGGCGGGGGTGCGGGAGTTCGCGGACGTGACGCTGCCGCCGTTCGAGCTGGCGCTGCGCGAGGGCGGGGCCCGGTCGGTGATGGCGGCCTACACCGAGACCGACGGCGTCCCCGCCTCCGCGGACCCGGTGCTGCTGACCGGGCTGCTGCGCGGGGAGTGGGGCTTCGAGGGCACGGTCGTCGCCGACTACTTCGGCATCGGCTTCCTGGAGAGCCTGCACCGCGTCGCCGGCACCCCCGCCGAGGCGGCGCACCTGGCGCTCGCGGCCGGCATCGACGTGGAGCTGCCGACCCTCAAGTGCTACGGCCATCCGCTGCTCGGCGCGGTCCGCGCCGGCCGGGTCCCCGAGGAACTGGTCGACCGGGCGGCCCGCCGGGTCCTGCTGCAGAAGTGCGAGCTGGGCCTGCTGGACGAGGACTGGACGCCCGAGCCGCCCGCCGGTACGGCCCCGGTCGACCTGGACTCCCCCGGCAACCGGGCCCTCGCGCGGCGCCTGGCCGAGGAGTCGGTCGTGCTGCTGGACAACCCGGACGGCCTGCTGCCGCTCGCCCCCGACACCCGGGTCGCGGTGGTCGGGCCGCGCGCCGCCGACGCCCTGGCGATGCTCGGCTGCTACTCCTTCCCCTCCCATGTGCTGCCCCGGCATCCCGAGGTGGCCGCCGGCATCGACATCCCCACGGTCCTGGACGCGCTGCGCGCCGAACTGCCCGACGCCAAGGTGACGTTCGCCGAGGGCTGCGACACCTCCGGCCCGGACACCGCCGGCTTCGAGGAGGCGGTCGCGCGCTGCGCCGAGGCGGACGTCTGCGTGGCCGTGCTGGGCGACCGGGCGGGCCTGTTCGGGCGGGGCACCTCGGGCGAGGGCTGCGACGCCAGCGACCTGACGCTCCCCGGCGTCCAGGGCGAACTGCTGGACGCGCTGGTCGCCACCGGCGTACCCGTGGTCCTGGTGCTGCTGACCGGGCGGCCGTACGCGCTGGGCCGCTGGCACGGCAGGCTGGGCGCGGTCGTCCAGGCGTTCTTCCCCGGGGAGGAGGGCGGTCCGGCGGTCGCGGGGGTGCTGTCGGGCCGCGTCACCCCCTCGGGCCGGCTCCCGGTGAGCATCCCGAGGCTGCCCGGCGGCCAGCCCTGGACCTACCTCCAGCCGCCGCTCGGCCTGGCGGGCGAGGTCAGCAACCTGGACCCGACCCCGCTGTACGCCTTCGGCCACGGCCGCTCGTACACGGCCTTCGCCTGGGAGGACTTCACCGGCGGTCCGGCCGAGGTGATCGGCACGGACGGCTCATACGACATCTCCCTCACCGTGCGCAACACCGGGGACCGGGCGGGCGCCGAGGTGGTGCAGCTCTATCTGCACGACCCGGTGGCGAGCGTGACCCGGCCCGACGTCCGGCTGATCGGCTACCAGCGGCTGGACCTCGCCCCGGGCGCGGCGCGGCGGGTGACGTTCCGCTTCCACGCGGACCTGTCGGCCTTCACCGACCGCTCCGGCCGGCGCGTGGTCGAACCGGGCGCCCTGGAACTGCGCCTCGCCGCCTCCAGCGCGGACGTACGCCACACCGCGCACCTCACCCTGGCCGGCCCGGAACGCGTCCTGGGCCCGGACCGCGAGCTGCGCTGCGGGACGGAGGTGGCGCGGGCGGACTGAGCGGGCCCGCCGGCCGGGCTCACTCCCCGGCCGTGACCAGCTCCGCCAGTTTCAGGAACGCCTCGGTCGTGGCCGGGCGGAGCCGGTGCAGTTGCCAGCCCGGGGTCTGCAGGGCCGTGTCGAAGGGCACCCGCACCACCTGCTCCGGCTCGATCCGCAGCCTCCGGGCGAACGACCCGGGCAGCCCCCGGTGCGAGGGCCCGTCCAGGTCCGTGGCCACCACCAGCGCCCGCGCGGCCAGCTCGGCGCGGCCCGAGCCCCGCAGGACGGCCAGCACCCGGATGGCCGCGTCCAGGAACCACTCCGCCGTACCGCAGCACAGGATCAGCCGGTCGGTGTGGTCCAGGACCGCGTCCGCCGACCCGTCCAGCCGCATCGGGGACCAGTCGGTGAGCACGAACGGGTAGTAGGGCGCCGTCTGCGCCAGGACGTGCGCGTACTCCTGCTGGTGCGCCGAGTTGGAGCTGAAGTGCCCGCCCCGGTGGGCGACCACCTCCAGACCCGACGGCAGCCTGGTGGTGCGCGCCCGGATCTCCTCGTACGCCGGGGCGGGCGGCAGGGCCGCGAGATCCCGGACGACGGCCGGGTTGCGGTCGGTGAGGAAGGCGTCCAGCGCGCCCTCGGAGGCGGAGCCGTCGAGGGCGAGGACGGGTTCCCCGCGCACCGCCGCGAGCAGCGAACCGAGCACCATGGTGGTGGTCGCGCGCCCGCTGTAGTGGTAGGCGCCGACCAGCGTCAGCCGCCTGCTGTACGGCAGCGGCACCCGCAGGGCGCGCAGCCTGGCCTCGGCCGTCCGGCGGGCGGCGCCGAAGCGCGGCAGCCTGGGCGCGAACCGGGGGGTGCTCCCGCCCGGCGGCGGGCCGAGCGGCACCCGCGCGCCCCCGTCCCGGGCGGCCCGCGCCCCGGCGTCGGCGAGCTGGAGGCGGGTGCGGGCCACGTACCGGGCGAGCACCTCGGCGACCTCGCTGGCGGCGGGCCGGACCGCCGGGTCGGAGTCGATGCAGCGCAGCACGAGCCGCCTGAGCTGCTCCCAGGTGTCGCCCTGCCACAGGTGCATGCCCTCGGGCAGGCCGGGCAGCTCCCAGCCGGCCTTGCTGCTGAGGACCTGGAGCAGTTCGCCGAGGGCGCGCACGTTGTCCTCGCGGGTGGGGGCCGCGCCCGAGCCGAGGTACTCGCCGTCGACGGCGCAGTCCGACAGGTCCCCGAGCACGACCGTGCGGCGCAGCACGTACACGCTGTCGGCGTCGATACCGGCCGGCACCAGCCCGTTGACATGGCACAGGGCGACGGCGTTGGCGAGGTAGCAGGAGACCAGCAGGCTCTGGAGGATGTCGAAGGGGGCGGTGCCGTCGGTCAGGGCGCGGGTGAAGATCTCCGCGAGCCTCGGCGGCTGGGTGCCGGGCTCCCCCGCGTCGGCGATCGGCGTCATGGCGAGCCAGGGCGGGGCGTCCTGGAGCCCGGTGGCGAGCAGCCGGGGCGCGTACTGGCCGTCGAGGCGGGCCAGTGCCTCGGCCTCCACGGCGATCAGCCCGGCGTTGACGGCGGGCAGGTCGGGGCGGGGCAGCCGCAGCACGGCCTCCCGGCCGCGGCGGTCGACGCCCCGGTAGACCACCGTGCGCCGGCCGCGCCGCCGGCCGCGCAGCGTGTAGGCGCCGATCCGGCGCGGGTCGTCGTCGGTGAGCGGCTCCCAGTCGTCGGTGCCGGCCCCGGGCACCGCCCGCCCCGGCCCCGGGGAGGTGCGGGCGCCGCCGAGGGAGACGCCGAACCGGGCGAGCAGCCGCCGCTCCACGCTGGTGAACGGCTGCTGCGCGCCGGGCAGCGGGTCGGAGCCGTCGGGGTGCACCAGCCAGGCGGGGAAGTCGGGCGAGTTCCCGGCGAGTTCCTCCAGCTTGCGGCCGATCCGGCGGCCGGTGCCGAGCAGTTCGGCCCGGGGCACGGCGTCGAGCAGGACGGCCTTGGACTCGGCGGAGAAGTCGAAGATCCGGTGCTTGGCCGGCAGCGGGCCCGGCACGGGCGCCGGGTGCGGCCGGACCAGGCCGCCGAGGAACACCTCGGCCAGATGGGAGGTGGTGGCCGGCCAGGGCACCGCCGTCTGCACCAGCCGCATCACCGGCACCGACAGCGGGGCGACGGCCGCGAGGTGGGCGGCGAGCCGGTACGCCTCCGGGGTGGCCGCGTCCCGGAAGTGCTGGGCGCTGCTGAGGTCCCGGGCGCGGGCGACGGTGGTGTGCCGGTCGGGGCGGGCCAGCAGCGGGAGTTCGACGGTGGTGCCGGGCGAGGCGAGCAGCCGGGCCCAGACACCGAGCGCGTCGGCGGTGGGTTCCAGGACGGGGACGGGGATGTCCTCGAAGCGGCTCAGCTCCGGCGGCAGCAGCGGGTCGACGACCTTCCAGGAGGTGTTGGCGCCGCCGATCCGCCGGGTGGTGGCCTGCCAGCGTTCGGCGGCGATGCCGGACGCCTCCCACATGTCCGCCGGCAGGGTGTGCAGGACGGCGACCGGGCCGCGGGCCGCGCGTGAGGCGAGCAGCCGGTGCATCGCGCCGGACCGCCAGGCCGGGCCCATGCCGTCGCTGACCACCAGCAGCAGGGTGCGCCCGGAGGGGTCGTTGACGGTGCTCAGCGGGAGTTCGGTGCTGCCGGGGCGGAACGGCCGGGCGTGCAGCCTGGGCCGGTGCGGGGCGCGGGTGTCCAGGCCGAGGACGCGGGTGACGGCGAAGGCGCCGAGCCGCTCCAGGAGGGTGCGCAGTTCGGTGCCGAGGCGGTGCCAGAGCAGCATCGACAGGCCGTCGTCGACGAGCAGGGTGAGGTTGAGCCAGCGCTCCCGCACCGGGCGTTCCACCACGTCGGGCAGGTGGGTCTCGGCGAGGGCGGCGGCCGTGCGGTCCTCGTCGATCTCGGTGCGGTGCCGGCTGTCGTGGCGGCGGCGCAGCGGCCTCAGCGACCGGCCGAGGGCGAGTTCGTCGCCGAGGGCCTTCTCCTCGGGGACCCGGACCGGCAGCGCCCGCCTCGGTTCCGGGGCGGGCCGGGCGGGGCGGCCGGGCAGGGACGGGCCGGGCCGGGCGGCGGCGTGCAGGGCGGGGCTGGTCAGCTCGGGCAGCTCCGGGTCGGCGGAGGCGGGCGCGGGCGGCTCCCGGCCGGCCCGGTCGTCGGGGCCGTTGTCCTCGGGCGGCGCGGGCGCCGGTTCGGGGGCGGGGGCCGGACGGCGCAGGGGGGCGTCGGTGCCCCCGGGCAGCTTCCGGGCCAGCCAGAGCACGTCCAGGACCTGGTCGGCGTCCAGTTCCACCCGGCAGGCGCCGAGCAGCCTGAGCACCTCGGCGAGCCGCTCCCCACCGGCCGGCATGGTCACATCGCCCCGGTGAGCTGGTGCAGAACGGCGTCCAGCAGCCCCTCCGCGTCCAGGTCGACGCCGCCGGCCCGCAGGAAGACGGCGTTGAGCAGTTGGTCGGTGGCCAGTTCGCCGAGCGCCCGGCGGCGCAGGAACGCCTCGATCAGGTCGTCGGCCTCCCGCATCGCCTCCTCGCCCAGGTGCGCGGCGACGATGGTGCGCAGCCGTTCCTCGTCGGGCAGCGGCAGGTCCAGTCGCAGGCAGCGGCGCAGGAACGCGGGCGGGAAGTCCCGTTCGCCGTTGCTGGTGATGACGACCACCGGGAACTCGGCGCACTGGACCAGTCCCTGGTGGACCCGGACGGTGCCCCGGTGGTCGTACGTCTGCACCTCGACGTCGGCCATCTCCTCCGGCAGCCGGGTCAGCTCGGGGATGTCGAAGAAGCCCTCCTCGAACACGGTGAGCAGGTCGTTGGGGAGGTCGACGTCGCCCTTGTCCATCTCGTCGATCAGCAGACAGCGGGGGTTCGCGGAGGGCACCAGGGCGGTGCCCAGCGGGCCCAGCCGGATGAACGTGCCGATGGACGGCTCGCCCTCGCCCCGGTCCCGGCTCAGGGTGGTCTCGCGCAGCCGGCCGATCGCGTCGTACTGGTAGAGGGCGTCCTTCACGGTGGAGCGGCTGTTGACGGGCCAGCGCAGCAGCTCGCCGAGGCGCAGTTCGTGGGCGACGGCCCGTGCCAGCGAGGACTTGCCGGTGCCGGCCGGGCCGGTCACCAGCAGCGGGCGGCGCAGGTGCAGCGCGGCGTTGACGACGTCGGCGTGCTGCGCGGCGATGACGTACGGCAGTTCGGGGCGCATCGTCCGCGCGGGGGTGAAGCGGCGCCACGGCGGGGCCGAGGGCAGGGTGACGGACCGGGGCAGGCCGTCGCCGCGGAACAGCCGCCAGTCGGCGTCGGCTGCGGATGTCATGCGCTCTCCTGGGGCTCGGTCAGGTGCAGTCGGGGCACGGTGCGGTCGGCGTCGGCCCAGGCGAGGACCGGGCGGCCGGGGAAATCGGGCGGGCTGGCCTTGGCGCCCGCGCGGTAGTCCCGTACACCGTCGGGCAGCTCCCGGGTGGCGACCTGGGCCGTGTACCGGGCGGTGTGCGAGCCGCCGGTCCGGCCGCGGTCCCACACCACTACCGGTATGCCCAGCGCGAGGCAGGTCTGCACGATGCCGTCCCGCGGGCCGGGCGGCACGTCCACACAGACGCGTACGGTGTCGAGTTGGTTGACCAGCCGGGAGTAGAGGGTGTCGCGGTCCATCGACTCGGAGACCGTGAGGGTCCTGCCCTCGTCCAGCTTGTTCCAGCGGCTGCGCCAGTGGGCCATGAACCGGCCGTGCCGGCGCAGCAGTTCGGGGCAGTGAACGACCAGCGGGAACTCCACGCCGAGCACGCCGGGCACCACCGCCTCGGGGTCGCGGGCCGCCCACTCGTCGACGGGCAGGTTGAGCCCGGCCCGGTCGACCAGCACCTCGACCAGCGGCGGCCGTTCGTCCTCGGCGGGCGGGCAGAGCGAGTCCAGCACGCGCAGCACCTCGCGGGCCACCTCGGAGGCGGTGTACGAGCGGACGCTGTCGGTGGAGACCTGCCGGGGGCCGGCGCCCTCGTCGCACCAGATCCGCAGCTTGTGCCGGCCCCGCCCGGCCCGGCCGACCTGCACCAGGACGCGCACCCGGGCGGTGCGGGCGCGCAGCGAGCGCCCCCACTCCTGGGCGTCGGCGCGGCGCTCCCCGAGCGCGGCGCGGGCGATGCCGAGCCGGGCGGCGACCCCGTCCGCCCAGAGCCGCAGCTCGGCGCGCCGGGCGCCGGGGCAGAGCGCGCCGATGTACTCCATCACCCGCAGCAGCGCGGGGACCCGGGGCTCGCCGTCGGCCGAGCGGCCGTCGCCGGGCAGTGCCTCCAACTGGTCGAGGAGGGACTCCACGGTGTCCCAGCCGGGCAGCGCCGCCAGATGCGGCAGGGCGGCCCGGACCGCCTCGGGGAACCGGGCCAGCACCTTCGGCTCCAGCCCGCGCAGATGGCCGCGCAGGGCGGTGTACTCCAGCGGGGACAGCAGCCGGGGCGTACGGGAGAGGCCGCCCGCGGCGAGGACCCGGTCGGCGTCCTCCGGGGCGTCGCGGCGCAGGTTCCCGGCGAGCGCGGCCAGTGCCCGGGGGTGGGTGAGGAGGAAGGCGGCGAACTCCTCGGGGGTCGGCGGGGTGACCGCGCTGCCGGGCGCGACCCCGCAGGCGCGGGCCAGCCTCTGGGCGCCGGCCACCCGGCCGCTCGGCGAGGGGAAGACGTCCTCGATGGCCTCGGCCAGCAGCAGGAAGGCGTGGTCGTCGGGGTCGGGCAGCGCGGGTGCCAGGGCGTCCAGCGCGCCCAGCGGACGCAGTTCGGCCTCGATGCGCTGCCAGGGCACGGCCCAGCTCCGCCGCACCAGTTGCTGCGGGCTGTAGGGCAGCGGGGCGCCGGTGGCGGGGTCGCGGGGCGGCATGAAGTGGGCGACGACCAGCCCGACCACGGCCTTCTCCGCCCGGCACCACAGCGGGCCGCCGCTGTAGCCGGCGCCCACGGCCATGCCGGTGGCGCTGCCGTCCAGGTAGGCGCGGGCGCCGGTGAGCTGCCGCACGGTGAGGCCGGCGTGGGTGGCGGGGGCGCCGCTGCCGTGCCATGCCTCCACCTCCTGGCCGATGCTCATGTCGACCAGCCGGGGGGCGGCGGGCAGGCCGGCCGGGGAGCCGTCGACCCGCAGGACGGCGAGGTCGCCGAGCCACTCGTCGGCGGCGTCCGGCACCGGCCCGCCGCCCGGCGCGCGGGGAGCGATCCAGTGGGCGACGCGGGCGGGGTGGCCGCGGGCGGCGGTCCCGTCCCCGTGGAGTTCGACGGTGACCTCGTCCAGCCCGGGGGCGCGGGGTTCGAGCATGGCCCGGCCCAGCGCCGCGTTGACGACGTGTGCGCAGGTCAGGACGGTGCCGGGGCCGAGCAGGAAGCCCGCGCCGACGGCCTTGCCGTCCTCGGTCCGGCGTACGGTGACGACGTGCCGGGAGGGATCGCCGGTACCGCCCCCCGCGGTTCCGAACCATCCCACGCGTCACTCCCCGCCGGGCCGGCGCACCGGGGTCCAGCTCGCGGTGACGGTGAGGTGGGCCTGGCCGGTGCCGCCGACGATGCCGAGCCTGAGGTCCTGGCCGACCTGGACGCCGAAGGTCACGCTGAGTTCGGTGGGCGGGTCGGGGACGGCCGTGGCGGCGTCGTGGACCTGCTGGATCAGCGGGCCCAGCGGGCTGAGCGCGCCGCGCAGCGCCCCGGCCGCGAGCCGGGCGACGGACCGGGACCCGTCGGCGACGGGGACGGCCCGCCCCATCCCGTCCGGCCGGTCGTCGTCGGGAACGGCGGGCGCCGGGCCGGGCGGCGGCGTGAGCAGGAACCGGACCGGCGTGCCGTCGTCGAGTGCGAGGTCAGGTGGAGTGGACACGTCCGACATTGTCCTCGGCGGGAGGCGTCCGGGCGACGATAGCGCCGAACTCGGTTACCGGATCGGTGTATTGCGCGACCGCTCAGCCGTCCACCGCTTCGAACCGCCACCGGTGCACCGCCCGGGTGACCAACCCCTCCTCGGGTTCGGGCAGTTCGGGCAGTTCGGTGTCGTACTCCGCGTCCCACCAGGTGATGACCAGGACCCGGTCCTGCGGGGCGCGGAGGGTCTCGCGGCGCAGGGGTTCGGCGGGCAGCGCCTGGGCGCGGGCCCAGGCCAGCAGGTCCGCGCCCCGGCCGGGAACGGCGCGGGCCTCCCACATCAGGGCGACGGTCACGAGTACAGGTTCTCCTTGCCGGTCTCGTGCACATGGTCGTGGCCGGGGACGTGCGGGTCGGTCACCGGCAGGGAGGAGTCCGCGGACAGCTCCCAGTCGGAGACGGGCCGGCCGCGGGCGACCATCTCGGCGCCGAGGGCGGCGACCATCGCCCCGTTGTCCGTGCACAGCTTGGGCCGCGGCACCCGCAGCCTGATGCCGGCCGCCTCGCAGCGCTCCTGGGCGAGGACCCGCAGCCGCGAGTTGGCGGCGACGCCGCCGCCGATCATCAGATGGTCGACGCCCTGGTCCTTGCAGGCCCGGACCGCCTTGCGGGTCAGCACGTCCACGACGGCTTCCTGGAAGGAGGCGGCCACGTCCCGCACCGGCACCTCCTCGCCCGCCGCCCGCCTGGCCTCGATCCAGCGGGCCACGGCCGTCTTCAGCCCGGAGAAGGAGAAGTCGTACGCGGGGTCGCGGGGCCCGGTCAGGCCGCGCGGGAACGCGATCGCCGCCGGGTCGCCCTCGCGGGCGTACCGGTCGATGACCGGGCCGCCCGGGAAGCCGAGGTCCAGCACCCGGGCGATCTTGTCGAACGCCTCGCCGGCCGCGTCGTCGATGGTCGCGCCCATCGGCCGGACGTCGGAGGTGATGTCGGAGGAGAGCAGCAGCGAGGAGTGGCCGCCGGAGACCAGCAGCGCCATCGTCGGCTCGGGCAGCGGCCCGTGCTCCAGTTGGTCGACGCAGATGTGCGAGGCGAGGTGGTTCACGCCGTACAGCGGTTTGCCGAGCGCGTAGGCGTACGCCTTCGCCGCGGAGACGCCGACCAGCAGCGCGCCGGCCAGGCCGGGGCCGGCGGTGACGGCGATGCCGTCGAGGTCGCGGGCGCTCACCCCGGCCTCCTTCAGGGCGCGCTCGATGGTGGGGACCATCGCCTCCAGGTGGGCGCGGCTCGCCACCTCGGGGACGACGCCGCCGAAGCGGGCGTGCTCGTCGACGCTGGAGGCGACGGCGTCGGCCAGCAGCGTGGTGCCGCGCACGACGCCGACACCGGTCTCGTCGCAGGAGGTCTCGATCCCCAGGACCAGGGGTTCGTCAGCCATTGTTCTCGGTTCCTTGTACGGAGGTCGAAGGGTCGGTGAGGCGCATCACCAGGGCGTCCACGTTGCCCGGCTGGTAGTAGCCGCGCCGGACGCCGACGGGCCGGAAGCCGAAGCGCTCGTAGAGCTTCTGTGCGCGGACGTTGTCCACGCGGCACTCCAGCAGCACCTCGGCGCACTCGAAGGCGGTGGCCGCGCGGAGCAGTTCGGTCAGCAGCCTGGAGCCGAGGCCGGTGCCCCACTGGTCGCGGGCGACGGCGATGGTCTGGACGTCGGCCTGCTCGCTGGAGGAGGCGACCAGCCCGGCGTATCCGGCGATCCGGCCGCCGGGCGCCTCGGCGACCACGTACCGGCGGGTCGCCCCCGGTCCCCGGGCGTGGGCCAGCTCGGACCAGAACATGCCCCGGGACCAGGCGTCCTCCGGGAACAGCTCGCGTTCCAGGGTCAGCACCGGGTCGATGTCCCACCAGCGCATCTCGCGCAGCACGGCAGTCGCGGACCCGGTCACCTGGGGGTGACCACCTTGTAGTTCTTGGGGACCTGCGCGTCGGGCCGGCGCAGGTACAGCGGCCGGGGCGCGAGGAGTTCCTCGCCGGCCGCGAGCTTCTCGGCCGCCAGCGAGGCCAGGGCGGCGGCGGACACGTGCTCGGGCTGGTGCGCCCGGGGGAAGGTGTCCGGGTAGAGCAGCGCGCCCGCGCCGACCGCGGGCAGCCCCGCCACCTGGCCGGCGAGGTCGGCGGGGCGGTCGACGGCCGGGTCGGTCAGGCGGGTGCGGGAGTCGGCGTAGCGGGCCCAGTAGACCTCCTTGCGGCGGGCGTCGGTCGCCACCACGAAGGGGCCGTCCAGGTCGGCGGCGTAGGCCAGGCCGTCCAGCGTGCACACACCGTGCACGGGCACGCCGAGCGCCAGTCCGAAGGTGTCCGCGGTCATCAGGCCGACGCGCAGCCCGGTGTACGGGCCCGGCCCGACGCCCACGACGATGCCGGTGACGGCGTCGAGCCGGCGGCCGGACCGGGCGAGCACCCGGTCGACGGCGGGCAGCAGCAGCTCACCGTGACGGCGCGCGTCGACCTGGCTCGACGAGGCGATGACGTCCGTGCCGTCGTGCAGGGCGACGGTCACGGCGGGAGTGGCGGTATCCAGAGCGAGCAAGAGCACACGAACAGCCTACGGCGGCCCGGGGACCCGTGTCGGCCGCCCCGGTCCGACGGTCACCGACTGCTACCGTCGCCGCACAAGCAGCACGTACGACGCCGAGGTGGTCGCCAGTGGCAAGCAGCAGCTCCGCAGTCGTCACCGGGCTCACCGCGGCGGCCCTGGCCACCGTCGGGGTCCTCGCCTACCAGGCGTCGGCACACGTCCCGGCCGGCCTGGACCGCTCCCGCCCGAGCGTGCGCCCCGCCCCGGGCCCCGGCGCCACGAAGGCCCCCCGCGACGAACGGCACCCGCACGCCCTGCCCGCCGGGTCCGGTACGGGTGAACGCGTCGTGTACTCGGTGGACGACGACCGGGTCTGGCTGGTCGGCGCGGGCGACCGGGTCCGGCGCACGTTCGCGGTCACGCCCGGCGCGGTGGACCCCCGGCCGGGCGTCTACGCGGTCACCTCCCGCTCCAACCGGGTCACCGGCTCCGACGGCATCCCCGTGGAGCACGTGGTGCGGTTCACCAGCGTCGACGGCGTGGTGGTCGGCTTCAGCGCGGCGGTGGACGGCTCCACGGCCAGGCCCTCGGCGGGCGGGGCGCGCACCGGCGGCATCCGGGAGGGCCGGGAGGACGGCGACGCGATGTGGGACTTCGCGACCATCGGCCAGAAGGTGGTCGTGGTCCGCTGACGGCGGACCGGATTCCGACAAGACGTCGGGAAAACATTGCGCTCCGCTTCCCCGGCGTGGTCACATGGTATCCAGTCCGTGGTTAGGTATGCCTAACCCCGTCCGCCCCCGACCTTCAGGAGGCGACCATGTCGGCTTCACAGAACCAGGCCCGGCCCCCGCTGCCCGTCCCGTCCGGAGTGCCGATGCGCGACCTGCTCGCCTCGTGCGCGGCGGCGAGCGCCGTCTCGACCCCGCCGCGCGCCCCCGAGCCGGAGCCCCGCCACCGCGCCGGGGACCACCGCGAGGCGGCCTGAGCGCTACCCGGCGAGCGCGCTCAGGCCGGCCGTCGCCCAGCGGGCGCCGATGCCGGTCACGGTGACGTGCCGGACCTCGTCGTCGGTGTCGCCGACGGCCCGGTGGATCGCCAGGTGGAGCCGGTCCTCGGTGAGTTCCTCGACCTTGCCCTCGCCCCACTCCACGACGATCACGGACTCGGGCAGGGAGACGTCCAGGTCGAGGTCCTCCATCTCGTCCAGCCCGCCGGACAGCCGGTAGGCGTCGACGTGGACGAGCGGCGGGCCGTCGCCGAGCGAGGGGTGCACCCGGGCGATCACGAACGTCGGCGAGGTGACCGCGCCGCGCACGCCGAGGCCCTCGCCGAGCCCCCGGGTGAGCGTCGTCTTGCCCGCGCCCAGCTCGCCGCTCAGCATCACCAGGTCACCGGCCCGCAGCAGCCCGGCCAGCCTGCGGCCCAGCTCCCGCATCTGCTCGGGGGAGGTGACGGTGATCTCGACGGCGGGGGCGGACTCAGCGGGGTCGTGCGCTGCTGCTGGTGCTTCCATAGCCGTCCACGGTAGTACCTGCCGGGACCGCCCCGGCGCGCACCAGCAGGTCGGCGAGCCGGTCGGTGACCAGCTCCGGGTGCTCCAGCATCACCAGGTGCCCGGCGTCCGGGACGAGGACCAGCTCGGCGTCGGGCAGCAGACCGGCGATGGCCTCGCTGTGCTCACTGGGCGTCACCAGATCCCCCACCCCGGCCAGCACCAGCACCGGCAGCCCCGCGAAGCGGGCGAGCGCCGCGGTCTTGTCGTGGTCGTCGAAGGCCGGGTAGAACTCGGCGACCACGTCGATCGGCGTGGCCTCGATCATCCGCTCGGCGAACCGGGCGACGGCCGGGTCGACGTCCCGGGCGGCGAACGAGTACCGCTTGATGACCCCGGCGAACAGGTCCGCGGTCGCCCGGCGCCCCCGCTCCACCAGCTCCGCCCGCTGCCCCAGCGCCTTCAGCACCCCGGGCAGCACCCGCCGCACCGCGTTGACACCGGCCACCGGCAGCCCGAAGTTGACCTCCCCGAGCCGGCCCGACGACGTCCCCACCAGCGCCACCCCGACGACCCGCTCGCGGACCAGCTCGGGGCACTGGTCGGCCAGCGCCATCACGGTCATCCCGCCCATGCTGTGCCCCACCAGCACGACCGGCCCCTCGGGCACCGCCGCGTCGAGGACCGCCTTCAGGTCCCGGCCCAGGTCGTCGATGGTGACCGGGGCGCCGTCCCCCGCCTGCGACACGCCCCGCCCGGAGCGGCCGTGGCTGCGCTGGTCCCAGTACACGGTCCGTACGACACCGCGCAGCGCCGCGCGCTGGAAGTGCCAGGAGTCCTGGCTGAGGCAGTAGCCGTGGCAGAAGACGACGGTCGCGGGGGCGGGTTCCTTGCGGCCGAACAGCCGGCGGCGGCGGGGCGCGGAGCCGCCCTCCGGTTCGATGTCGTCGACCTCGTAGTACAGCTCGGTGCCGTCGTCGGCGTACGCCTGGCCGGGCGTCCCGCGCAGCGCGCCGTACGGTTCGGCCGAGTCCAGGGCGAGGCGGGCCTTGCGGCGTATGCCGCGGCCGACCGTCAGCCGTTCTATCGCCACTCCGGCCGCGGCTCCCGCCGCGACCACGCCTATCGCGGCCCCCGCGAGGCCGGTCGCCCGGCGCCAGCCTCCGACGGCGGCCCCGGCCGCGGCCTGCGTGGCGGAGGCGACGGCCGCCGCGGCGACGTCCGCGACGGCGTCCGCGCTGCTCTCGCTCACGTACCGCTCCTCTTCGCCGGCCTGGCCGTGTGATGTCGGCCCTGTGATGTCTGGTTCACCCGAAAGCGTGCGTCATGCACACGCGGGGGTCACTCGTTCACATAGACGCGGGGAACGCGCCCGCCGATGCGGGTGACGATCTCGTACGCGATGGTGCCGGCCGCCTGCGCCCAGTCCTCGGCGGTGGGCTCGCCCCGGTCGCCCGGCCCGAACAGCACCGCCTCGTCGCCGGCCGCGGGCAGGTCGCCGCCCAGGTCGACCACGAACTGGTCCATCGCGATCCGCCCCGCGACCGTACGCCACTTGCCGTCCACCAGGACGGGGGCGGTGGAGGAGGCGTGCCGGGGGATGCCGTCGCCGTAGCCGAGGGGGACCAGGCCGAGGGTGGTCTCGCCGGGGGTGGTGTAGTGGTGCCCGTAACTCACCCCGTGGCCGCCCGGCACCCGCTTGACCAGCGCGAGCGAGGCGGCCAGCGTCATCGCCGGGCGCAGCCCGAAGTCGGCGGGGGTGCCGACCTCGGGGCTGGGCGAGATGCCGTACAGGGCGATGCCGGGGCGGACGAGGTCGTAGTGCGCCTCGGGCAGCGTGAGCGTGGCGGGCGAGTTGGCGATGTGCCGCACCTCGGGCCGGACGCCCTCGCCCTCCGCGTACCCGGTCATCTCCCGGAAGAGGTCGAGCTGGGCCCGTACGGAGGGGTGGCCGGGCTCGTCGGCGCGGGCGAAGTGGGACCAGAGGCCGGTGATCCGGACCAGCCCCTCGGCCTCGGCGCGCAGCGCGGCACCGACCAGTTCCTCCCAGTCGGGTCCGGGCTGGCAGCCGTTGCGCCCGAGCCCGGTGTCGGCCTTGAGCTGGACGCGGGCGGGGCGACCGGCGCGGCGCGCGGCGGCGGTGACCTCCGTCAGCGCCCACATCGCGCTGACGGACACGTCGAGATCGGCCTCGATCGCCTGCTGCCAGGGGCCGCCGGGCGTCCATAGCCAGCACATGATCCGCAGGTCGTCCGGCAGCCCGCCCCCGGCCCGCAGTGCCAGCGCCTCCTCCGGGGTGGCGGTGCCCAGCCAGGTCGCGCCGGCCTCGACGGCGGCACGGGCGCACGGGAGCGCGCCGTGGCCGTACCCGTCGGCCTTCACCACCGCCATGAGCGCGGCGCCGCCGATCCGCCCGCGCAGCGCCCGCACATTGCTCCGCAACGCGCCCAGATCAACCTCGGCCCAGCCCCGCACCGACGCACCCCGCTCCACACTCTCACTCATCAGACCCCCAGTCTCTCAGAGCCCGCCCCCCACCCCCCGATCCCGGCAACCACCTGCCCACACCCACCCCCAACCGCCCAAGCTGCACCCAACCGCACCACCACGGCACCACAAACAAGCCCAACGGCAACCCCCAACCGCCCTAGCTGCGGGCAACTGCACCACCACGGCACCACAGACAAGCCCAGCGGCAACCCCCAACCGCCCTAGCTGCGGGCAGTCGTGCCGCTGGGGCGGCACGGGTGGGCGCAGCGGCACCCCGCCACGCCGGGCAGCGCACCCACCCGCCCGCACCGACGCCGGGCCGCACACTCACGCACGCGCACCGCACCCGACCCCACCCTCACCCACCCGCACCGCACCCGACCCCACCCTCACCACACCCCGCCCTCACCCACCCACCCCCTCACCGACCACATCCCGCCAGACCCTCCCCACCGCCCCCGCCACATCCTCCGCGGACACCGGCGCCCCCTCCGCCGCCACCCGCCCCGCCAGCCCATGCAGATACGCCCCCGCACTCCCCGCGTCCACCACCGACAACCCCGCCGCCAGCAGCGACCCCGCCAGCCCGGACAGCACATCTCCGCTCCCCGCCGTGGCCAGCCACGGCGTCCCCGTCGCATTGACCCGCACCGTCCGCCGCCGCCCCCCACCCGGCCCGGCCACCACCGTCGTCGACCCCTTCAGCAGCACCGCGGCCCCGTACCGCTCCGCCAGCTCCCGCGCCGAGGCCAGCCGCGCCCTCTCGACCTCCTCCCGCGTCACCCCGAGCAACGCCGCCGCCTCCCCCGCGTGCGGAGTCATCAGCGTCGGCGCCGTCCGCGCCCGCACCGCGTCCGCCCCCGCCAACCGCAGCCCGTCCGCGTCGATCAGCACCGGCACCTCCGCCGCCACGACCTCCGCCACCGTCCCCGCGTCGTCCCCGATCCCCGGCCCCACGACCCACGCCTGGACCCGCCCGGCCCGCTCCGGCCCCCGGTCGGACACGAGCGTCTCGGGGAACCGGGCGATCACCGCGTCCCCGGCCGGACCGACGTACCGCACCGCCCCGGCCCCGCCCCGCAGCGCCCCCGACACGGCGAGGACGGCGGCGCCCGGGTAGCGGGCCGACCCCGCCGCGATGCCCACCACGCCCCGCCGGTACTTGTCGCTCTCGGCCCCCGGCGCCGGCAGCAGCCTCGCCACGTCGGCGTGCTGGAGCGCCTCCGCCTCGGCCCGCTCGTCCGGCAGCGACAGCCCGATGTCGACCAGCCGCACCGACCCCGCGTACTCCCGGGCCGGATCGATCAGCAGCCCCGGCTTGTGCGCCCCGAAGGTCACCGTCAGATCCGCCCGCACCGCCGCCCCCCGCACCTCGCCGGTGTCGGCGTCCACCCCGCTCGGCAGGTCGACCGCGACGACGGCCGCCCGGGACCGCCGGGCCGCCTCGGCCAGCGGTACCGCCTCCGGCCGCAGCCCGCCCCTGCCGCCGATCCCGACGATCCCATCGACGACCAGGCCGGCCCGTTCGATCAGCCGCTCCCCCGCCCCGGCCTGCGCGACCCGCCCCCCGGCCCGGCGCAGCGCCGCGAGCCCCCCGGCGTGCGCCCGCTCGGGCGCGAGCAGCACCGCGTGCACGCCCGCGCCCCGCCGGGCGAGCCGCGCCCCGGCGTACAGCGCGTCACCGCCGTTGTCGCCGCTGCCGACCAGCAGCACGACCCGGCTGCCGTACACCCGCCCGAGCAGTTCGGCGCAGGCGGCGGCGAGCCCCGCCGCCGCCCGCTGCATCAACGCCCCGTCGGGGAGCCGCGCCATCAGCTCCCGCTCCGCCGCCCTGACCGTCTCCACGCTGTACGCAGTCCGCATAGGCCGAGTCTCCCGTACCTCACCGATCCCGTCGCATCCATGGACGCCTTGTCCGCTGCCCCGCCCCGGCTTGACAACGCCCCCGGCCGCGGCGGCGAATACCCCCATGCCCGACGAAGCCTCCCCGGCGGACCCACCGGCCCCGGACGACGTACTGACCGCCCTCGGCCCCCGCCTGCGCGCCCTGCGCCGGGCCCGGGGCACCACGCTCCGCCGGCTCAGCGCCGCCACCGGCATCTCGGTGAGCACCCTGTCCCGGCTGGAGTCGGGCCGCCGCGAACCGACGCTGCGGCACCTGCTGCCGCTGGCCCGCCACTTCCGCGTCCCCCTGGACGAACTGGTCGGCTCCCGCACCGGCGACCCCCGGGTGCACCCGCGCCCGTTCGTCCGGCACGGCCAGACCTGGATACCGCTCACCCCGCACCTCGGCGGCCTGCACGCCTACAAACAGATCCTCCCCGCCCCGGCGACCGAGCGCCCGGCCCGCCCGGAACAGGGCTCGCACGAGGGCCACGAGTGGCTGTACGTCCTCTCCGGCCGCCTCCTCCTCGCCCTCGGCGACCACGACCTGGTCCTCACGGCCGGCGAGTCCGCCGAGTTCGACACCCGCGTCCCCCACGGCGTCGCCAACGCGGGCGACCACCCGGTGGAGTGGATCGCCTTGTACGGCGCCCAGGGCGAACGCGTGCACGAAAGGGTCCGCCCGAAGGAGAACTGACGCCCCGGCGTCATCCCTCCGCGATCACCACCGCCGAGGCCACCCCGGCGTCATGGCTCAGCGACACATGCCACGTCGCGACCCCCAGCTCCGCCGCCCGCGCCGCCACCGTCCCCGTGACCCGCAGCCGGGGCCGCCCGCTGTCCTCGACGTACACCTCGGCGTCGGTCCAGAGCAGCCCGCCCGGCGCGCCGAGCGCCTTGGCCAGCGCCTCCTTCGCCGCGAACCGCGCGGCCAGCGAGGCGACCCCGCGCCGCTCCCCACTGGGCAGACACAACTCACTGTCCAGGAACAGCCGCCGCGCCATCTCCGGCGTACGCGCCAGCGCCGCCCCGAACCGCTCGATCTCGGCCACGTCGATCCCGACCCCGATGATGCTCATGCGCAGACCCTACGAGGCACCCTCCTGCGACTCCCCGGGAAAGAGACCCTCGGCCCGCTCGAACCCGCTCACTCCACCGTCACCGACTTCGCCAGGTTGCGCGGCTGGTCCACCTCGTTGCCGCGGGCCGTCGCCAGTTCGCAGGCGAAGACCTGGAGCGGGACCGTCGCGACCAGCGGCTGGAGCAGGGTGGGGGTCGCGGGCACGCGGATCAGGTGGTCGGCGTACGGTTCGACCGCGGCGTCGCCCTCCTCCGCGATGACGATCGTGCGGGCGCCCCGGGCCCGGATCTCCTGGATGTTGGAGACGATCTTGTCGTGCAGCAGGGACCGCCCGCGCGGGGAGGGGACGACCACGACGACCGGCAGGTCCTCCTCGATCAGCGCGATGGGCCCGTGCTTCAGCTCGCCGGCCGCGAAGCCCTCGGCGTGCATGTAGGCGAGTTCCTTGAGCTTGAGGGCGCCTTCCAGGGCGACCGGGTAGCCGACGTGCCGGCCCAGGAAGAGGACCGTGTCCTTGCCGGCCAGGGACCGCGCCAGTTCCCGTACCGGCTCCATGGTGGCCAGGACCTGGTCGACCGCGCCGGAGATCCGGGCCAGGTCGCGGATGACCGCGCGGATCTCGTCGCCCCACTGGGTGCCGCGGACCTGTCCGAGGTAGAGGGCGACGAGGTAGCAGGCGACCAACTGGGTCAGGAACGCCTTGGTCGAGGCGACGGCGACCTCCGGACCGGCGTGCGTGTAGAGCACGGCGTCGGACTCGCGGGGGATGGTGGAGCCGTTGGTGTTGCAGATGGCGAGCACCTTGGAGCCCTGCTCGCGGGCGTGCCGCAGCGCCATCAGGGTGTCCATGGTCTCGCCGGACTGCGAGACGGCGATCACCAGCGAGTGCGGGTCCAGGATGGGGTCGCGGTAGCGGAACTCGCTGGCCAGCTCCACCTCGCAGGGAATCCGCGTCCAGTGCTCGATGGCGTACTTGGCGATCAGCCCGGCGTGGAAGGCCGTACCGCAGGCGACGATGACGACCTTGTCGATCTCGCGCAGTTCCGCGGCCGGGATGCGCACCTCGTCCAGCGTCAGCGAGCCCGCCGCGTCGATCCGGCCGAGCAGGGTGTCGGCGACCGCCTTCGGCTGCTCGGCGATCTCCTTGAGCATGAAGGAGGCGTAACCGTCCTTCTCGGCGGCGGAGGCGTCCCAGTCGACGTGGTAGGCGCGCACGTCGGCGGCCCGGCCGTCGAAGCCGGTCACCGTCACCCCGTCCCGGCGCAGCTCGACCACCTGGTCCTGGCCGAGTTCGACGGCGTCCCGGGTGTGCGCGATGAACGCCGCCACGTCGGAGGCGAGGAACGCCTCGCCCTCGCCGATCCCGACCACCAGCGGCGAGTTGCGCCGGGCGCCCACGACCACGTCCGGCTCGTCCGCGTGCACCGCGACCAGCGTGAACGCCCCCTCCAGGCGCCGGCAGACCAGCCGCATCGCCTCGGCCAGGTCGGCGCAGGAGGAGAACTCCTCGGCGAGCAGATGGGCGACGACCTCGGTGTCCGTCTCGGAGGCGAGGTCGTGGCCGCGCCCGGCCAGCTCCGCCCTGAGCGCGGCGAAGTTCTCGATGATCCCGTTGTGCACGACGGCGACCCGGCCCGCGTTGTCCAGGTGCGGGTGGGCGTTGGCGTCGGTGGGGCCGCCGTGCGTGGCCCAGCGGGTGTGGCCGATGCCGGTGGTGCCGGTCGGCAGCGGACGCTCGGACAGCTCCTTCTCCAGGTTGACGAGCTTGCCGGCCCGCTTGGCGGGGGCCAGCCCGCCGTCCGCGAGCACGGCGACGCCCGCCGAGTCGTATCCCCGGTACTCCAGCCGCTTCAGTCCGGCCATCACGACATCAAGCGCCGACTGCGACCCCACGTATCCCACGATTCCGCACATGACCGGCAGCCTACGGTCAGCTTCGATCACGAACCCGTCATCTCGTGCCCGAAATCGGAAATTCCCACCGGGGTACGAACGCCCCGCCCGCACCCTCCGCCCGCGCCCCGGCGTGACGCACCCCACCTGCCGCCCCGTTCGAACTCCGTTAACAATGGACTGTGATCTCTCCGGTCCCCTCGATATCCCGGAGCGCCCACCGGCATCGGCCGGAGGCGACTCCCTACGTCGACCTCACCCGTGCCGAGTGGAGCGCGCTGCGCGACAAGACGCCGCTGCCGCTGACCGCCGAGGAGGTCGAGAAGCTGCGCGGTCTCGGTGACGTCATCGACCTCGACGAGGTGCGGGACATCTACCTCCCGCTCTCCCGGCTGCTCAATCTCTACGTCGGCGCCACCGACGGCCTGCGGGGCGCGCTGAACACCTTCCTCGGCGAGCAGGGCTCCCAGTCCGGCACCCCCTTCGTCATCGGCGTGGCCGGCTCGGTCGCGGTCGGCAAGTCCACCGTCGCCCGCCTCCTCCAGGCGCTGCTGTCCCGCTGGCCCGAGCACCCGCGCGTGGAGTTGGTCACCACGGACGGTTTCCTGCTGCCGACCAGGGAGCTGGAGGCCCGCGGCATGATGTCGCGGAAAGGTTTTCCCGAGTCGTACGACCGCCGCGCCCTGACCCGGTTCGTCGCCGACATCAAGGCCGGGAAGGCCGAGGTCACCGCGCCGGTCTACTCCCACCTGATCTACGACATCGTGCCGGGCGGGAAGCTGACCGTCCGCCGCCCCGACATCCTGATCGTCGAGGGCCTGAACGTCCTCCAGCCCGCCCTGCCCGGCAAGGACGGCCGCACCCGGGTGGGCCTCGCCGACTACTTCGACTTCAGCGTGTACGTCGACGCCCGCACCGAGGACATCGAGCGCTGGTACCTCGACCGTTTCAAGAAGCTGCGCGCGACCGCCTTCCAGAACCCCTCCTCGTACTTCCGCAAGTACACCCAGGTCTCGGAGGAGGAGGCGCTGGAGTACGCCCGTACCACCTGGCGGACCATCAACAAGCCCAACCTGGTGGAGAACGTCGCCCCGACCCGCGGCCGGGCCGCCCTGATCCTGCGCAAGGGCCCCGACCACAAGGTGCAGCGGTTGCGGCTGCGCAAGCTGTGACACACGGTTGAATGGGCGGCATGCTGCATCTGCGTCTGATCACCCCGGCCGAGAAGACCGAGGCCGTGGTGGGCCTGATCGACCGGACGGTCGGCACCGCCCATCTGGTCGTCCTGCCGGACGCCGCCCGCCGGCCGGCCGGCGATGTCGTGATGTGCGACGTGGCGCGCGAGGCCGCCGACGAACTGATCGACGCGCTGCGCGCGTTGGACCTCGACACCCGGGGCGCGATCACCGCCGAGAACATCGACCTGTCGCTGTCCCGGGACGCCGACCGGGCCGAGAAGGAGGCGCCGGGCGAGGGCGCCGACGCGGTGCTGTGGGAGCAGTTGGCGGAGGCCACCCACGAGGAGTCGACGCTGTCGGTCACCTACGTCGCGTTCATCACGCTCGCCACGATGATCGCGGCCTGCGGTGTGGTGCTGGACAACGCGATCCTGATCGTCGGCGCGATGGCGGTGGGCCCGGAGTTCGGGCCGCTGGCCGGCATCTGCACGGCCATCGTGCAGCGCAGCCCCAGGCTGGCGCTGCGCTCGATGACCGCGCTGCTGGTGGGCTTCGCCGTGGCCATGACGGTCACCGCCGGGTTCAGCCTCTTCATGGACGCCGTCGGCCTGTTCAGCAAGGGGCAACTGGAGGCCGACCGGCCCAACACCGGTTTCGTCTACGCGCCGGACTGGTTCTCGTTCGTCGTGGCGGTCCTCGCGGGCGCCGCGGGCACCCTGTCCCTGACCTCCGCCAAGTCGGGCGCCCTGGTCGGCGTCGCGATCTCCGTGACCACGGTCCCGGCCGCCGCGAACGCGGCCGTCGCCCTCGTCTACGGCGACACCCACCAGGGCTGGCGCTCAGGAGAACAGCTCCTGCTGAACCTCCTGGGCATCGTCCTGGCGGGCACGCTGACGCTGCTCCTGCAGAAGGCGCTGTGGTCGACGAAGAAACGCAGGACGAGTTAGACGCGCTCCGAAGGGGCGCGGGGAACTGCGCGACCAGCCACGGCAGAGCCGCACCCGGCAACGCGCAGTCCCGCTCTTCGAGAGGTCACCCGAGCGCGGACTTCACCACATCGGCCAACCGTCCCGCCACGGACCGGGCCTGCTCGATGTCCGCCGCCTCCACCATCACCCGCACCAGCGGCTCCGTCCCGGAGGGACGCAGCAGCACCCGCCCGGTGGCCCCCAGCTCCCGCTCCGCCTCGCTCACCGCCGCCGCCAGCTCCGCGGACGTCGTCACCCGCCCCTTGTCCACGTCCGGCACATTGACCAGCACCTGCGGCAGCCGCGTCATCACGGAGGCCAGCTCCGCGAGCGTCCGCCCGGACTTGGCGACCCGCGCCGCCAGCAGCAGCCCGGTCAGCGTGCCGTCCCCGGTGGTGGCGTGGTCGAGCACGATGACGTGCCCGGACTGCTCGCCGCCGAGCGCGTACCCGCGTTCCTTCATCTCCTCCAGCACGTAGCGGTCGCCGACCGCGGTCTGGACGAGGTGGATGCCCTCGCGTTCCATGGCGAGCTTGAAGCCCAGGTTGGACATGACGGTCGCGACAACGGTGTCGGAGCGCAGTGCGGAACGCTCCCGCAGCGCCAGCGCGAGCACGGCCAGGATCTGGTCGCCGTCGACCTCCTCGCCGGTGTGGTCGACGGCCAGGCACCGGTCGGCGTCGCCGTCGTGGGCGATGCCGAGGTGGGCGCCGTGCTCGACGACGGCGGCCTTGAGCAGGTCCAGGTGGGTGGAGCCGCAGCCGTCGTTGATGTTGAGGCCGTCGGGCGCGGCGCCGATGGTGACGACCTCGGCGCCGGCCCGGGTGAACGCCTCGGGCGAGACCAGGGCGGCGGCGCCGTGCGCCTCGTCGAGGACGATCCGCAGCCCGTCGAGCCGGTTCGGCAGGGCGCCGAGGAGGTGGGCGATGTACTGCTCGGTGCCCTCCTCGTAGTCCCGTACCCGGCCCACGCCGGCGCCGGTCGGCCGGTCCCAGGGGGCGCCGGTGCGGTGCTCGGCGTAGACGGACTCGATGCGGTCCTCCAGCTCGTCGGCGAGCTTGTGGCCGCCGCGGGCGAAGAACTTGATGCCGTTGTCGGGCATGGCGTTGTGGCTGGCGGAGAGCATCACGCCGAGGTCGGCGCCGAGCGCGCCGGTGAGGTGGGCGACGGCGGGGGTCGGCAGCACGCCGACCCGCAGCACGTCCACTCCGGCGCTGGCCAGGCCCGCGACCACGGCGGCCTCCAGGAACTCCCCGGACGCACGCGGATCACGGCCGACCACGGCGGTCGGCCGGTGCCCCTCGAACGTGCCCGCCTCGGCCAGTACGTGCGCCGCGGCGACGGAGAGGCCGAGAGCCAGCTCGGCTGTCAGGTCCGCGTTGGCGACGCCGCGCACGCCGTCCGTGCCGAAGAGTCGTCCCACTTGTCCTCCTGAGGAAGCGTCAGATGCTGAGCCGCACTGACAATCCGATCACACAAGCCTTTGAGCGTCTTGTGCCGTTATACGCCCCCGGCTGGGGATAAACGAACGCCCCGGGGGCACGAAAGGCGTGCCGCCGGGGCGTTCGGAGTACGCGCAGCGCGTCGGAGATTTAGCGCTTGCTGTACTGCGGGGCCTTGCGGGCCTTCTTCAGACCGGCCTTCTTCCGCTCGACCGCACGGTCGTCGCGGCGCAGGAAGCCGGCCTTCTTCAGCGGGCCGCGGTTGTTGTCGACGTCGGCCTCGTTGAGGGCACGCGCGACACCGAGGCGGAGGGCACCGGCCTGGCCGGAGACGCCGCCACCGGCGATGCGGGCGATGACGTCGTAGCGGCCCTCCAGCTCGAGCACCTTGAAGGGCTCGTTGACTTCCTGCTGGTGCACCTTGTTCGGGAAGTAGTCCTCGAGGGTGCGGCCGTTGATCTTCCACTTGCCGGTGCCCGGGACGATCCGGACACGGGCGATGGCGTTCTTGCGGCGGCCCAGGCCGGCGGCCGGCTGGGGCTCGCCGAAGCGGGAGGCCATGGACTCCGAGGTGTACTCACCCTCGACGGGGACCTCGGACTCGGTGGTGTAGCTGTCGATGTCAAGCTCTTCGAGCGGCTGCTCGGCAGTGGTCTCGGCCACGATTCTCCTCAGATTCTCTTCAGTCTTAGGGGGTGGCCGGACTTACTGCGCGACCTGGGTGATCTCGTACGGCTGCGGCTGCTGCGCGCCGTGCGGGTGCTGGTCACCCTTGTAGACCTTCAGCTTCGAGAGCATCTGACGGCCCAGCGTGTTCTTGGGGAGCATGCCCTTGACGGCCTTCTCGATGGCCTTCTCGGGGTTCTTGTCCAGCAGCTCGTCGTAGCGGACCGAGCGCAGACCGCCCGGGTAGCCGGAGTGGCGGTAGGCCATCTTCTGGGTCCGCTTGTTGCCGGAGAGGTGCACCTTGTCGGCGTTGATGATGATGACGAAGTCACCGGTGTCGACGTGGGGCGCGTAGATCGGCTTGTGCTTGCCCCGCAGCAGGGAGGCCGCGGTGGAGGCGAGACGACCCAGGACGACGTCCTGAGCATCGATGACGTGCCACTGGCGCGTCACATCGCCGGGCTTGGGGCTGTACGTACGCACGGTTCGTAGCCTTCGCTTCGAGTGAATGGTCCTGACAAGGTCACCGAAACGATCACGACAGCCTTGACCGCACGGCGGCGACGCAAACCGCACACGTGGAGTCGCTGGTCATCGGCCCGGTGGACCGGTGTAAGGGCCCGTCCCGTGAGAATGAGCAAGCCAATACACAACGAACAAGCAGGATACCGGGGTGCCCCAGAAGGGTCAAAACGAGGGATCGCCCGTCACCCGGTGCCACTGCTGTCCACCTCCACTGTACGTGCCCGCCGCGGCGGAGTGACGCGACCGCCCTGCGGGGCCCGCCCGGCCGGGGGCCGTACGGCGTGCAGGGCGAGGGTGACGGCCAGGGCGCCGAGCGTGAAGGCGTCCTTGAAGGCGCGCTGCCGGGGGGCCTCCAGACCGGGCCAGGCGACCCCGGGCAGTTGCGGGAGCAGGGCGAGCCAGAACCAGGGCCGCCGGGCCACCGCCTCCCGGTACGGCAGTCCGGCGAGCAGCAGGGGCACCACGACCAGGAGGTAGTGGTCGTAGGAGGGGCGCGAGACCAGGAACGCGGAGAGCATCAGGCCGGCCCCGGTCTCGGCCAGGCGGAGCGGGCCGTGGCCGGCGCGGCGCCAGCGGCGGCGGGCGCAGAGCACCCCGGCGCCGGCCGCGAGCAGGGCGAGGCCCTGGGCGAGGGGGTGCGGGACGCCGAGGCGGGGCAGGACGGCCGGGAGGGACGCCTCCCAGGAGCGGACGAAGCCGTCGTCGCCGTGCAGCAGGAAGGGCAGGGTGCGGGTGAAGAAGCCGGCCGGGTCGGGCATCAGCAGCGCCGCCGCGCCGGACGCGAGGGCGGGCACCAGCAGGGCCGCGGCGAGCGCCCGCCACCGTCCGGCCAGGAGGAACAGCAGGGCGACCGGGGCGAGCAGCGGCTTGAGCGCCACGGCGGCGCCGATCACCGCGCCCGCCGCGGCCCAGCGGCCCCGGTCCGCCAGCAGCAGGCCGAGCGGCAGCGCGGCCGCCGCGGTCACCGTCCAGTTGCCCAGGTGGACCAGGTGCCCGAAGGGCGCGAATCCGGCCGCCAGCGCGGTCAGGCCGAGCACGCCGAGCAGGCTGGTGCCCGGCACCCGGTGCAGTCGCAGGGCGCAGGCCCACCCCCCGGCGAGCAGGGCGGTCACCGCGCAGGGCACCAGCGCGCGCAGCGCCGCACCGGGCAGCAGGGCCTGGGGGACGGCGGCGAGGACGGCGCTCGGGAAGTAGAGGAAGTGCGGGTCGTCGTACGGGTCGCCGCCGGCGAGCCAGGCGCGGGCGGCCCGGACCACGATCGCGTTGTCCATCCCGCCGTCGGGTCTGGCCCGTGCCGTGCTCGCCGCGAGGGCCGCCAGCACCGCCGCGAGGGCCGCCCACGCGGCCCCGCCCGCCGGTCGCACCAACCACCCGGAGATGTCGCTTTTGCCCGTCCGCATGGGAGGAACGCTAGGCGCCGCGGGGCCCGCCGACGCGGACCAGCGCGCCGCCCGGCCCGTCTAAGATGCGCCCCATGAGCTTTGGGCAGGGGGGACCCGACTCCGGGTGGGATCCCTGGAAACCGCATTCTCAGCAGCCCTTGAGCGGCGGCGGTGACGCGCCGGACTGGGCCGCGCTCGCCGAGGCGTCCGAGGCCCGCGCCAAGCGGCGCAGACTGCTGTTCATCGGGGGCGGGGCGCTGGCCACCGCGGCGATAGCGACCGCGGTCGCGGTGGCGGTGGTGTCGGCGGACGGCACCGGTCCGGCCTCCGGCCGGCCCTCCTCGGGACTGCCGTCGACGGCCAGCCTGCCGAGCGCGACCGCTTCGGCCCCCTCCTTCGCGCCGACCAGCGCGCCGCCGCCGCTGGACCCGGAGGACTTCATCGCCAGCGCCGCGAAGGACACCGCGCCGCTCGGCCCGGACGTCCTCTTCCCGGGCACCCGGCTCACCATGAACGAGACGGTCTACGAGAAGGGCCCGACCGCCGACACCCGGACCTGCTCCGGCGCCGCCCAGCAGAGCCTGCCGCGGCTGCTCGCCGCCAACGACTGCACCCGTATGATCCGCGTCACCTACACCAAGGGCGACATCGCGGTGACGGTCGGGGTCGCCGTCTTCGACACCGAGGCGCAGGCCACGGCCACCAAGACGCAGGCGGACACCAGGAGCAACATCCGGTCGCTGTCGGGCGGCGGGGTGGACCCGTTCTGCGCCGGCGCGATCTGCCGGTCCACGACCAACTCCTACGGCCGCTACGCCTACTTCACGATGGCGGGCTTCACCAGCGGCGCGGACGTCACCGAGAAGGACACCGCGGTCTTCCGGGCCGGCGACGACCTGGCCCAGTTCGCCTTCGACCAGATCCACCGGCGCGGCCAGGCCCAGGCGTCGGCGGCGGCCACCCGGTAGCCGCCGCCCGCTCCCCCGGCTACCGGTGCCGCAGACGGAGCCGGAGCGGGACCACCGCCGACTCCAGTTGGGTGCGCAGGGTCATCTTCGAGACGCCCTCGGTCCGCTCCTCGAAGCGGATGGGGATCTCGACGGCGTGGTGCCCGGCGCGCACGGCCTTGTACTTCAGCTCGACCTGGAAGCTGTAGCCCGCGCTGTCCACGGTGGTGAGGTCCACGTCCCGCAGGGTGGCCGCCGACCACATGTTGAACCCGGCGGTGATGTCCTTGATGCTGGTGCCGAGCACGGTGCGGGCGTAGCGGTTGGCGAAGCGGGAGAGCAGCACCCGGTGCCGGCCCCACTCCTCGTCCAGCGCGCCGCCCTCGACGTACCGGCTGCCGACGACCAGTCCGGCGCCGGAGTCCAGGGCCGCGGCGAGCATCCGCCGCACCGCCTCGACCGGGTGGCTGCCGTCGGCGTCCATCTGCACGACGTACTCCGCGCCCTCGGCGAGCGCGGCGCTCATGCCCGCCACGTAGGCCCGGCCCAGGCCGTCCTTCTCGGTGCGGTGCAGGACGCTCATGCGGCGCCGCCCGGCGGGCCGCCCGGCGTTGTACTTCTCCGCGAGTTCCTCGGCGATCCGCCCGGTGCCGTCCGGGCTGGAGTCGTCGACGATCTTCAGATGCAGGCCGGGCAGCGGCAGCGACAGCACCGCCTCGGCCATCCGCGGCACGTTGGCCGCCTCGTTGTAGGTGGGCATCACCACGGTGACGCGGGAGCCCTCCGGGTCGTACGTCATCTTTCCTCCCCTGCGGGCGCGGGTCTGCCCAGCGCCCGGAACCGCCAGCCCGCCGCGGTCCAGTCGTCCGCGTCGAGCACCCCCCGGCCGTCCACGATGTGCGGGCGGCCGACCAGCGACCGGGTCCGTTCCGGGTCGAGTTCCCGGAACTGCGGCCATTCGGTCAGCAGCAGTACGAGGTCGGCGCCGCGCAGCGCCTCCTCGGCCGACGCGGCGTACCCGAGCAGCGGGAACGCCTTGCGGGCGTTGTCCATCGCCGCCGGGTCGTAGACCGTGACGTCGGCGCCGTCCAGCCCGAGCCGGGCGGCGACGTCGAGCGCGGGCGAGTCGCGGATGTCGTCGGAGTCGGGCTTGAAGGCCGCGCCCAGGACCGTGATCCGGGCGCCGAGCACCGCGCCCCCGCACAGTTCACGGGCGAGTTCCACCACCCGGTCCCGGCGCCGCATGTTGATCGAGTCGACCTCGCGCAGGAACGCCAGCGAGACCCCCAGCTCGTCGGCGCGGTGCGCGAAGGCGCGGATGTCCTTGGGCAGGCAGCCGCCGCCGAAGCCGACGCCGGACCGCAGGAACCGCGCGCCGATCCGGTCGTCGTGGCCGAGCGCCTCGGAGAGCCGGCGGACGTCGCCGCCGGCCGCCTCGCAGACCTCGGCCATCGCGTTGATGAAGGAGATCTTGGTGGCGAGGAAGGCGTTGGCGGCGGTCTTGACCAGCTCGGCGGTCGGGAAGTCGGTGACCACCAGCGGGGTGCCGGCCGCGAGGACGGGCTCGTACACCGCCCGCAGGATCGATTCCGCGCGGGCGGAGCGCACCCCGAGCACCAGCCGGTCCGGCCGCAGGGTGTCCTCGACGGCGTAGCCCTCCCGCAGGAACTCCGGGTTCCAGGCGACCTCCGCCGCGTACCGCCCGGCCAGCGCCTCGGCGGTGCCGACCGGCACGGTGGACTTGCCGACGAGCAGCGCGTCCCCGGCGCTGTGCCCGGCGATCGCCGCGAAGGCCGACTCCACGTAGGACAGGTCGGCGGCCTCGGAGCCCGGCCGCTGCGGGGTGCCGACGCACACGAAGTGCACCTCGCCGAAGGCCCCGGCCTCCTCGTAGGAGGTGGTGAAGCGCAGCCGCCCGGTCGCGGTGTGCCGGGCGATCAGCTCGCCGAGGCCCGGCTCGTGGAACGGCACCTGGCCGGCCCGCAGGGCGGCGACCTTCTCGGGGTCGACGTCCACGCCGATGACCTCGTGGCCCAGCTCTGCCATGCAGGCGGCATGGGTGGCACCCAGATAGCCGGTGCCGATGACGGTGAGCCGCATGACGACGGCCTTTCTCACGGAAGGGGGGTGGAAGGGGGCGGAAACCGCTCAGGAGGTCTTGATCCAGATGCGGTACTCGCCCTGGCCGCTGGAGTTGCGGAACGGGACGTCGGCGAGCAGCCGGTAGTGCGGGTTGCCCCGGACCGCCTTGGCGACCAGGGCGTCCACCCGCGGGTTGGTGTGCCCGTCCATGACGATCAGGTCGAACTCGCCCTCGCGCAGCGCCGCGCGGTAGGCGGCGTCCCCGGTGAGGTACTTGCCCTTCTTGTCCGTGTACTCCATGCCGAAGACGCTCGCCCACTGGCGGTGCGAGGTCTTCTCCCGCAGGTAGTAGACGGGCACCTCGGGCGTCGAGGAGAGGTAGTGGCCCTTGGCGTCGACGTGCTGGTCGATCGCCTCGATCATCCTGGTCGAGTCGGGCCAGACGCCGAAGCGCCAGTCCGACTGCGCGATGCCGAGGCAGAGCACGGCCGTCCACAGCATGATCCCGAGCTGCGGGTAGCGGAAGTGCGCGCCCACCAGGCGGGTCACCCCGACACCGGCCATGGGCGCGGCGAACAGCAGTCCGAAGCCGATGTGCTTGAACAGCGACACGGACGTGCCCAGGTGGATCTGGTACGCGGGCGCCAGCATCGCCGTGCCGCACAGCAGCAGCCCGAGCAGGGCCCGCCGCCGCCAGCCGGGGTTGTCCAGCCTGTGCGCGAGCGGCGACTCGTTCATGCGGCTGCGCCGGGCGTAGGACAGGGCGCCGCCGACGGCGGTGAGGAACATCAGCCCGCCCCACTCCGCCGACTGGCGCAGCAGGAAGGCGGCGGTGTCGGTGCCGTGCGCGCGGTCGGTGGTGGTCTGCCGGACGCCGTCCATCAGGTCGGTGGCGTAGACGCCGGCCGCGAGGATCGCGCCCATCCCGGCGCCGAGCAGCACCACCCGCAGCACGGCGGACTTCGCGCCCCGCCGCGGCAGCGCGGTGAGCAGCGCCAGCACCACGATGGTCGGCAGGTACAGCGCGGCGGCGTACTTCACGCCGACGGCGAGGACCGCGACCGGGGCGGCGAGCAGCACGGCCGCCGCGGGTGCCCGGTCGGTGCGGATGACGATCCAGGTGGCGAGGGTCAGCAGGAACAGGGCGGCGGCGTCGTAGGTGGCGAAGTACCCCATGACGATGGTGGACTGCGTCACCGCGAACAGGGCCGCCGCGGCCAGCGCCGCCCGCTCGTTGAACAGCCGGCGGCTGAAGGAGTACAGCAGCGCGGTGGTGCCGAGCATGAAGGCCAGGCTCAGGCCGCGCGCCCCCGCGAGCCCGAAGGCGCCGTCCACCAGGGCGGCGAGCACCGGGTAGAGCTGCGGCGAGCCGGAGAAGTACGCGGCGTAGTCCAGCGGCAGCCTGGTGCCGTTGAGCAGGTGGTCCAGCTCGGCGTGGCCGGCCGCGAGGTAGAGGGCCTCGTCCTGGAAGGCGGTGTTGGACAGCCGCAGCGAGAGCACGGCCTGGATGACCAGGATGCACAGCAGCACCGCCCGGCTGACCCAGGCGCGGCGCCTGCTGGCGGCCATGTCCCAGCCGACCTCGGGCGTCTCGGGCACGTGGTAGCCCGGCTCGGCCGGCGCCTGCTCCGCCACGATCCTGAGGGCGTAGGTCGGCTGGTCGTCGTAGCCGGACCGGGGCTGCTGCGGGATGGCGTCCTGATACGGCTGCTGCTCCTGGTACGGCGGGTGCCCCTGGTACGGCGGGTGCTGCGGGTCGTCGCCGTACTCGTCCTGCCGGGCGGCGGGCCGCGGCGGCACGTGTCCGTCGGAGTTGAACCAGCCGCCGGCCTGCTCCTCCTCCGCGTACGGGTCGAAGGGCTGCGGCGTGTAGTGATCGTGTCGGGAGGTCATCACGGCTTCCGTACGTCGAAGCCGAACCGGTCGTCGGCGGCCAGGCGCTTGAACTCCTTCAGCGCCAGCGGGCTCGCCTCCAGCCGCCAGTCGGCGCGCTTCTTGTGGTTGAACCAGACGAAGCCGAGCATGTCGTCGTCGGCCGTGACGCCCTCGAAGAGGTTCCGGATGTCGGCCCGCCGCCGCTCGCCCGCCATGGCCGCCGTCTCCAGCAGCAGCATCGGCTTGTCGGTGAAGGTGCGCACCTGGTCCCGGGTGGCCCCGAAGACGCTGTCGAAGGCGTTGTCCTCCTCGATCGTCCAGTAGCCGATCAGCCCGATCCAGTCGACGTAGCCGTCGCCCGGGTAGTACGGCTTCAGCTCGACCTCGGTGACGGGGTTGACGATGTTCGGCGACCAGGCCCAGATGACGTTGGAGGCGCCGGCGTCCACGAAGGCGTCGTGGATGTGCCGCCAGGCGGCCACGTAGTCCCCGGCGGTGGTGTGGGTGGTGCCCCACTTCTCCCAGTGGCCGTTGAACTCGTCCGCGAAGGAGATCACCACGGGCAGGTTCAGCTTGCGCACCGCCTCGGCGTACTTCTTCAGGTACGTGTCGGACTTCCCGGCCGCGATGTCGGCCAGCGGGGTGTCGAAGGGCTCCCAGGACATCAGCGTCAGGGCGCCCTCGGCCCAGGCGTTGCGCACCCCGGTGGCGTCGAAGCCGTCGCCCCACCCGGCGTAGTACTCGATCAGGTTCGGCTGCTTGCCGACCATCCCGGTGTAGGTGTCGACGCCCTTCATGGAGTGCGGCGCCCCCTCGACGGCGGCGCCGAAGTACTTGCGCGTCGGCTTCAGCAGCGGGGTGACGTCGTACGGGGTGCTCGCCTCGGCGCCGTCGCCGGAGCCGGCGCCGGCCGTCCCGGCGTGCGCGCCGCCGGTGCCGCCGCCGTCACCGTCGTCGAGGACGGAGCAGCCGGTGAGCAGCAGCGGGGCGAGCAGACAGGCGGAGAGCACCGCGCGGGTTCGGGTGAGGAGGTTCATTCAGGCCGTCGCCTCCGCCCGGGGCTGGACCAGGACGCGGGCCACCACCAGGGCGTAGAAGAGTCCGGAGGAGAGGATCAGCGCGAAGTCGGGGGCGTTCATGGTGAACGTGCGGTACACCGCCGCGACCACCCACACCAGCGCGGAGCCGCCGCCCCACACCCACATGCCGATCCAGAAGCGCCGGGTCTTGTTCTTCTTGGCGCCGGAGGAACCGGTGGGCTGCCAGCCCATGCGGTTCTTGCGCAGGATGTCCCAGATGGCGAAGACGTGCGCCCAGCCGTACATCATGCGGGTCGCCCAGGCTTCCAGGCGGTAGGGCGCCTTGTGCCACATCGGGAAGACGATCGTGGTGTAGATGATGCTCGGGAGCACCAGCAGGAGGTGCTCGACCTTGAGCTTGTCCGGCATCGCCAGCAGCAGCATCACCGGGATGATCGGGGCCGCGAAGGTGAACAGCGCGGTGTGGATGTAGTAGAAGAACCCGGACATGTAGCACAGGCGGCTGGACAGCTTGATCTTCGTCTGCCAGAACTTCCTGCTGCCGAGCAGGCTCATCGAACCCGAGCACCAGCGGTACTGCTGGTTGAAGAAGGCGCCCGCGTTGTCCGGGCAGACGCCGGTCGACACCGCGACCGGCACATAGCGCAGGTCCCAGCCGAGGTTGCGCAGGTCGAAGCCGGTGTGCACGTCCTCGGAGTGCTCGATCAGCGTGGTGCCGCCGTTGGTGTCCAGCGCCGCCCGCCGGTACACGGCGCAACTGCCCACGCAGATCGCGCCGTCGCTGCCCTGCCGGGAGACCTGCACGGACCGGTAGAACAGCTCCTGCACGGCGCCCGCGCCGCGCTCGATCCAGTTCTGCGAGTCCAGCACCCGGAAGTACTGCGGCGACTGGACGATGCCGATGCGCGGGTCGGACTCCATGTACGGCAGCAGTTCCTCCAGCAGGTCGGCGCGCGGGGTGAAGTCGGCGTCGAGGATGAGGATGTACTGCCCGTCGGACTGGCCGAACCCGAAGTGCAGGTTGCCCGCCTTCTTGTACCAGCCCCGGTTCTCGCGGGTGCCGTAGCGGAACCCGAAGTCCCGCGCCATGGCCTCCAGTTCGGAGCTGGCGCCGTCGTCGAGGACGAAGGGCACGCAGACGCCCGGGTAGTGGTCCGCCATCGCGCGCACGTGCTTCCACGTGTTGTGCAGCACCTCGATGGGCTCACCGCACACCGGCAGGAACACGTCGACGGTGGGGTAGACCTGCGGCCGCCACTCCCGCACCAGCTTCTTGTGGTACTCGATGTCGAAGTCGCGGGTGAAACCGTTCACCCGGAGCGACACCAGGTAGTAGACGACCGTGAAGACCAGCAGCGGGGTGTACGCCCACAGCAGCGGCGTGGACTGGGCCAGCTTGAACTGGCTCATCACCAGGCAGCAGAAGCTGATCAGCGAGCTGATCGTCAGGACCCACAGGTGCCTGCGCGCGTAGGAGTACTTCTCCTTGTCACTCGGCGGCAGCGGCAGCAGCCCGAGCGAGGCCCTGACCTTGCCGCGATCGGCCCTGCGCCGGCCACCCCCGCCGCGACGCGCGTCACGACGGCCCCCGGTCTGCACCGGGCCCACTGAACTCATACGAAACCCCCCGGGCCTCTCCCGGCCCGCCGACCCCCACCGTGTTCGGCACATTCGAACCAGTGACCGAGCTTCGCAAGGTTATATGAGAGATCAACAGGTTGTAAGGGCCAGGTGAAGGACGTATGCCCGAAAAGGTCCGCCTATGAGCGATAAAGGCTCAGGAATGGGAGGCAGCTAACACGTTTCACAACCCGACATCCCGGGCAGGGACCGCCTGTTGCGCGCCTCCCGGCTCCGGGCCGCGAGCAGTTCGTCGGCCGGATAGCCGACCTCCTCGAGCGTCAGCCCGTGCGGCCGTACCACATGCACCGCCGAGTCCCGGGCGCCGGCCGCCAGCACCTTCCCCGGCCAGTCGGGCGCCCGGTGCCCGTCGCCGACGAACAGCAGCGCGCCGATCAGCGAGCGCACCATGTTGTGGCAGAAGGCGTCGGCCCGCACGGTGGCGGTGATGATCCCGTCCTCCCCACGAACCAGGCTCAGCTCCTGGAGCGTGCGGATGGTGGTGGCGCCCTCCCGCTTCTTGCAGTACGCGGCGAAGTCGTGCTCGCCGAGCAGCGCCCGCGCGGCCTCGTTCATGGCGTCCACGTCGAGCGGCCAGTCGTGCCACAGGACGTGCCCGCGCAGCAGCGGGTCGACGCCGCCCGGATGGTCGGTGACCCGGTAGGCGTAGCGCCGCCACACGGCGGAGAACCGCGCGTCGAACCCGGCCGGCGCCTCCCCGACCGACCAGATCCGCACGTCCCTGGGCAGCCTCCCGGCGAGCCGCTTCAGCAGCTTCTCCCGGTGCGCGTCCCACACCTCCCGCGGCAGATCGACGTGCGCGACCTGTCCCCGGGCGTGCACCCCGGCATCGGTCCGCCCCGCCACGGTCAGCTCGTACGTCTGTTCCGACCGCGTGACCGTCCGCAGGGCGTCCTCGATCTCGCCCTGCACGGTCCGCCGCCCGCCGGCCTGCTTGGCCCACCCGGAGAACCCGGCCCCGTCGTACGACAGATCGAGCCGCACCCGCACCACGTCACTCACACCCAGTTCCTCTCAGCACCGAAAAGCGGGCCCGCCCCTGGGAAAGGGACGGACCCGCCAACGCCCTGAAGGGGCGCGGGGAACTGCGCGACCAGCCACGACGAACCCGCGGCCGGCCGCACAGCCCCCGGCAGAACGCTTACGCGTCCTTGGACTCCTCGGCCGGCGCCTCGGCGGCCTCGTCGGCCTTGGTCTCCTCGACCTTGGCCTCCTCGGACTCCTTGACCGCCCGCTTCGTCGCGGCCTCGGCCTCGCCCGTCGCCTGCTGGGCCACGGTCAGCGCCTCGACCAGCTCGATGACGGCCATGGGCGCGTTGTCACCACGGCGGTTGCCGATCTTGGTGATACGCGTGTAGCCACCGGGGCGGTTCTCGTACCGCGGGCCGATCTCGGTGAAGAGCGTGTGCACGATGCTCTTGTCCGTGATGACCTGGAGCACCTGACGGCGGTTGTGAAGGTCGCCCTTCTTCGCCTTGGTGACCAGACGCTCGGCGTACGGACGCAGCTTGCGCGCCTTGGCCTCGGTCGTGGTGATGCGGCCGTGCTCGAACAGCGCCTTCGCGAGGTTCGCGAGCAGCAGCTTCTCGTGCGCGGCGCTGCCGCCCAGACGGGCACCCTTGGTGGGCTTCGGCATGGTGTTTCTCCTAGGTGTCTGCCCCGGCCGTATCAGGTACCGGAGTCAGTATCCGAGCAGGCGGTCGCCTGTCGGAGATCCGGGGCAGCCCCGAAGGGACGCCCCGGAAGGGGCGCGGGCAACTGCGCGGCAAGCCACAGCGCACCCGCACCCGAGAACCGGTCAGTACTGCTCGGTCTCCACGAACCCGGCGTCCGCGTCGTCGTCCGCGCCGAACGCGTCGGCGGCGGCGGTCGGGTCGAACCCGGGGGGCGAGTCCTTGAGCGCCAGGCCCATGCCCGCCAGCTTCGCCTTGACCTCGTCGATCGACTTGGCACCGAAGTTGCGGATGTCGAGCAGGTCCGCCTCGGACCGCGCGACCAGCTCGCCCACGGAGTGGATGCCCTCGCGCTTGAGGCAGTTGTACGACCGGACGGTCAGCTCCAGCTCCTCGATCGGGAGCGCGAGGTCGGCCGCCAGCGCCGCGTCCGTCGGGGACGGACCCATGTCGATGCCCTCGGCGTCGATGTTCAGCTCGCGGGCGAGACCGAACAGCTCGACCAGGGTCTTGCCGGCGGAGGCCATGGCGTCGCGCGGACGCATCGCCTGCTTGGTCTCGACGTCGACGATCAGCTTGTCGAAGTCGGTGCGCTGCTCGACACGCGTGGCCTCGACCTTGTAGGTGACCTTGAGGACCGGCGAGTAGATCGAGTCGACCGGGATACGGCCGATCTCCTGGCCGACCTGCTTGTTCTGCACGGCGGAGACATAGCCGCGACCGCGCTCGACGGTCAGCTCCATCTCCAGCTTGCCCTTGCCGTTGAGCGTGGCGAGGACGAGGTCGGGGTTGTGCACCTCGACACCGGCCGGCGGCGCGATGTCGGCGGCGGTGACCAGACCCGGGCCCTGCTTGCGCAGGTACATCACGACCGGCTCGTCGTGCTCCGAGGAGACCACGAGCTGCTTGATGTTGAGGATCAGGTCGGTGACGTCCTCCTTGACACCCGGCACGGTGGTGAACTCGTGCAGCACGCCGTCGATCCGGATGCTGGTGACAGCGGCACCGGGGATCGAGGAGAGCAGGGTCCGGCGGAGGGAGTTGCCGAGGGTGTAGCCGAAGCCCGGCTCCAGCGGCTCGATCACGAACCGGGAGCGGAACTCGTCGACGACCTCTTCGGTCAACGAGGGACGCTGAGCGATCAGCATGTGTGTTCCTTCAGTCAGGGGCGCCCGCTATATGACGCCCGACTTGGTACTGCAAGGGTACGGGCGATACGGCCCCTTTCGGGAGCCGTACCGCCCGGAAAGTCCCTGCGAAGCGAGGTCAGACGCGACGGCGCTTCGGCGGACGGCAACCGTTGTGCGGGGTCGGGGTGACGTCCTGGATGGAGCCGACCTCGAGACCGGTCGCCTGGAGCGAACGGATGGCGGTCTCACGACCGGAACCCGGACCCTTGACGAACACGTCGACCTTGCGCATGCCGTGCTCCTGGGCGCGGCGGGCGGCCGACTCGGCGGCCATCTGCGCGGCGAACGGCGTGGACTTCCGGGAGCCCTTGAAGCCGACGTGGCCGGCGGAGGCCCAGGAGATCACGTTGCCGGTCGGGTCGGTGATCGACACGATCGTGTTGTTGAACGTGCTCTTGATGTGCGCGTGGCCGTGAGCGACGTTCTTCTTTTCCTTGCGGCGCACCTTCTTGGCAGCGCCCTGACGACCCTTGGGGGGCATCTATTACTCCTACGGGGAGGTGGTCGGTCCTACAGCGAAGACCGCTGATGAAGCGTTGTCCGCTGAGGACTACTTCTTGCCCGGCTTCTTCTTGCCGGCGATGGCGCGACGCGGGCCCTTGCGGGTACGCGCGTTCGTGCTGGTGCGCTGACCGCGGACAGGCAGACCACGACGGTGACGGAGACCCTGGTAGGTGCCGATCTCGACCTTGCGGCGGATGTCGGCCTGGATCTCGCGACGGAGGTCACCCTCGGTCTTGATGTTGTTGTCGACGTACTCGCGGATCGCGACGAGCTGCTCCTCGGTGAGGTCACGAACACGGGTGTTCGGGTCCACGCCGGTGGCAGCGAGCGTCTGCTGCGAGAGGGTCCGGCCGATGCCGAACACGTAGGTGAGGGCGATCTCCACACGCTTTTCGCGCGGGATGTCAACACCGGAAACGCGTGCCATTCAATGGCTCCTGGTGATCTTCGGAGGTCTTCCACAGGACCGGCTCCCAGCCGCCGTACGAGGTACGAACTGGGTCCCCGGCCTCCGAACCGGGGGTGTCAGGCACCGAGGCGCCTGGGACCTGCGTATGAACATATTCAGCTCGCGTCGCGCGAATCTCTGCGGAGGGCAGAGGGTCTGGTCCTGCGGTCAGCCCTGGCGCTGCTTGTGGCGCGGGTTCTCGCAGATGACCATGACCCGACCGTGACGGCGGATCACCCTGCACTTGTCGCAGATCTTCTTGACGCTCGGCTTGACCTTCATGGGATGTGAGGTTCTCCGGGTCAGTTGCCGGCGGCCCCTCGCCGTTGCCGGCGCGGGACGTGGGCAAGATCTACTTGTACCGGTAGACGATCCGGCCACGCGTCAGGTCGTACGGAGACAGCTCCACCACGACCCGGTCGTCAGGGAGGATACGGATGTAGTGCATACGCATCTTGCCGCTGATGTGAGCCAGGACCTGGTGGCCGTTCTGGAGCTCAACCTTGAACATGGCGTTCGGCAGAGACTCGACGACAGTGCCCTCGATCTCGATGGCACCCTGCTTCTTGGCCACGCTTCGCCCTTCGAATCGACTACCTTGATCGACCCCCGGGCACCTAGCCGCATGCAGACATGCGGGTGCACAAGAGCCGACGAGTCAGTCTACGACAGCACCCCCGAAAAGGCGAAACGAGGAAGTCTGCCCCAGACGCTAGATCCTTATGCAAGGGGGTCCGGCGCCGCCGTGATCCCGTACTCCGCGAGCTTGGCCTTGCCGCCGTCGGGGGCGGTCAGGACCAGGGGGCCGGCCTCGGTGAGGGCGACGGAGTGCTCCCAGTGCGAGGACCAGGTGCCGTCCGTGGTGATCACGGTCCAGTCGTCCTGAAGGACCTCGGTCTTCGGCGTACCGAGCGACACCATCGGCTCGATGGCCAGGCAGAAGCCGGGGACCAGCTTCGGGCCCTTGCCGCGCCGCCGGTCGACGTAGTTCAGCAGGTGCGGGTCCATGTGCATCTCGGTGCCGATGCCGTGGCCGCCGTAGTCCTCGATGATCCCGTACCGGCCGCCGCCCGGCTTCGGCTGGCGGCGGATGTACGTCTCGACGGCCCGCGAGATGTCCACCAGGCGGTTGCCCTGCTTCATGGCCGCGATACCGGCCCACATGGACTCCTCGGTGACCCGCGACAGCTCGACCAGCTCCGGGGAGTGCCCGGAGCCGACGAAGGCCGTGTAGGCGGCGTCACCGTGCCAGCCGTCGATGATCGCGCCGCAGTCGACGGAGATAATGTCCCCGTCCTTCAGCACCACCTCGTCGGAGGGGATGCCGTGCACGACGACCTCGTTCACGGAGGTGCAGATGGTCGCGGGGAAACCGCCGTAACCGAGGAAGTTCGGCTTGGCGCCGTGGTCGGCCAGCACCTTGCGGGCGACCTGGTCCAGGTCCCTGGTGGTGGCACCCGGCACCGCCGCCTCCCGCGTGGCCGCGTGAATGGCGGCGACGACCAGCCCCGCCTCACGCATCTTGGCGATCTGCTCGGGGGTCTTGATCTGCACCATGGGGGCTGCGGCCTTTCTCGGACCAGGGAAACGACGGACACCGACAACGATACGGTGCACCCCACACCACAGCCGCGGCCCGCCCGGAGGCGGACCGCGGCTGCGCACGGCGTGCGGGACCTACTTCTCGCGCTTGAGCGCCTCCAGCGCGCGGCCCGTGACCTCGTCCACCGGCCCCATGGCCGAGATGGTCACCACCAGGCCCTGCGCCTTGTAGTAGTCGATGATCGGCTCGGTCTGCGTGTGGTAGACCTCCAGCCGCTTGCGGACCGTCTCCTCGGAGTCGTCGTCCCGCTGGTACAGCTCACCGCCGCAGACGTCGCAGACGCCCTCCTGCTTCGGCGGGGTGTAGGTGACGTGGAAGACGTGCGCCGAGTTGTTCCGGCACACCCGTCGCCCGGCGATGCGCTTGACGACCTCTTCCTCCGGCGCCTCCAGGTCCAGCACCGCGTCGAGCCTCATGTCCTCGGTCTCGAGCAGCTCGTCCAGCGCTTCCGCCTGCGACACGTTCCGCGGGAAGCCGTCCAGCAGGAAGCCGCCCGCGGCGTCGGGCTGCTCCATGCGGTCCTTGGCCATGGCGATCGTGACCTCGTCCGGCACCAGGTTGCCCGCGTCCATGTAGGACTTGGCGAGCTTGCCCAGCTCGGTCTGCTGGCTGATGTTGGCGCGGAACAGGTCACCCGTGGAGATGTGCGGGATGTGCAGCGTCTCGGCAAGCCGGGTGGCCTGCGTTCCCTTACCGGCGCCCGGCGGCCCGACGAGGACGATTCGCATCAGCGGAGGAACCCTTCGTAATTGCGCTGCTGGAGCTGGCTCTCGATCTGCTTCACCGTCTCGAGACCCACACCCACGATGATCAGGATGCTGGTCCCGCCGAACGGGAAGTTCTGGTTTGCCCCGAAACCAACCAACGCCATCGTCGGTACGAGAGCGATCAGACCCAGATACAGCGAACCCGGCCAGGTGATCCGGTTGAGTACGTAGCTCAGATACTCAGCGGTCGGTCGGCCAGCCCGGATGCCCGGGATGAAGCCACCATACTTCTTCATGTTGTCCGCGACTTCCTCGGGGTTGAAGGAGATCGCCACGTAGAAGAACGCGAAGAAAACGATGAGCAAGAAGTACAGCGTGATGTAGATCGGGTGGTCGCCCTTCACGAGGTTGGCCTCGATCCAGGTCTTCCACCCGGACGTGCCGCTCGAGAACTGGGCGATCAGCGCCGGGATGTAGAGCAGCGACGACGCGAAGATGACGGGGATCACGCCCGCCTGGTTCACCTTGAGCGGGATGTAGGTGGACGTGCCTCCGTAGGACCGGCGGCCGACCATCCGCTTGGCGTACTGCACGGGGATGCGGCGCTGGGCCTGCTCCACGAAGACCACCAGGCCGACCATCACCAGGCCGACCGCGATCACGGTGCCGAACTCGATCCAGCCGCCGGCCAGGTCGCCCTGGGTCTTGATGGCCCACAGCGCGGACGGGAAGGTCGCGGCGATCGAGATGAACATCAGGATCGACATGCCGTTGCCGATGCCGCGGTCGGTGATCAGCTCACCGAGCCACATGACACAGGCGGTGCCGGCGGTCATGGTGACCACCATGACGACGGTGTAGAAGATCCCGTCGTCCGCGACGATCTCGTTGGCGACCGTGCAGCCGGAGAACAGGGCGCCGCTGCGGGCGGTGGCGACCAGGCCGGTGCCCTGGAGGATGGCGAGGGCGATGGTCAGGTACCGGGTGTACTGCGTGATCTTCGCCGTGCCGGCCTGGCCCTCCTTCTTCAGGGCCTCCAGGCGCGGGATCACGACGGTGAGCAACTGGAGAATGATGCTCGCCGTGATGTACGGCATGATGCCGAGCGCGAAGACCGTGATCTGGAGCAGGGCGCCGCCGCTGAACATATTGACCAGACCGAAGAGGCCCTGGTTGCCCGACGCCTGGTCCACACATTCCTGGACGCTCTTGTAGTCGACGTTCGGGATCGGGATGTGGGTACCCACTCGGTACACCACGATGATGCCGAGCGTGAAGAGCAGCTTCTTGCGCAGGTCGGGCGTCTTGAACGCCCGGGCGAACGCGGTGAGCACGGTGCCTCCTGCGACCCCCGCGCTGGCGCGTCAAGGGTGACGGTCTTGAGGTTCGACTGACGACTGAACTGGTAACGGTCAACTGCCGCCCAGGGTGCCTCATGTGTGGCACCCGTGAAAGAGGGCAGTGCAGGCCACCTTACCGGCGACACCACCGCCCTAGGAACGACCAACCGGGGATACCCCTTTTGTGGGGTATCCCCGGTCGGGATCGCTCAAGTCATCGAGACGCCTGTGGTGTTCAGACGAGCTCGGTGACGCTGCCGCCGGCGGCGGCGATCTTCTCCTTGGCGGAGGCGGAGGCCTTGTCGACCCGCACCTCGACCGCCACGGAGATCTCGCCCTCGCCGAGGACCTTGACCAGGCTGTTCTTGCGAACGGCGCCCTTGGCGACCAGGTCCTCGACGGTGACCTCTCCACCCTGCGGGTAGAGCTTGGCCAGCTTGTCGAGGTTCACGACCTGGTACTCGGTCTTGAACGGGTTCTTGAAGCCCTTGAGCTTCGGGAGACGCATGTGGAGGGGCATCTGGCCACCCTCGAAGCGCTCCGGAACCTGGTAACGGGCCTTGGTGCCCTTCGTACCACGACCGGCCGTCTTACCCTTCGACGCCTCACCACGACCCACACGGGTCTTGGCGGTCTTGGCGCCCGGGGCGGGACGGAGGTTGTGGATCTTCAGCGGGTTGTTCTCCGCCATGATCAGTCGACCTCCTCGACCGTCACGAGGTGGCGGACGGTGTGCACCATGCCGCGGAACTCGGGGCGGTCCTCCTTGACGACCACGTCGTTGACCCTCTTCAGGCCGAGCGAACGCAGAGTGTCACGGTGGTTCTGCTTGCTGCCGATGTACGACTTCGTCTGCGTGATCTTGAGCTGAGCCATTACGCGGCCCCCGCCCCGGCACGCGCACGCAGCAGAGCCGCGGGAGCGACGTCCTCGAGCGGCAGACCGCGGCGGGCCGCGATCTCCTCGGGACGCTGCAGGCCCTTCAGGGCCTCCACGGTCGCGTGCACGATGTTGATCGCGTTGGACGAGCCGAGCGACTTCGACAGCACGTCGTGGATACCGGCGCACTCGAGCACCGCGCGCACCGGGCCACCGGCGATGACGCCGGTACCGGGGGACGCGGGCTTGAGCAGCACGACGCCGGCAGCCTTCTCACCCGTGATCGGGTGCGGGATGGTGCCCTGGATGCGGGGGACCTTGAAGAAGTGCTTCTTGGCCTCCTCGACACCCTTGGCGATGGCGGCCGGCACCTCCTTGGCCTTGCCGTATCCGACACCCACGGTGCCGTCACCGTCGCCCACCACGACCAGCGCGGTGAAGCTGAAGCGACGACCACCCTTCACAACCTTGGCGACGCGGTTGATCGCGACGACACGCTCGACGTACGCGGTCTTCTCGGCGGCAGCAGCGCCGCCGTCACGGCCCTTCCGGTCCCGCCGCTCGCCGCCACCGGCACCGCTTCCGCGGCGCTGGGGTCCAGCCATTGGATTACCTCTCTCTTTCCGCTAGCTACAAGCGGCTCAGAACTTGAGCCCGGCCTCGCGGGCGGCGTCCGCCAGGGCGGCGATGCGCCCCGCGTACTGGTTGCCGCCTCGGTCGAACACGACGGCCTCGACACCGGCGGCCTTGGCACGCTCGGCGACCAGGGCACCGACCTGCTTGGCCTGCGAGGACTTGTCGCCCTCGCCACCGCGGATCGAGCTGTCCAGGGTGGACGCCGACGCCAGGGTGTGACCCTTGAGGTCGTCGATCACCTGCGCCACGATGTGGCGGTTGGAGCGGGTCACGACCAGACGGGGACGCTCCGCCGTACCCGCGAGCCTCTTGCGGATGCGGATGTGACGGCGCTTGATCGCGGCGCGCTTGTAGGCGTCGCCCTTGAGGATCTTCTGCCCGTATGCCATGGCTTACTTACCCGCCTTTCCGACCTTGCGGCGGATGACTTCGCCCTCGTACTTGACGCCCTTGGCCTTGTACGGGTCGGGCTTGCGCAGCTTGCGGATGTTCGCCGCTACCTCGCCGACCTTCTGCTTGTCGATGCCCTCGACCGAGAAACGGGTCGGGGTCTCCACCTTGAAGGTGATGCCCTCGGGGGCCTCGACGAGAATCGGGTGGCTGTAGCCGAGGGAGAACTCCAGGTTCGAACCCTTGGCGACCACGCGGTAACCGACACCGCTGATCTCGAGCTTCTTCACGTAACCCTGGGTCACGCCGGTGATCATGTTCGCCACCAGCGTGCGCGACAGGCCGTGCAGGGCCTTGCTCTGACGCTCGTCGTTGGGGCGGGTGACGTTCAGAACGCCGTCCTCACCCTTGGCGATCTCGATCGGCGCCACGACGGTGTGGGTCAGCGAGCCCTTGGGGCCCTTGACCGAGACCGTCCGGCCGTCGATGGTGACGTCCACGCCGGCGGGAACCGCGATGGGGAGCTTGCCGATGCGCGACATAGCTGTTTCCTCCGTTCCCTTCTGCTACCAGACGTAGGCGAGGACTTCCCCACCCACGCCCTTCTTGCCGGCCTGCTTGTCGGTGAGGAGCCCGTGCGACGTGGAGATGATCGCCACGCCGAGGCCGCCCAGCACCTTCGGCAGGTTGGTGGACTTCGCGTACACCCGGAGACCGGGCTTGGAGATCCGCTTGATGCCCGCGATGGAGCGCTCACGGTTGGGGCCGAACTTCAGCTCCAGGACGAGGTTCTTGCCGACCTCGGCGTCCTCGACCTTCCAGCCCGTGATGAAGCCCTCCTGCTGGAGGATCTCCGCGATGTGAGACTTGATCTTGGACGCCGGCATCGTCACGGAGTCGTGGTACGCCGAGTTCGCGTTCCGCAGACGCGTCAGCATGTCTGCGATCGGATCAGTCATGGTCATGAATTGGCCTGTGGCCTCTCTCGCCGGGGTTTCCTGGTGCGCCATCCCTCTCCCCGATCCGAGACGGGACGGGTGCGGCGCGGTGGACCTACGGCGTAGTAAGTCGTACGGGCGCGGCAGGCGCCCAACCCCACAAGCCTAAGCCATGCGGGGGTGGGCCTCCTGCCGTCCCATTGCTTACCGAGAGCCCTGGGAGTCCGGAACTACCGGATTACCAGGAGCTCTTGGTCACGCCCGGCAGCTCGCCACGGTGAGCCATCTCACGAAGGCACACGCGGCAGAGGCCGAACTTGCGGTAGACGGAGTGCGGGCGGCCGCAGCGCTGGCAGCGGGTGTACGCACGCACACCGAACTTGGGCTTGCGAGCAGCCTTGGCAATCAGAGCCTTCTTCGCCATCTCGCTCACGCCTCCTTGAACGGGAAGCCGAGGTGACGAAGGAGCGCGCGGCCCTCAGCGTCATTGGTCGCCGTGGTGACCACGGTGATGTCCATACCCCGGACGCGGTCGATCTTGTCCTGGTCGATCTCGTGGAACATGACCTGCTCCGTGAGACCGAAGGTGTAGTTGCCACGGCCGTCGAACTGCTTGGGGGACAGGCCGCGGAAGTCGCGGATGCGCGGGAGCGCCAGCGACAGGGTGCGGTCCAGGAACTCCCACATGCGGTCGCCACGGAGCGTGACGTGGGCACCGATCGGCTGGCCCTCGCGCAGCTTGAACTGCGCGATGGACTTGCGGGCCTTGGTGACGGCCGGCTTCTGACCGGTGATCGTGGTGAGGTCGCGGATGGCGCCCTCGATCAGCTTGGAGTCGCGGGCGGCGTCGCCCACACCCATGTTGACCACGATCTTGACGAGACCGGGGACCTGCATGACGTTCTCGTACTTGAACTCGTCACGCAGCTTGCCCGCGATCTCCTCGCGGTACTTCGTCTTCAGACGCGGAGTGGTGGTGGTAGCCATCAGATGTCCTCACCCGTCCGCTTGGCAACGCGGATCTTGTTGCCCTCGTCGTCGAAGCGGTAACCGACGCGGGTCACGACCTTGTTGCCGTCCTTCTCCACGACGAGCTGAACGTTGCTCACGTGAATGGGGGCCTCGGTGGTGACGATGCCGCCGGCCTGCGAACCACGAGCCGTCGGACCGGCCTTGGTGTGCTTCTTGACCCGGTTGACACCCTCGACCAGGACGCGGTCCTCACGGGGGAAGGCCGCGATGACCTTGCCCTGCTTGCCCTTGTCCTTACCGGTGATGACCTGGACCAGGTCGCCCTTCTTGATCTTCATGCTCACAGCACCTCCGGCGCGAGGGAGATGATCTTCATGAACTTCTTCTCGCGCAGCTCACGGCCCACCGGGCCGAAGATACGGGTGCCGCGAGGGTCGCCGTCGTTCTTCAGAATGACGGCGGCGTTCTCGTCGAAGCGGATGTACGAGCCGTCCGGACGGCGGCGCTCCTTGACGGTGCGAACGATGACCGCCTTGACGACGTCACCCTTCTTCACGTTGCCACCGGGGATCGCGTCCTTGACGGTGGCGACGATGACGTCACCGATACCCGCGTAGCGGCGACCGGAGCCACCGAGCACACGGATGCAGAGGATCTCCTTCGCACCCGTGTTGTCGGCGACACGCAGTCGCGACTCCTGCTGGATCACGTCTATCTCCTGATCGTCTGCCGGTTCCCCGGGGGCCGTTCAAGGACGGCCCCCGGAGCCTGGCGGAACTGACCTGCGGGTTTGCCCGCAGGAATTACTTGGCCTTCTCGAGGATCTCGACGACGCGCCAGCGCTTGGTCGCGGACAGCGGCCGGGTCTCCATGAGGAGGACGCGGTCGCCGACACCCGCGGCGTTCTGCTCGTCGTGCGCCTTGAGCTTGTTCGTACGGCGGATGACCTTGCCGTACAGGGCGTGCTTGACGCGGTCCTCGACGGCGACGACGACGGTCTTGTCCATCTTGTCGCTGACGACGTAGCCCTCGCGGGTCTTGCGGAAGCCGCGCGCCTCGGTGTTCTGCTCAGTCACGTTGTTCTCGCTCATGCGTTCTCCACCGTTTCGATGCCCAGCTCGCGCTCGCGCATCAGGGTGTAGATCCGCGCGATGTCCTTACGGACGGCCTTGAGCCGACCGTGGTTCTCGAGCTGACCAGTCGCCGCCTGGAAGCGGAGGTTGAACAGCTCTTCCTTGGCCTCGCGGAGCTTGTTGAGCAGCTCCTCGTTGCCCAGCTCGCGCAGCTCGGACGCCTTGGTACCGGCCGACATCACGCTTCACCTGCCTCGCGCTTGACGATCTTGCACTTCATCGGCAGCTTGTGAGCCGCACGGGTCAGGGCCTCACGCGCGATCTTCTCGTTGGGGTACGACAGCTCGAACATGACGCGTCCGGGCTTGACGTTGGCCACCCACCACTCCGGGGAGCCCTTACCGGAACCCATGCGGGTCTCGGCGGGCTTCTTGGTCAGGGGGCGGTCCGGGTAGATGTTGATCCAGACCTTGCCGCCACGCTTGATGTGGCGGGTCATGGCGATACGAGCCGCTTCGATCTGACGGTTCGTGACGTACGCCGGGGTCAGCGCCTGGATACCGTACTCGCCGAACGCGACCTGCGTGCCACCCTTGGCCATACCACTGCGCTTGGGGTGGTGCTGCTTGCGGTGCTTGACCCTACGGGGGATCAGCATGTCGGTCAGGCCTCCGTTCCGGTGCTCTCAGCCGGAGCGGCAGCGGCGGGCGCCTCGGCCTTGGGGGCCTCGGCGGCCGGAGCCGACTGCTGCTGCGGCTTGCGCCCGCGACGCTCGCCACCGCGGCCACCACGGGCCGGGCGGTCGTTGCCACCACGGGCCGGGCGGTTGCCCGCACGGGCGGCGGCGTTCTCGGCGCGGACCTCGGCGATGTTCTTGACGTCGCCCTTGTAGATCCAGACCTTCACACCGATGCGGCCGAAGGTCGTCTTGGCCTCGAAGAAGCCGTAGTCCACGTTCGCGCGGAGCGTGTGCAGGGGCACGCGGCCCTCGCGGTAGAACTCCGAGCGGGACATCTCGGCGCCGCCGAGGCGGCCACCGCACTGGATCTTGATGCCCTTGGCGCCGGCCTTCATGGCGGACTGCATGCTCTTGCGCATGGCCCGGCGGAAGGAGACGCGGGAGGAGAGCTGCTCGGCGACGGCCTGGGCCACGAGCTGGGCGTCCGTCTCCGGGTTCTTGACCTCGAGGATGTTGAGCTGGACCTGCTTGCCGGTCAGCTTCTCCAGGTCACCGCGGATGCGGTCGGCCTCGGCGCCGCGGCGGCCGATGACGATGCCCGGACGCGCCGTGTGGATGTCCACGCGGACACGGTCACGGGTGCGCTCGATCTCGACCTTGGAGATGCCGGCGCGCTCCATGCCGGACGTCATCATCCGACGGATGGCGACGTCTTCCTTGACGTAGTCCTTGTACAGCTTGTCGGCGTACCAACGCGACTTGAAGTCGGTCGTGACACCGAGCCGGAACCCGTGCGGGTTTACCTTCTGGCCCATTACCGGGTTCCTTCCTTGCTGCTGACGACCACGGTGATGTGGCTGGTCCGCTTGCGGATCCGGTAGGCGCGGCCCTGGGCGCGCGGACGGAACCGCTTCAGGGTCGGGCCCTCGTCGACGTACGCCTCGGAGATGTAGAGGCTGTCGACATCGGTGTGGTCGTAGTTGTGCGCGGCGTTGGCGATGGCGCTGTCCAGCACCTTGCCGACCGGCACGCTCGCGGCCTGCGGGGCGAAACGCAGGACCGCCTGAGCCTCCGTGGCATCCATGCCACGGATGAGGTCCACCACTCGGCGGGCCTTCATGGGCGTGACGCGGATGTACCGCGCCTGGGCCCTGGCTTCCATGGTCGTCCTTCCAGTGTCTGTCATGGTCATTCCACCCCGCCTTAGCGGCGCTTCGACTTCCGGTCGTCCTTGACGTGACCCCGGAAGGTGCGCGTCGGCGAGAACTCGCCGAGCTTGTGGCCGACCATCGACTCGGTGACAAACACCGGAATGTGGGTCTTGCCGTTGTGCACCGCGATCGTGTGGCCGAGCATGGCCGGGACGATCATCGAGCGACGGGACCAGGTCTTGATGACGTTCTTGGTACCGGCTTCGTTCTGCGAGTCCACCTTCTTGATCAGGTGGTCGTCGACGAAGGGTCCCTTCTTCAAGCTACGAGGCATCTCAACCCGTCCTTAGCGCTTCTTGTTCGTCTTGCGGCGGCGGACGATGTACTTGTTCGACGCCTTCTTGGGCGAACGAGTACGGCCTTCCTTCTTGCCCCACGGGGACACGGGGTGGCGGCCACCGGAGGTCCGGCCCTCACCACCACCGTGCGGGTGGTCCACCGGGTTCATGACCACACCGCGGACGGTCGGGCGGACGCCCAGCCACCGCTTGCGGCCGGCCTTGCCCCAGTTGATGTTGCTCTGCTCGGCGTTGCCGACCTCGCCGACGGTGGCGCGGCAGCGCACGTCGACCAGGCGGATCTCACCGGAGGGCATGCGCAGGTGGGCATAGGCGCCCTCCTTCGCCAGCAACTGCACGGAGGCACCGGCCGACCGGGCGAACTTGGCTCCGCCACCGGGGCGCAGCTCGATCGCGTGGATCGTGGTACCGACCGGGATGTTGCGCAGGGCCAGGTTGTTGCCCGGCTTGATGTCGGCCCCGGGACCGTTCTCCACGGTGTCGCCCTGCCGCAGGTTGCGCGGGGCGAGGATGTAGCGCTTCTCGCCGTCGGCGTAGTGCAGCAGCGCGATGCGCGCGGTGCGGTTGGGGTCGTACTCGATGTGCGCGACCTTCGCCGGCACGCCGTCCTTGTCGTGACGACGGAAGTCGATCACACGGTAGGCGCGCTTGTGTCCGCCACCCTGGTGGCGAACGGTCACACGACCGGCGTTGTTACGGCCGCCCTTGCTGTGCAGCGGGCGAACCAGCGACTTCTCCGGCGTGGACCGCGTGACCTCGACGAAGTCGGCGACGCTGGCGCCACGACGGCCAGGAGTCGTCGGCTTGTACTTGCGGATTCCCATTGTCTCTCAGTCCTCGGAAGTGATTCCGAAATCTGGACGATCCCGACCGCTTACGCGGTCGGACCGCCGAAGATGTCGATACGGTCGCCCTCGGCAAGGGTCACGATCGCGCGCTTGGTGGCCGCACGCTGGCCGAAGCCGGTGCGGGTGCGCTTGCGCTTGCCCTGGCGGTTGATCGTGTTGACCCCGGTGACCTTGACCGAGAAGACCGACTGCACGGCTTCCTTGATCTGGGTCTTGTTGGCCCGCGGGTCGACGATGAACGTGTACTTGTTCTCGTCGATGAGCGCGTAGCTCTTCTCGGACACGACCGGCTTCAGCAGCACGTCACGGGGGTCCGTGTACGCCTTGCTGGCCGGGGTGACGACGGTGTTCTTGCCCTCGGTGGCGTGGCGGCGGGCCTTCTTCAGGCGCGCTTCCTTGGCCTTCTTGGCAGCCTTCGAGGCGATAGCGGGGTGACGGATGGCCATCAGACCTCGCTCCCTTCGGTGTCGTTGGCCTTCGGGCCGGACACGAAGGACTCGAACGCGGCCTGGGTGAAGACCACGTCGTCCGAGACGAGAACGTCGTACGTGTTGAGCTGGCCCGGCTCCAGGATGTGGACCTGGGGCAGGTTGCGGGCGGACAGCCACGCGGCCTCGTCGGAGCGGTCGACGACCAGGAGCAGGTTCTTGCGCTCGCTGATCTTGCCGAACAGGCTCTTGGCGGCCTTGGTGGAGGGGGTCTCGCCCTCGACCACGCCGGAGACGACGTGGATGCGGTCGTGACGCGCCCGGTCGGTGAGGGCGTGCCGCAGGGCGGCGGCCTTCATCTTCTTCGGGGTCCGCTGCGAGTAGTCGCGCGGCACGGGACCGTGCACGACGCCACCACCGGCGAACTGCGGCGCGCGGGTCGAGCCCTGACGGGCGCGACCGGTGCCCTTCTGGCGGTACGGCTTCTTGCCACCGCCGCGGACCTCGCCACGCGTCTTGGTCTTGTGGGTGCCCTGGCGGGCAGCGGCGAGCTGGGCGACGACGACCTGGTGGATCAGCGGGATGCTGACCTTCTCAACGCCGAAGATCTCCGCGGGGAGCTCGACGGTACCGGCCTTGTCGCCAGCCGGCGAAAGGATGTCAACAGTGCTCATCGGTTACCTCAGGCCCCCTTGGCCGCGGTGCGGACCAGGACGAGGCCGCCGTTCGGACCGGGAACCGCGCCCTTGATGAGCAGCAGACCCTTCTCCGCGTCAACGGCGTGGACGGTCAGGTTCTGGGTGGTGACCCGCTCGTTGCCCATGCGACCCGCCATGCGGAGGCCCTTGAACACGCGGCCCGGGGTGGCGCAGCCACCGATGGAGCCCGGCGAGCGGTGCTTGCGCTGGGTGCCGTGTCCGGCGCCGAGGCCACCGAAGTTGTGGCGCTTCATGACACCGGCGAAGCCCTTGCCCTTGCTCTTGCCGGTCACGTCGACCTTCACGCCGGCTTCGAACACCTCGGCGGTGACTTCCTGGCCCAGCGTGTACTCGGAGGCGTCCGACGTGCGGATCTCGACGAGGTGACGGCGGGGGGTGACGTCGGCCTTGGCGAAGTGGCCCTTGAGGGGCTTGTTCACCTTGCGCGGGTCGATCTCGCCGAAGGCGATCTGGACGGACTCGTAGCCGTCGACGTCGTTCGTACGGACCTGGGTGACGACATTGGGCCCGGCCTTGACGACGGTGACGGGAACAACGCGGTTGTTCTCGTCCCACACCTGCGTCATGCCGAGCTTCTCGCCCAGGATGCCCTTGATCTGCTTAGCCATCGTTCAGATCACCGGCCTCAGAGCTTGATCTCGATGTCGACACCGGCCGGGAGGTCGAGTCGCATCAGAGAGTCAACGGTCTTGGGGGTCGGGTCGAGGATGTCGATCAGGCGCTTGTGCGTGCGCATCTCGAAGTGCTCGCGCGAGTCCTTGTACTTGTGCGGCGACTTGATGACGCAGTACACGTTCTTCTCAGTGGGCAGCGGCACCGGGCCCGCGACCGACGCACCAGTACGCGTCACCGTCTCGACGATCTTCTTCGCCGAGCTGTCGATGACCTCGTGGTCGTAGGCCTTGAGCCGGATGCGGATCTTCTGTCCCGCCATGGCTACTTCGTAGTCCTGTCTCTTGTCTCACGCTCTGGAACCCGGAGTCTCCTGCCGTTCGCCTTCCGACCCACGCGGTCGGGCGTGTCGCGCTCCCGCTGACACAGATGCCCCTTGTTCGAACATCCCTGCGATGGGGAGTGCGGGCCCTTCCGGAACCGCGGACCAGGGGCGAAAGCCCACCGGGCGCCTGGCCGGTACCCCGCTCACGCTTCCCGGAAGATTCCCGTACGTCCGCCCCTGATGAGGAGCGACGAGTACTGTGGGACTCGCTTCCGGTCCCCCCGGCGGGAGGCGCGCAGCATCGGCACTCGACCGAGCAACCCCGCTAGTCTGCCATACGGGGCATGCCGGACGCCAATCGGGCGCTAGAGATTACCCCGGTAGTGACGTAGGTCAAACTACGCCGGTCCCCGGACCCCCGGCCGGTCACTCCCGGAGCATCGTGAGGTTGAGCAGGATCTCGCGCGGCCTCAGCCGCTCCCGGACACCGGGTACGGCCATCGGGACGGCCGTGGGGAACGCGATCGCGAACCGGTACGCCGGGTAGAGCCGTATCACCTGGGGTGCACCGCCACCATCAGGGCGGCGACCAGCCGGATGCCGTCGATCACGTACAGCCGGCGCCCGGCCCGCCGCCCCCCCGGGAGCGGTTGTCCCATCCGTCCGGACAAGAACACCGCGCACAGCGGTGGCAGGGCTCGCGCCGGGCTGTCCCGGAGCTCTCGCACATGCCGGACCGGGGTTCACCCGCCGCCGGGGAGGCGGACGGGAGGACGCCCGCCCGCATTGGTCCACACCAACCCCTTGCCCCAGCCCCTCCCCCGACGCAAGCTCCCCTCATGGAGCTGGAGTTGCGGCATCTCAGGACCGTCCGGGCCATCGCCGAGGCCGGGAGTCTCACCCGGGCGGCCACGGCCCTCGGCCTCGCGCAGCCCGCCCTGAGCGCGCAGCTCAAGCGGATCGAACGCGCCCTCGGCGGCGCGCTGTTCGAGCGCGGCCGGCACGGCGTACGGGCCACCGCGCTCGGCGAACTCGTCCTGGAGCGCACCCGGGTCGTCCTGCCGGCCATGACGGAACTCCAGCGGGAGGCGTCCCGGTTCGCCCGCGCCGCACCCGGCCCCGGGCAGCTCCGGCTCGGCGGCACGCACGGCCCGCTGCTCGGCGCCCTCCTCGACCGGCTCGCCGACGCCGCCCCCGACGCCCGGGTGACCACCCACGCCTCCTGGTCCGAGCGGCAGCTCGCCGACCTGCTCGCCGAGGGCCGCCTGGACTTCGCCCTCGCCGGGACCTGCGGGTCGGCCGCGCCGCCCGGCGCGGAGGGCCTCGTCTGGCGGGAGGTGGCCGTCGACCCGGTCTTCGTGATGCTGCCGCAGGGGCATCCGCTGGCCGACGCCACCGAGGTCGGCCTGGGCGAGCTGGCCGGCGAGGACTGGGCGTGCGTGCCGGGCGACGGGTGTTTCGGGGACTGCTTCACGGCGGCCTGCGCCCGCGCCGGGTTCACCCCGCGCCGCCTGTACGAGACCGACACCACCGCCCTGGTCCACCTGGTGCAGGTCGGCCGGGCGGCCGGGCTGTGCCGGGCGACGTTTCCGGCGACCCCCGGGATCGTGACCCGGCCGCTCACCGGTACGCCGCTCGCCTGGCGGCACCTGCTCGGCTGGCACGCCGGGGGCCGGCCCGCCGACACCGCCGACACCGTCCTCGCCGAGGCCCGCATGGCGCACGCGGGCGTGGCGGCGCGCAGCGACAGCTACACCCGCTGGCTGGCGGCCCACCGCGTTCCATAACGCCGGGCAGGGGGCCGGCCGATGTCTTACCGGCGCCCCGCCGCCCTCCCTACGGTTTCGGCACTTCCCCACCGCACGTGGCCCCGCACGTGACCGATACCGAGGAGATCCCCCATGCTCCACCGACGCACCAGAGCCGTCTGTGCCGCCACCGCGGCGACGGCCGCCCTGTTCGTGGCCGGGCTCAGCGGCTCCACGCACGCGGGTGCGATCCCCACGGCCACCACCGCCGCCTCCCCCACCGCGGCCCAGTCCCTTCGCACCGACGCCGCGCCCCCGGCCCTCCTGCGCGCCCTGCAACGCGACCTCGGCCTGGACCGGGGCCAGGCCGAGCGGCGCCTGGCCAACGAGGCGGAGGCCGGCGCCACCGCCGGCCGGCTGCGGCTCGCCCTCGGCGCCGACTTCGCGGGCGCCTGGGTCCGCGGCGCCGAGCCCGCCGCCCTGACCGTGGCCACCACCGACGCCGCCGACGTCCCGGCCATCGAGGCCCGGGGCGCCCGCGCCGCCGTCGTACGCCACTCCCTCGCCGACCTGGACGCCGCCAAGGCCCGCCTGGACCGGGCGGCGCGCGGCCGGGACACCGCCGACGCCCCGGTCCGGTACGTCGACGTGCCGACCAACACGGTCGTCGTCCAGGCCGTCCGCCCCGCCGCCGCCCGCGCCCTGCTGAAGGCCGCCGGGCTGGACGCCTCCCTCGGCCGCGTCGAGACCACGGCCGAGCGGCCCCGGGCCCTGTACGACCTGCGGGGCGGCGAGGCGTACTACATCAACAACAGCAGCCGCTGCTCCATCGGCTTCCCCGTCACCCGCGGCACCCAGCAGGGCTTCGCCACCGCCGGCCACTGCGGGCAGGCCGGGGCGAGCACCACCGGCTCCAACCGCGTGGCGCAGGGCACCTTCCAGGGCTCGGTCTTCCCCGGCCGCGACATGGCGTGGGTGGCCACCAACTCCAACTGGACCGCCACGCCGTACGTCAACGGCGCCGGCGGGCAGAACGTGCGGGTCGCCGGGTCCACACAGGCCACGGTCGGCGCGTCGGTGTGCCGTTCCGGCTCGACCACCGGCTGGCACTGCGGCACCGTCCAGCAGCTCAACACCAGCGTGACCTACCCCGAGGGCACCATCACCGGAGTCACCCGCACCTCGGTCTGCGCCGAGCCCGGCGACTCCGGCGGCTCCTTCATCTCCGGCAGCCAGGCGCAGGGCGTCACCTCGGGCGGCTCGGGCAACTGCTCCAGCGGCGGCACCACGTACTTCCAGCCGATCAACCCGCTGCTGCAGAACTACGGCCTCACCCTGAAGACCACCACCGACGACCCAGGCAACCCGGGCGAGCCGGGCGAGCCCGGCGGCACCTGGGCGGCCGGCACCGTCTACCAGGCCGGTGACACCGTGACGTACGGCGGCGCGACCTACCGCTGCCTCCAGACGCACCAGGCCCAGCCGGGCTGGGAGCCCCCGAACGTGCCCGCGCTGTGGCAGCGGGCGTGAGCGCACCGCCCGGTCACGCGCGTCAGGTGCGGGTGACCTCCCCGCACTCGTCGCGCCCGTCCCCCGTCAGCGGCCGGCCGCGGTCGTAGGGGTCGACGGTGGGGCCCGTCGCCGGTTCGCCGGTGGCGGGCCCTTCGCCGAACGAGGGGTGCAGATAGCCGTCGTACACCTCGCAGGCGGTGTTGCCGAAGTCGGAGTAGTACGACTTCGGCAGCAGCCGCCCCTCGGTGACGTCCCAGCGGTCCGGGTCGGACACGGCGAAGGTGAGGCTGCGCCGGACGACGGTCCGGGCGACCTCGTCGCCGCCCGCCGCACGGACCAGCGGGTACACGAAGGTGTAGTCGGCGCGCACCTCCGCCACCCCGGGCTCGCCCGCGCGCACCGTCATCTCGCCGCGGACCTTGACCACGTCCCCGAGCACCCGGACCTGCGCCGGGTCGAACCGGGTGAACAGCAGCAGCGGGTCGTTGGTGCGGTCCGGCGCGCTCAACGACCGCCTCACCTTCGCCGGCAGCCCGGGACTCTTCGGGTCCAGCAGGCCGATCGCCCTCGCGGGCCGCTCGCCGCGCAGCACGCCCGGGTCCAGGTTGGCGGCGACCAGGAACTCCTTCGTGCGGCGCAGCGCCCGCGCCACCTCCGCCTCGGTGACCCCGGGGACGGCCCTGGCCGCCGGCGGCACGATGGCGTCCGCGCCCTCCGCCCAGTCGGCGGCGGGCGAGCCGCGGAACGGCTCGGCGCGGGTCGGTCCCCCGGCGGGGCCGGGTGAGGCGCTGGTTCCCGCCCCGTCCCCGCGGAACCGGTCCAGCAGCAGCGAGGGGCGTACGGCGAGCACGGCGACGACCGCGGCGATCAGCACGCCGACCACGGTGAGCAGCCCGCGCCGGCGCGTCCGGCCGACGCCGCCGATCCGCACGGGAGGCCCCGGGCGCCACGCGGCCGGGGCGGCGGCCCCCTCCTCGGCCAACCGCCGGGCCACCATCCGGGCCCGTGCCGACGGCTCCTTCGGCGGCGACCCGACGCCCTCGGCCGACTCCCGCAGGAACCTCTCCAGTTCCTCGTCGGATATCGAGGACCCCTCGTCCGGGCTGCCGGCGGGCGGGACGCTGCTCACAGCACTCACTCTCACAGGTCGTACGAACAGGTGACCGAGCACTCGGCACTGTATCCCCACCGGAAACGGCGAAGGGGCCCGTACGACCGAAGTCGTACGGGCCCCTCAGGAGCCACTAGGTCACTTGTTGATCTTGGTGACCTGGCCGGCGCCCACGGTCCGGCCACCCTCGCGGATGGCGAACTTCAGGCCCTCCTCCATGGCGACGGGCTGGATGAGCTCCACCTTCATCTCGGTGTTGTCACCCGGCATGACCATCTCGGTGCCCTCGGGGAGGGTCACCACGCCGGTCACGTCCGTCGTACGGAAGTAGAACTGCGGGCGGTAGTTGTTGAAGAACGGCGTGTGGCGGCCACCCTCGTCCTTGGACAGGATGTAGGCCTGGGCCTCGAACTCCGTGTGCGGGGTGACGGTGCCCGGCTTGATGATGACCTGGCCGCGCTCGACGTCCTCGCGCTTGATGCCGCGGAGCAGCAGACCGACGTTCTCACCGGCCTGACCCTCGTCCAGCAGCTTACGGAACATCTCGATGCCCGTAACCGTGGTCTTGGTCTTCTCCTGCTTGATGCCGATGATCTCGACTTCCTCGTTCACCTTGAGGACACCGCGCTCGATACGGCCGGTGACGACCGTACCGCGACCGGTGATGGTGAAGACGTCCTCGATCGGCATGAGGAACGGCTTGTCGACGTCGCGCTCCGGCTCCGGGATCGACTCGTCGACGGCCTTCATCAGGTTGAGGACGGAGTCCACCCACTCCTTCTCGCCCTCGAGGGCCTTGAGAGCGGAGACCTTGACGACCGGGAGGTCGTCGCCGGGGAACTCGTACTCGGAGAGGAGCTCACGGACCTCGAGCTCGACGAGCTCCATGATCTCCTCGTCGTCCACCATGTCGGCCTTGTTCAGGGCGACGACGATGTACGGGACGCCGACCTGGCGGGCCAGGAGCACGTGCTCCTTGGTCTGCGGCATCGGGCCGTCGGTGGCGGCGACCACGAGGATGGCGCCGTCCATCTGCGCCGCACCCGTGATCATGTTCTTGATGTAGTCCGCGTGACCGGGGCAGTCGACGTGGGCGTAGTGACGCGCTTCGGTCTGGTACTCGACGTGCGCGATGGAGATGGTGATACCGCGCTGACGCTCTTCCGGCGCCTTGTCGATGTTGTCGAACGGGGTGGCCTCGTTCAGGTCCGGGTACGCGTCGTGCAGCACCTTGGTAATGGCGGCCGTGAGGGTCGTCTTACCGTGGTCGATGTGACCGATGGTGCCGATGTTGACGTGCGGCTTAGTCCGCTCGAACTTCGCCTTCGCCACTGGGGTCCTCCTGTGGAGTGGTTCTGGTACGCCTTACTTCATCGGCGCCAGGTGATCTTTGCTGTCAAAACCCGGGCCCGCGGGGCGATCCGCCGCGATCGCGGTGGTTCGCCCCTCAAGGCTCCGGAGTCAAGCCTACGGCGTGGACGCGAGGTCCGTTACTCGCCCTTGGCCTTCGCGATGATCTCCTCGGCGACGTTCCGCGGAACCTCGGCGTAGGAGTCGAACTGCATCGAGTAGCTCGCGCGACCCGACGTCTTGCTGCGGAGGTCTCCGACGTAGCCGAACATCTCCGACAGGGGCACGAGACCCTTGACGACGCGGGCACCCGCCCGCTCCTCCATGGCCTGGATCTGGCCACGGCGGGAGTTGATGTCGCCGATCACGTCACCCATGTAGTCCTCGGGCGTGGTGACCTCGACGGCCATCATCGGCTCCAGGAGCACGGGGGACGCCTTGCGCGCGGCCTCCTTGAAGGCCTGCGAACCGGCGATCTTGAAGGCCAGCTCCGAGGAGTCGACCTCGTGGTACGCACCGTCGAGCAGGGTCACGCGCACACCGGTCATCTCGTAACCGGCGAGGATGCCGAACTGCATGGCCTCCTGGCAGCCGGCGTCGACCGAAGGGATGTACTCCTTCGGGATGCGACCACCGGTGACCTTGTTGACGAACTCGTAGGAGGCGTCGCCGCCCTCGAGCGGCTCGACCGCGATGATGACGCGAGCGAACTGGCCGGTGCCACCCGTCTGCTTCTTGTGGGTGAACTCGACCTTCTCGACGGCCTTGCGGATCGTCTCACGGTACGCGACCTGCGGCTTGCCGACGTTGGCCTCGACCTTGAACTCGCGCTTCATCCGGTCGACCAGCACCTCGAGGTGCAGCTCGCCCATACCGCCGATGACGGTCTGGCCGGTCTCCTCGTTGGTGTGCACCTGGAAGGAGGGGTCCTCCTCCGCGAGACGCTGGATGGCGACACCCAGCTTCTCCTGGTCGCCCTTGGACTTGGGCTCGATCGCGACCTCGATGACCGGCGCCGGGAAGTCCATGGACTCCAGGATCACCGGGTTCTTCTCGTCGGCCAGCGTCTCACCGGTCGTGGTCTGCTTCAGACCCATCACGGCGACGATGTCACCGGCGCCCACCGACTCGATCTCCTCACGCTTGTTGGCGTGCATGCGGTAGATCTTGCCGATGCGCTCCTTGCGGCCCTTGACGGAGTTCAGCACGGCGGTGCCGGACTCCAGGCGGCCGGAGTACACGCGGACGAAGGTGAGCTTGCCGAGGTGCGGGTCGCTCATGATCTTGAACGCCAGCGCCGCGAGCGGCTCGTCGTCGGACGGCTTGCGCGCGATGACCTTCTCCGGGTCCTTGACGTCGTGGCCCTCGATGGCCTCGATGTCGACCGGCGACGGAAGGTAGCGCACGACCGCGTCGAGCAGGGGCTGGACGCCCTTGTTCTTGAAGGCGGTGCCGCAGAAGACGGGGGTGACGGTGGTGCCCTCACCCTTGCCGGAGGCGATCGTGATACGGCGGATCGCCGCGTAGAGCTGCTCCACGGTGGGCTCGGTGCCCTCCAGGTACAGCTCCATCAGCTCTTCGTCGTTCTCGGCGACGGCCTCGAGCAGCTTGCCGCGGTACTCCTCGGCAGCCTCGGTGTGCGTCTCCGGGATGTCGACGATGTCGTACATCTCGCCCTTGGTCGCCTCGGCGGACCAGACGAAGGCCTTCATCGTCACGAGGTCGACGACGCCCTTGAAGTCGGCCTCGGCACCGATCGGGAGCTGCATGACCAGCGGCTGCGCACCCAGGCGGTCGCTGATCATGTCGACGCAGCGGTGGAACTCGGCACCGGTGCGGTCGAGCTTGTTGACGAAGCAGATACGCGGCACGCCGTAGCGGTCCGCCTGACGCCACACCGTCTCGGACTGCGGCTCGACACCGGCGACGCCGTCGAACACCGTCACGGCACCGTCGAGCACACGCAGGGAACGCTCTACCTCGACGGTGAAGTCGACGTGGCCCGGGGTGTCGATGATGTTGATGGTGTGGTCGACGTCCTCCAGCGGCCAGTGACAGGTGGTGGCAGCAGAGGTGATCGTGATGCCACGCTCCTGCTCCTGCTCCATCCAGTCCATGGTCGCGGCACCGTCGTGGACCTCACCGATCTTGTACGACACACCGGTGTAGAACAGGATCCGCTCGGTGGTGGTCGTCTTGCCCGCGTCGATGTGGGCCATGATCCCGATGTTGCGGACCTTGGCCAGGTCAAGTGAAGTGGTAGCCATAAGGCTTCAGTCTTCTCTCGGTCTCGATGGGGGAAGCGACTACCAGCGGTAGTGCGCGAAGGCCTTGTTGGACTCGGCCATCTTGTGCGTGTCCTCGCGCTTCTTCACAGCGGCACCCAGGCCGTTGCTGGCGTCGAGGAGTTCGTTGAGCAGCCGCTCGGTCATGGTCTTCTCGCGACGGGCGCGGGAGTAACCGACGAGCCAGCGCAGCGCCAGGGTGTTGGCGCGGCCGGGCTTGACCTCGACCGGCACCTGGTAGGTGGCGCCACCGACACGGCGGGACTTGACCTCAAGGGTCGGCTTGATGTTCTCCAGAGCGCGCTTGAGCGTGATGACCGGGTCGTTGCCGGTCTTCTCGCGCAGGCCCTCCATGGCGCCGTAGACGATGCGCTCGGCGGTGGAGCGCTTGCCGTTCAGCAGCACCTTGTTGATCAGGGAGGTCACCAGAGGAGAGCCGTAGACCGGGTCGATGATGACCGGGCGCTTCGGGGCGGGGCCCTTACGAGGCATTCTTACTTCTCCTTCTTGGCGCCGTAGCGGCTGCGGGCCTGCTTGCGGTTCTTGACACCCTGGGTGTCGAGCGAGCCGCGGATGATCTTGTAGCGAACACCCGGCAGGTCCTTCACACGGCCGCCGCGCACGAGCACGATGGAGTGCTCCTGCAGGTTGTGTCCCTCACCCGGAATGTAAGCGGTGACCTCGATCCCGCTGGTCAGACGCACACGCGCGACCTTACGCAGGGCCGAGTTCGGCTTCTTCGGGGTGGTCGTGAACACACGCGTGCAGACGCCCCGACGCTGAGGGGAGCCCTCGAGTGCCGGCGTCTTGTTCTTCTCGACCTTGTCCTGCCGGCCCTTGCGGACCAGCTGCTGGATCGTAGGCACTACTTCTCCGGTTTCTGTGTGCCGAATGGTGAAGCTAACCTGGAACGTCGCCGACCCACGCGGTCGGGTGTGTCGGAACCGGCGGACTTCCGCCGCGAGGCGAAAAGGGCACGGATCACGGTGGCCGCGCTCGGCTCCCGCGCGGTTCAAGGCACGCACGAGCGCCAGGGCACACCCCAGGCACAAGGTCTGAGCGTACCTATCGCATTCGCTGTGGTCAAAACAAATGGGGTCCGCCCGGCATCCCCACCGGCCCCGTGTCAAGTCCCACCACGCCGTCCGGTCGCCGCAGACCCACGCCCGGCCCACGCTGAGGAGCCCCGGGGCGGCCCCTCAGGGCCCTCACCCGGACGCGGCGGCCACCGCCACCATCAGGACCACCAGCAGCGCCCAGCCGGCCGTGGAGAGCCAGCCGAGGACCAGCCCGGTCATCGCCAGCCCGTCGCCGGACTCCCCCTTGCGGCGGATCTCGGAACGGGCCGCGTGCCCCAGCACCACCGCCGGAATCCCGGTCAGCCCGGCCGTCGGCAGGCACAGCAGCCCGCAGATCGCCGCGCCGATCGCCTTCTCGTTGGTCCGGGGCCGCCCCGCCGGCAGGAACGCCGGCCGCACGGCCCCCTGCGGCGGCGCCTGGAGCGCCGGGACCGCGGGCAGCGGCCCCTGCGGCAGATCGGCCACCAGCACCGACAGCTCGCCCACCGTACGCGCCGCGTACGCCCGCGCGACCCGTTTCTCGAACTCCTCGCGCTCCATCCGCCCCTCGCCGTACCCGGCTCTGAGCACATCCACGGCCCGCTCCCGATCGGCGTGCGAAGCGAGCATCGACGGAGCCCCCTGCCCGTGCCAGGGCTGAGGCTGAGGCTGCCAGGACGGATACGACACCGGAGAGCACCTCCCGCGACGGGGTTGCCTCCATGATGCGCCGAAGGGCGGCCACCCCAAAAGGTGACCGCCCCTCAGAACCGACTGTTACTGGTTGTACGGACCGTAGTCGTAGTCCTCCAGCGGCACCGCCTGGCCGGAGCCCGTGCCGAACGGCGAGTAGTCGATGTCGTCGTAGCCGACGGCCGAGTACATCGCGGCCTTGGCTTCCTCGGTCGGCTCGACCCGGATGTTGCGGTAGCGGGACAGACCCGTACCGGCCGGGATGAGCTTACCGATGATGACGTTCTCCTTGAGGCCGATGAGGCTGTCGGACTTGGCGTTGATCGCCGCGTCCGTCAGGACTCGGGTCGTCTCCTGGAAGGAGGCGGCCGACAGCCAGGATTCCGTCGCCAGCGAGGCCTTGGTGATGCCCATGAGCTGCGGACGGCCCGAGGCCGGGTGACCGCCCTCCTGGACCACACGCCGGTTCTCGGTCTCGAACTTCGAGCGCTCGACCAGCTCGCCGGGCAGCAGCTCGGCGTCGCCGGACTCGATGATCGTCACGCGGCGCAGCATCTGCCGGATGATGATCTCGATGTGCTTGTCGTGGATCGACACACCCTGCGAGTTGTAGACCTTCTGGACCTCGCCGACCAGGTGGACCTGGACGGCGCGCTGGCCCAGGATGCGCAGCACGTCGTGCGGGTTGGTGGCACCCACGGTGAGCTTCTGGCCCACCTCGACGTGGTCGCCCTCGCCCACCAGCAGACGGGCGCGCTTGGAGATCGGGTACGCCGTCTCGTCGCTGCCGTCGTCCGGCGTGATGACGATCTTCTTGGTCTTCTCGGTCTCCTCGATCCGCACCCGGCCGCTGGCCTCGGAGATCGGGGCGACACCCTTCGGGGTACGGGCCTCGAACAGCTCGACGACACGCGGCAGACCCTGCGTGATGTCGTCACCGGCCACACCACCGGTGTGGAAGGTACGCATCGTGAGCTGGGTGCCGGGCTCACCGATGGACTGGGCGGCGATGATGCCGACCGCCTCACCGATGTCGACCAGCTTGCCGGTGGCCAGCGAGCGGCCGTAGCACATGGCGCAGGTGCCGACGGCGGACTCGCAGGTCAGGACCGAGCGGGTCTTGACCTCCTCGACGCCGTGCTTGACCAGCTCGTCGATGAGCACGTCGCCGAGGTCGGTGCCGGCCGGGGCCAGCACCTTGCCGTCGACCACGATGTCCTCGGCGAGGCAGCGGGCGTACACGGACGTCTCGACGTTCTCCGTCTTGAGCAGGGCGCCCTCGGCGTTGCGGTCGGCGATCCTGAGGCGCAGGCCGCGGTCGGTGCCGCAGTCCTCCTCGCGGATGATGACGTCCTGGGAGACGTCCACCAGACGACGGGTGAGGTAACCCGAGTCGGCGGTACGCAGGGCGGTGTCCGCCAGACCCTTACGGGCACCGTGGGTGGAGATGAAGTACTCCAGCACGGACAGACCCTCACGGAACGACGCCTTGATGGGCCGCGGGATGGTCTCGTTCTTGGCGTTGGACACCAGACCGCGCATACCGGCGATCTGACGCATCTGCATCATGTTCCCTCGGGCGCCCGAGTTCACCATCATGAAGATCGGGTTGGTCTTCGGGAAGTTGTCGTTCATCGCCTCGGCGACCTCGTTGGTCGCCTTGGTCCAGATCGCGATGAGCTCCTGCGTGCGCTCGTCCTTGGTGATCAGACCGCGCTCGTACTGCTTCTGGACCTTCTCGTCCTGCGCCTCGTAGCCCTTGACGATCTCCTTCTTCGCCTCGGGAACGACGACGTCGGAGATGGCCACGGTGACACCGGAGCGGGTCGCCCAGAAGAAGCCGGACGCCTTCAGGTTGTCGAGCGTCGCCGCCACGATGACCTTCGGGTAGCGCTCGGCGAGGTCGTTGACGATCTCGGAGAGCTGCTTCTTGCCGACCTCGTAGTCGACGAACGGGTAGTCCTCGGGCAGCAGCTCGTTGAAGAGCGCGCGGCCCAGCGTGGTGCGCAGCGTGAAGGTGTCACCCTGCTGCCACTCGGGCTCGCCCTCCTCACGCGCCGGCGGGGTCCAGCCGCGCGGCGGGATGGTGCCCACCGGGAAGCGGATGTCGACCTTCGCCTGGAGCGACAGCTCGCCCGAGTCGAACGCCATGATGGCCTCGGCGACGGACGCGAACGCCCGGTCCTCGCCCTTGACGTTGCGGCCCTCGCCGTCGGTGGTGAGGAAGAACAGACCGAGGACCATGTCCTGGGTCGGCATCGTCACCGGACGGCCGTCGGCGGGCTTGAGGATGTTGTTCGACGACAGCATCAGGATGCGGGCCTCGGCCTGCGCCTCCGCGGAGAGCGGCAGGTGGACGGCCATCTGGTCACCGTCGAAGTCCGCGTTGAACGCGGTGCAGACGAGCGGGTGGATCTGGATGGCCTTGCCCTCGACCAACTGCGGCTCGAAGGCCTGGATGCCGAGGCGGTGCAGCGTGGGCGCGCGGTTCAGCAGCACCGGGTGCTCGGCGATGACCTCTTCGAGGACGTCGTACACCACGGTGCGGCCACGCTCGACCATGCGCTTGGCGCTCTTGATGTTCTGCGCGTGGTTGAGGTCCACCAGGCGCTTCATCACGAACGGCTTGAACAGCTCCAGCGCCATCGCCTTCGGCAGACCGCACTGGTGCAGCTTGAGCTGCGGACCGACGACGATCACGGAACGCGCGGAGTAGTCCACGCGCTTGCCGAGCAGGTTCTGGCGGAAGCGGCCCTGCTTGCCCTTGAGCATGTCGGACAGCGACTTCAGCGGACGGTTGCCGGGGCCCGTGACCGGGCGGCCGCGGCGGCCGTTGTCGAAGAGCGCGTCGACGGCCTCCTGGAGCATGCGCTTCTCGTTGTTCACGATGATCTCGGGCGCGCCGAGGTCGAGAAGCCGCTTCAGGCGGTTGTTGCGGTTGATGACGCGGCGGTACAGGTCGTTGAGGTCGGAGGTCGCGAAGCGGCCACCGTCCAACTGCACCATCGGACGCAGGTCCGGCGGGATGACCGGCACGCAGTCCAGCACCATGCCCTTGGGGCTGTTGCTGGTCTGCAGGAAGGCGGAGACGACCTTGAGGCGCTTGAGCGCGCGGGTCTTCTTCTGGCCCTTGCCGGTACGGATGATCTCGCGGAGCTTCTCGGCCTCCTCCTCGAGGTCGAAGGACTCCAGGCGCTTCTGCAGCGCCGCGGCACCCATCGAGCCGTCGAAGTACGTGCCGAAGCGGTCGCGCAGCTCGCGGTAGAGCAGCTCGTCGCCCTCCAGGTCCTGGACCTTGAGGTTCTTGAACCGGTTCCACACCTCGTCGAGGCGGTCGATCTCGCGCTGGGCGCGGTCGCGGAGCTGCTTCATCTCGCGCTCGGCGCCCTCGCGCACCTTGCGGCGCACATCGGCCTTGGCGCCCTCGGCCTCCAGCTCGGCGAGGTCCGTCTCGAGCTTCTTGGCGCGGGCCTCCAGGTCGGCGTCGCGGCGCTGCTCGATCTGCTGGCGCTCGACGGAGACGTGCGCCTCCAGCGAGGGCAGGTCGCGCGTGCGGCGCTCCTCGTCGACGTACGTGATCATGTACGCCGCGAAGTAGATGACCTTCTCCAGGTCCTTCGGGGCGAGGTCGAGCAGGTAGCCCAGCCGCGACGGGACGCCCTTGAAGTACCAGATGTGCGTGACGGGGGCGGCCAGCTCGATGTGGCCCATCCGCTCACGGCGCACCTTGGCGCGCGTGACCTCCACGCCACAGCGCTCACAGATGATGCCCTTGAAGCGGACGCGCTTGTACTTGCCGCAGTAGCACTCCCAGTCCCGGGTGGGGCCGAAGATCTTCTCGCAGAAGAGTCCGTCCTTCTCCGGCTTGAGGGTGCGGTAGTTGATGGTCTCGGGCTTCTTGACCTCGCCGTGGCTCCACTGACGGATGTCGTCGGCGGTGGCCAGGCCGATCCGGAGCTCATCGAAGAAGTTGACGTCGAGCACTATGCGTCAATCCCTCTCAGGGTTGTAAGTCTTGGGGTCTGATACGGGGGTCCTGGGGCCGGCGGGCCTTGATCGCTCAAGGCCCGCCGGACTCCCGTCAGACCTCTTCGACGCTGCTCGGCTCGCGCCGGGACAGGTCGATGCCGAGCTCCTCCGCCGCGCGGAAGACGTCCTCGTCGGTGTCGCGCATCTCGATGGACATGCCGTCCGAGGACAGCACCTCCACGTTGAGGCACAGGGACTGCATCTCCTTGATGAGCACCTTGAAGGACTCGGGGATGCCGGGCTCAGGGATGTTCTCGCCCTTGACGATGGCCTCGTAGACCTTCACGCGGCCGGTGACGTCGTCGGACTTGATGGTCAGCAGCTCCTGGAGGGCGTACGCGGCGCCGTACGCCTCCAGCGCCCACACCTCCATCTCACCGAAGCGCTGGCCACCGAACTGGGCCTTACCACCCAGCGGCTGCTGGGTGATCATCGAGTACGGGCCGGTCGAACGGGCGTGCAGCTTGTCGTCGACCAGGTGGTGCAGCTTGAGGATGTACATGTAGCCGACCGAGATCGGGTCCGGGAACGGCTCACCGCTGCGGCCGTCGAACAGCCGCGCCTTACCGGTCGGGAGCACCATGCGCTCGCCGTCGCGGTTGGGGATGGTGTGCTGGAGCAGACCGGCCAGCTCGTCCTCGCGCGCACCGTCGAAGACCGGGGTGGCGACGTTGGTCCCGGGCTCGACCTTGTCGGCGCCGATGACCTGGAGGCGCTGCGCCCACTCCTCCGCGAGGCCGGAGACGTCCCAGCCGCGGCTGGCGAGCCAGCCGAGGTGGATCTCCAGGACCTGTCCCGGGTTCATCCGGGACGGGACGCCCAGCGGGTTGAGGATGATGTCGACCGGGGTGCCGTCCTCCAGGAACGGCATGTCCTCGATCGGCAGGATCTTGGAGATGACGCCCTTGTTGCCGTGGCGGCCGGCGAGCTTGTCACCGTCGGTGATCTTGCGCTTCTGCGCGACGTACACGCGCACGAGCTGGTTGACACCGGGGGGAAGCTCGTCGCCCTCCTCGCGGTCGAAGACGCGGACGCCGATGACCTTGCCGGTCTCGCCGTGCGGCACCTTCAGCGAGGTGTCACGGACCTCACGGGCCTTCTCGCCGAAGATCGCGCGCAGCAGGCGCTCCTCGGGGGTCAGCTCGGTCTCGCCCTTGGGGGTCACCTTGCCGACGAGGATGTCGCCGGCGATGACCTCGGCGCCGATACGGATGATGCCGCGCTCGTCGAGGTCGGCGAGGACCTCCTCGGAGACGTTCGGGATGTCCCGGGTGATCTCCTCCGGGCCGAGCTTGGTGTCACGGGCGTCGACCTCGTGCTCCTCGATGTGGATCGAGGAGAGGACGTCGTCCTGGACGAGGCGCTGCGACAGGATGATCGCGTCCTCGTAGTTGTGACCCTCCCACGGCATGAACGCGACCAGCAGGTTCTTGCCGAGCGCCATCTCGCCGTTCTCGGTGGCGGGGCCGTCGGCGAGGACCTGGCCGGTGATGATCCGGTCGCCCTCGTTGACGATGACCTTCTGGTTGACCGAGGTGCCCTGGTTGGAGCGGGCGAACTTGGCCAGGCGGTACGTGATGTACGTGCCGTCGTCGTTGGCGGTGGTGATGTAGTCCGCGGAGACCTCCTGGACCACACCCGGCTTCTCGGCCTTGACCACGTCACCGGCGTCGACCGCGGAGCGGTACTCCATGCCGGTGCCGACCAGCGGCGACTCGCTCTTGATGAGCGGGACGGCCTGGCGCATCATGTTCGCGCCCATGAGGGCGCGGTTGGCGTCGTCGTGCTCCAGGAAGGGGATCATGGCGGTCGCGACCGACACCATCTGGCGCGGCGAGACGTCCATGTAGTCCACGTCCCCGGGGCCGACGTAGTCGACCTCGCCGCCCTTGCGGCGCACCAGCACCCGGGCCTCGGCGAACCGCATGTCGTCGCCCAGCGTGGCGTTGGCCTGTGCGATGACGAAGCGGTCCTCCTCGTCGGCGGTCAGGTAGTCGACGTCGTCGGTGACCTGGCCGTCGATGACCTTGCGGTACGGGGTCTCGACGAAACCGAACGCGTTGACCCGGCCGTAGGAGGCGAGCGAGCCGATCAGACCGATGTTCGGGCCTTCGGGCGTCTCGATCGGGCACATGCGGCCGTAGTGCGAGGGGTGCACGTCACGGACCTCGAAGCCGGCCCGCTCACGGGAGAGGCCACCCGGGCCGAGAGCCGACAGACGGCGCTTGTGGGTGAGACCCGACAGCGGGTTGTTCTGGTCCATGAACTGCGAGAGCTGGCTGGTGCCGAAGAACTCCTTGATGGAGGCGACGACCGGCCGGATGTTGATCAGGGTCTGGGGCGTGATCGCCTCGACGTCCTGGGTGGTCATCCGCTCGCGGACCACCCGCTCCATACGCGCCAGACCCGTACGGACCTGGTTCTGGATCAGCTCGCCGACGCTGCGCAGACGGCGGTTGCCGAAGTGGTCGATGTCGTCGGTCTCGACGACGATCGTCTGACCGTTGTCCGCGGTCGTCTCGGTCTCGCCGGCGTGCAGCTTCACCAGGTACTTGATCGTCGAGATGATGTCCTCGACGGTCAGGATGCCGGCGTCGAGCGGGGCGTCGGCGCCCAGCTTCTTGTTGACCTTGTAACGGCCGACCTTGGCCAGGTCGTAGCGCTTGGGGTTGAAGTAGAGGTTCTCGAGCAGCGTCTGCGCGGCCTCACGGGTCGGCGGCTCGCCCGGACGCAGCTTGCGGTAGATGTCGAGCAGCGCGTCGTCCTGGCCCTGGGTGTGGTCCTTCTCCAGGGTGGCGCGCATCGACTCGTACTCGCCGAACTCCTCCAGGATCTGCTCGGTGGTCCAGCCGAGCGCCTTGAGCAGGACGGTGACGGACTGCTTGCGCTTGCGGTCGATGCGGACACCGACCATGTCGCGCTTGTCGATCTCCATCTCCAGCCAGGCACCCCGGGACGGGATGATCTTGGCGGAGAAGATGTCCTTGTCGGACGTCTTGTCGATGCTGGAGTCGAAGTAGACGCCGGGGGAACGGACGAGCTGCGACACCACGACACGCTCGGTGCCGTTGATGACGAAGGTGCCCTTGTTGGTCATGAGCGGGAAGTCGCCCATGAAGACCGTCTGGGACTTGATCTCGCCGGTCTCGTTGTTGGTGAACTCGGCCGTGACGAAGAGCGGGGCGGCGAACGTGAAGTCGCGCTCCTTGCACTCGTCGATGGAGTTCTTCGGCGGCTCGAAGCGGTGGTCGCGGAAGGTCAGCGACATCGACCCGGAGAAGTCCTCGATCGGAGAGATCTCCTCGAAGATCTCCTCCAGACCGGACTTGGTGGGGACGTCCTGACCGTTCTCCAGGGCCTCCTCGACGCGAGCCTTCCACGCGTCGTTGCCGAGCAGCCAGTCGAAGCTCTCGGTTTGCAGCGCGAGGAGGTTCGGAACCTCGAGGGGCTCCTTGATCTTTGCAAAAGAGATGCGCAGCGGGGCGGTGCTGGCAGCGTTGTTCGTATTCGCGGTCGAGGCGTTGCGCGAGGCGGCCAAGAGGGGGTCCTTCCGAGGGCTCGGACTCACTACGCGCGTACCGGTCCCTCTCCTGTGCACGGGGACAGACTTCCCATTTCCGGCCGTTCGGCCAGTTCAGGGACTTCCGGTCTCGATGCTCAGGTGAGGGCATGCCCCTGGTGACGGGCAGGGAGCAGCTAACAGGCAGCGCAAAGGGTCAGTGTAGCCACTTGGCACACTGATGTCCAGTCCCGCTCTTTGGAGCGCCTCACTACCCTCACTGTTCTCAACGTCTGCGGCATGCCTGCCCTCAACGCACGTTGATACTGCCCTCTTCGTCGCCGATCCATGCCTCGGAACCCGGATCGTTGTGACGACGCGTCCTGAGAATTGCGCGCTGCGTGCGGTTCGTCAAGGCCCCCCTGACCCGAACCGGGACGCTCGGCGACACGACGAAGATCACCATACCCCGCGCTAACACGCGAGCAAGGCAACCGTGGCCGCACCCCCGGGAACGCCGAAGAGCGACCACCCGGATGGATGATCGCTCCTCGATGCGTCCGCGTTACAGCCCTCGGGAGCCGTTTTCCGCGGACGCGAAGGTGTTACTTGACCTCGACGGAGGCGCCGGCGCCCTTGAGGGCCTCGGCGGCCTTGTCGGCCTGCTCCTTGTTGACCTTCTCCAGGACCGGCTTCGGGGTGCCGTCGACCAGGTCCTTGGCCTCCTTCAGACCGAGGGAGGTCAGCTCGCGCACGACCTTGATGACCTGGATCTTCTTGTCACCGGCGCCGGTGAGGACGACGTCGAACTCGTCCTTCTCCTCGACGGCCTCGGCGGCGCCGCCGCCACCCTGGCCCTGGACCACGACCGGCGCGGCGGCGGCGGCGGTGACGTCGAACTTCTCCTCGAAGGCCTTCACGAACTCGGAGAGCTCGATGAGGGTCATCTCCTCGAACTGCGCGAGCAGGTCTTCCTGGCTGAGCTTCGCCATGATGGCGGTCCTTCCACTAAATCGGCAGGTGCCGGATGTACTGGGTGAGGCGGGCGTACGTCGGGCCCGCTGCGACCCCCGCCGCTAGGCGGCGTGAGTCAGAAAGCGAGCCGAATTACTCGGCACCGCCCTGCTCGTCCTGCTTGGCACGGAGCGCGTCCACGGTGCGGACGAGCTTCGACGGCAGCGCCTGGAAGACAGAGGCAGCCTGGGACTGCTTGCCCTTCATGGCACCGGCCAGCTTGGAGAGCAGAACCTCGCGGGACTCGAGGTCCGCAAGCTTCTTGATCTCGTCGGCGGACAGCGCCTTGCCGTCAAGGACACCGCCCTTGATGACGAGATCGGGGTTGTCCTTGGCGAAGTCGCGCAGACCCTTCGCCGACTCCACCGGGTCACCGGTGATGAAGGCGACAGCCGTCGGACCATTGAACTGGTCGTCCAGCGTCGTGATCCCGGCCTCGTTGGCCGCAATCTTGGTCAGCGTGTTCTTCACCACGGCGTACTGGGCGTTCTCACCGAGCGACCGGCGCAGCGTCTTGAGCTGCGCCACGGTGAGACCGCGGTACTCGGTCAGCACGGCGGCGTTGGAGCTGCGGAACTTGTCCGTCAGCTCGGCAACCGCGGCAGCCTTGTCGGGCCTCGCCATAGAGCCTCGGCCTCCTTCCGGGTGATTCGGACCGCGCGGACCCGAAGGAGGACTGGGGAAAACGAAACGCCCCGGCGCAGGCGCACGGGGCGTAGCTCGACCGGAATCCATCCGCGCACACGGCGCGCACTCCGGGAGCTTCTCCAATGTCACCTGCGCGGGTCGTCCGCAGTTCAGCGGTTCCTTCGGCCACCGCGCCCTCTCACGAGCGCACGGCAACGACCAGCGGTCTTTGGCTTCTGTGGAAGCGTACGGGACCGGGGCGGTGTCAAGCAAATCCGCCCGCTCCGGTGGTTTCCGCGCGGTCAGGACGGCTCGGAACCGCCGGTCTCCCGGCCGAGGAGTTCCTCGAAGTCGGCCGTGTCGCCGGCCGGGGGCCGTTCGGCGGCGGCGCGGACGCCGTAGTCGCCGTAGTACGCGGTCTGGGTCAGCCGGCCGGATTCGGTGCTGCCCCGCTCGACCTTCTTGACCAGCAGGTCCTGGTCGTTGACCCAGACGTCGACGGTCTGGGTGCCGGGGCCGTCGACGGTGCCGGAGTAGTGCGTGGTGCGCTGGCCGCGGGTGGTCCCCACGCCGACCTTGCGGACGTCGTCGGCGGTCAGCAGCCGCTTGACGGACTGCTGGGGCGTACTGGTGCGCATCTGGTCGGCGAATCCGGCGCCCGCTCCCCCGCCGAGGCTCTCCAGGTCCTCGTAGTCGTACCTGATCCAGTGCCGGCCGCCCAGCTTGTCGGCGAAGGCGTCGCCCATCCGCGCGTAGTACGCGTCGGGCAGGTAGCGGGCCTCCATGGAGGTGGTGCCCAGCTCGCGCATGGTCTCGGCGGTGGTGCCGCCGGTGTACGTGATGGTGAGGGTGCCGGTGAGGCCGTCGTCCCGCCATCCGAGGGCGCCGGCCGCCTCGATGGACAGTTCGCTGCCCATGACCGTGGTGGAGGTGACCCGCGCCGACCCGGCCCGGTCGGTGGCCCGCTCGACGGCGCGCAGGGCCCGCTCGGCCGGAGCAGGGGCCGCGGGGGCGGGCTCCTCGCCGGAGCAGGCGGTGGCACCCAGCAGTACGGCCGTCAGCGCGATCCCCGAGGCCCTGCGACGCGGTGTCGTGCCCGTCATGTCCCACCCACCCCTGTCGGTTGCGTGCCCGCACGCTAACCCAGGGTCCGGGCGGTCGTACCCGGTCGGGAACGGGGACGGGCCCCGCACCTGGGAAGGTGCGGGGCCCGTGGAACCGCTGGGGGCGAGCCGAGGGCTCAGACCGCCGCCGGGTCCTCCTCGACGAGGAGGTTGCGGGTGCGGTTGGAGTCGATCGGGATGCCGGGGCCCATCGTGGTGCTGATGGCGGCCTTCTTGATGTAGCGGCCCTTGGCGGCGGACGGCTTCAGCCGGAGGATCTCCTCCAGGGCCGCGCCGTAGTTCTCCACCAGCTTGGTGTCGTCGAACGACGTCTTGCCGATGATGAAGTGCAGGTTCGCGTGCTTGTCGACACGGAACTCGATCTTGCCGCCCTTGATCTCGGTCACGGCCTTGGCCACGTCCGGGGTCACGGTGCCCGTCTTCGGGTTCGGCATCAGACCACGCGGGCCGAGGACGCGGCCGAGGCGGCCGACCTTGCCCATGAGGTCCGGGGTGGCGACGACGGCGTCGAAGTCCAGACGGCCCTTCGACACCTCGTCGATCAGTTCGTCGGCGCCGACGATGTCGGCGCCCGCGGCACGCGCGGCCTCGGCACGGTCGCCGGTCGCGAAGACCAGGACCCGGGCGGTCTTGCCGGTGCCGTGCGGGAGGTTCACGGTGCCACGGACCATCTGGTCGGCCTTGCGCGGGTCGACACCCAGGCGGAAGGCGACCTCGACGGTGCCGTCGAACTTGGTCGTGGAGGTCTCCTTGGCGAGACGGACGGCCTCGAGCGGGGCGTAGAGCTTGTCCCGGTCGATCTTGGCGTCCGCAGCGCGGAGAGACTTGCTGCGCTTGCTCACTACTGCTCCTGTTGGCTTCTGAGGAGTTGTGGTCCGGGCCGAGCAGGCCCTGCCACTACTGCTGGCTTACGAGGGTGAGGGTCAGCCCTCGACCGTGACGCCCATGGAACGGGCGGTGCCGGCGATGATCTTCTCGGCGGCGTCCAGGTCGTTGGCGTTGAGGTCGGGCATCTTGGTGGTGGCGATCTCACGCACCTGGTCACGCGTGATCTTCGCGACCTTGGTCTTGTGCGGCTCGCCGGAGCCCTTCTCCACGCCCGCGGCCTTGAGGATCATCTTGGCGGCCGGCGGCGTCTTGGTGATGAAGGTGAAGGAGCGGTCCTCGTAGACCGTGATCTCCACCGGGATGACCCAGCCGCGCTGCGACTCGGTCGCGGCGTTGTAGGCCTTGCAGAACTCCATGATGTTCACGCCGTGCTGGCCCAGCGCGGGGCCGACCGGCGGAGCCGGGTTGGCGGCACCGGCCTGGATCTGGAGCTTGATGAGCCCCGTGACCTTCTTCTTCTTGGGAGGCATGGCTCTCCGGGTCCTTTCGATTCGGGTCCTGCCCGCTCCCGGGGGACAACCCGGACGCAGGCATACCGCACAACGATAACGGGTATAGAAGTGCGGCTGAAAACCGAGCAGGTCAGACGGCTACCTGGGCAGCGGTCTGACCTGCTCGGACGCTGTGTTCCGAAGAAACTAGTTCTTCTGGATCTGGTCGAAGCTCAGCTCGACCGGCGTCTCGCGGCCGAAGATCTCGACGAGGCCCTTGACCTTCTTCGAGTCGGCGTTGATCTCGTTGATGGTGGCCTGGAGCGTGGCGAACGGGCCGTCGGTGACGGTGACCGAGTCGCCGACCTCGAAGTCCAGCACCTGGACCTCGACCTTGCGCTGCGGCGCGGGCTTGCCCTCGGCCTCGGCGGCCTCACGGGCGGCCTTCTCCTCGGCCTCCGGGGCGAGCATCTTGACGATCTCGTCCAGGGTCAGCGGGTACGGGTCGTAGGCGTTGCCCACGAAGCCGGTGACGCCGGGGGTGTTGCGGACGACGCCCCAGGACTCGTTGGTCAGGTCCATGCGGACCAGGACGTAACCCGGCAGCTTGTTCTGGCGGATCGTCTTGCGGTCGCCGTTCTTGATCTGGACGACCTCTTCCTGCGGCACCTCGGCCTGGAAGATGTAGTCCTCGACGTTGAGCGAGACGGCGCGCTGCTCCAGGTTGGTCTTCACGCGGTTCTCGTAGCCGGCGTAGGTGTGGATGACGTACCACTCGCCGGGCAGGACGCGCAGTTCCTGGCGGAGCTTCTCGACCGGGTCGATGTCGGGCTCGTCCGCGGCCTCTTCGCCGGCCGTGTCCGCGGCCTCTTCCTCGGCCTCGGCGTCGTCCGCGGGCTCCGCGTCCTCGACGTCCTCGGTCTCGGCGGTCTCCTCGACGTCGGCCTCGGCGGCCTCGTCGGTCTCGGCAGCCTCGACCTCGGCGGAGGTCTCGGTGTCCTCGTGCTCCGCGCCCTCGACGGCGTCGAGCTGGTCCTCGGCGGACTCGGCCCCTTCGCCGCGAGGCTCGACAGCGTCGTTCACGTTCGGGTCAGACACGGTGGCTGCTTCTTCCTGGATACATGGGGGTGGAACACGCGAAAGGAGCGCCGGGTACCTCGGCGCTCTTCGCTCTCGGGTCAGCCGAAGACGTACTTGGCGGCGTGGCTGAGCCCATAGTCAATCACGGTGACCAGGCCGATCATGATGACGACGAAGATGATCACCACAGTGGTGTACGTCGTCAGTTGGTTGCGGCTGGGCCAGACGACCTTGCGCAGCTCCGCGATGATCTGGCGGTAGAACAGCGCGAGACGCTTCAGCGGGCCCTTCTTGGCCCGCTTGCCGCCCTTGCGCTGCTTCTTGTTGGAGTCCGGAGCCTCGTCCTGGGCATCAGGCATGTCGATGGAGCCCACGGCGTCCGTCACTCGTCCTCACCTGATTCCGGGTCGTGGCCGTGCCGCGCCCGGTCTGAGCCGCACGGCGGTGCATTGCTGTACGTACATGCGCACACATCCTGGCGAAGGAGTGTGTAGCAGGGCCGGAGGGACTTGAACCCCCAACCGCTGGTTTTGGAGACCAGTGCTCTACCAATTGAGCTACGACCCTTTGTGTGTCCCCAACGTACCGCATCCGCCCGGGTGCTCGGTGGGCACCGGATGAGCGCGGGCCGCTGAAGGCCGACGAGGTGAGAGTGTACGTGTTCCCGGGCCGGGCGTCGAACAGTAAGGACCGACGAAAGCCTCGCCGGGGCTCCCCGGGTGAAGATCGCCCAGGCCGGAAGGTGATTCCGGACTGTTGTTCACGCCTTCGCGGGAAGCTGTTCAGACTGTGAAACCCGCGTGCCGGGCGGGTTTCGGGTCTGGAACGATGGGCCCCATGAGCGCTGCAACCCCTCCCACCGAGCGCCGGGTCTCCGCCCGAGTCGGCGCGATCTCCGAGTCCGCCACCCTCGCCGTGGACGCCAAGGCCAAGGCCCTGAAGGCCGCCGGGCGTCCGGTGATCGGCTTCGGCGCCGGTGAGCCCGACTTCCCGACCCCGGACTACATCGTCGAGGCGGCCGTCGAGGCGTGCAAGAACCCCAAGTACCACCGCTACACCCCGGCCGGCGGGCTGCCCGAGCTGAAGGCCGCGATCGCCGCGAAGACGCTGCGCGACTCCGGCTACGAGGTCGACCCGGCGCAGATCCTGGTCACCAACGGCGGCAAGCAGGCCATCTACGAGGCGTTCGCCGCGATCCTCGACCCGGGCGACGAGGTCATCGTCCCGGCGCCGTACTGGACGACGTACCCGGAGTCGATCCGGCTGGCCGGCGGTGTGCCGGTGGAGGTCGTCGCGGACGAGACGACCGGCTACCGCGTCTCGGTGGAGCAGTTGGAGGCGGCCCGCACCGAGCGGACCAAGGTCGTCCTCTTCGTCTCCCCCTCCAACCCGACCGGTGCCGTCTACGCGGAGGCCGAGGCCGAGGCGATCGGCCGCTGGGCCGTCGAGCACGGCCTGTGGGTGCTGACCGACGAGATCTACGAGCACCTGGTCTACGGCGACGCGGAGTTCACCTCGCTGCCGGCGCTCCTGCCCGAGCTGCGCGACAAGTGCATCGTGGTCAACGGGGTGGCGAAGACGTACGCCATGACCGGCTGGCGGGTCGGGTGGGTGATCGGCCCGAAGGACGTGGTGAAGGCCGCGACCAACCTCCAGTCGCACGCCACCTCCAACGTCTCGAACGTGGCGCAGGCCGCCGCGCTCGCCGCCGTCTCCGGCGGCCTGGACGCCGTGGCCGAGATGCGCGAGGCGTTCGACCGGCGCCGCCGGACCATCGTGCGGATGCTGAACGAGATCGACGGCGTGGTCTGCCCCGAGCCCGAGGGCGCGTTCTACGCCTACCCCTCGGTGAAGGCGCTGCTCGGCAAGGAGATCCGGGGCAAGCGCCCGCAGGACACCGTCGAGCTGGCCGCGCTGATCCTGGAGGAGGCCGAGGTCGCGGTGGTGCCCGGCGAGGCGTTCGGCACGCCCGGCTATCTGCGGCTGTCGTACGCGCTCGGCGACGAGGACCTCGTCGAGGGCGTCTCACGGATTCAGAAGCTGCTGGCGGAGGCCAAGGACTGACGCCGCGCGACCGACCGCCCAGGGGGCCTCCGGATGTCCGGAGGCCCCCTGTCGTTTGTGCGAGCAAGACCCCGTTCGGGGAACGGGCTACCGGGACCGCGGTGACGTACGGCAGGATCTGGGAATGGAGCGTGTACGTGATCTCTCTGAGCTGCCGAAGGCCCATCTCCACCTGCACTTCACCGGGTCGATGCGGCCCGCCACCCTGCTGGAACTCGCCGACAAGTACGGCGTCCGGCTGCCCGACGTCCTCACCGAGGCGCTGAGCAGCGGGGAGTCGCCGAAGCTGCGGGCGACCGACGAGCGGGGCTGGTTCCGCTTCCAGCGGCTGTACGACGCCGCCCGCTCGTGCCTGCAGCGGCCGGAGGACATCCAGCGGCTGGTGCGCGAGGCCGCCGAGGAGGACCTGCGGGACGGCTCGGGGTGGCTGGAGATCCAGGTCGACCCCACCTCGTACGCGCCGAAGCTGGGCGGGCTGATCCCGGCGCTGGAGATCATCCTGGACGCGGTGGACGGCACCGTGCGGGAGACCGGGATCGGGATGCGGGTGCTGGTGGCCGCCAACCGTATGAAGCATCCGCTGGACGCCCGCACCCTGGCCCGGCTCGCGGTGCGCTACGCCGACCGGGGCGTGGTCGGCTTCGGGCTCTCCAACGACGAGCGGCGGGGCATGGCCCGGGACTTCGACCGGGCGTTCGCCATCGCGCGGGAGGGCGGGCTGCTGTCGGCGCCGCACGGGGGCGAGCTGGCCGGCCCGGCCTCGGTGCGGGACTGCCTGGACGACCTCGCGGCCGACCGGATCGGGCACGGCGTCCGGGCGGCGGAGGACCCGCGTCTGCTGAAGCGGCTGGCGGACCGGCAGATCACCTGCGAGGTGTGCCCGGCGTCGAACGTCGCCCTGGGCGTGTACGAGAAGCCCGAGGACGTGCCGCTGCGCAGGCTGTTCGAGGCGGGGGTGCCGATGGCGCTGGGCGCCGACGACCCGCTGCTGTTCGGCTCCCGGCTGGCGGCGCAGTACGAGATCGCGCGCCGGTACCACGGTTTCACCGACGCCGAGCTGGCCGAGGTGGCCCGGCAGTCGGTGCGCGGCTCGGCGGCGCCCGAGGACACGAGGGACAAGCTGCTGTCGGGCATCGACGCCTGGCTCACCGCTCCGGTCGGCTGACCTCGCTGGTTCCGGCCCCCGGTGCCGCGAGGAGGCCGGTGAGCAGGGTGCGGGCCAGCCGCCGGGCGAAGTCGTCCACCGGGGGGCGGTCGCCGGGCGCCGCCGCGTCGTAGGCGAAGGCCCGCTGGGCGCAGGCGCCCAGGAGCAGGGAGGCGGCGGCGAAGGTGTCGGCGTCGGGGCGCAGCCGTCCCGCGGCCCGCTCGGCGCGCAGATAGCGGTCCAGGCCCTCGACCGGCAGGTGCGGTCCGGTGCCCAGCTCCCGCATCGCCTCGTCGTGCCGCCGCTTGAGCTGCGGCTCGGCGTACAGCGAGGCGGCGATCGGGAAGCTCTCCGCATAGAACAGGGCCGCCTGGCGGGCGATCTCGGTGAGGTTCTCCTCCAGGGGGCGGCCACCCGGTTCGGCGGTGAGGGCGGTCAGCAGCGGGCTCAGCTTCGGCAACCGCTCGGCCAGGACCCGGACGAAGAGGTCCTCCTTGCTCGCGAAGTGCTTGTAGAGCGCGGCCTCGGAGCAGTGCGCGGCCCGCGCGATCTCCTTGGTGGTGGCGCGGGCGAGCCCGATGGTGCCCATCAGTTCATGGGCGGCGTCCAGGAGACGCTCCCGGGCCGGCTTGCCGGAGTGCACGGTGGCTCCCATACAGACTTGACGCGTGGGTGAGTACTTGCTCACCCTAGAGGAACACCGGGTGAGTGAATACTTACCCACCTTCGGGGAAGGCCGGGGATACGCGATGAGGCTGACCGTTTTCGGAGCCACGGGCGGAGTGGGCCGGCAGCTCGTCCGGCAGGCGCTGGACGCCGGACACCAGGTCACGGCGGTCGTCCGCGACCCGGCCAGGCTGCCGGTGACCGGCGGGGACCTGGAGGTGGTGCGCGCCGGCCTGACCGACGCGGCGGCGCTCCGGCCGGCGGTGGCGGGCCGGGACGCGGTGCTGTCCGGGCTCGGCGCCCGCACCCGCAAGGACGCCGGTGTCGCCGCCCGCCTGACCCGTACGGTGCTGGAGGCCATGGCGGCGGAGGGCGTACGGCGGCTGGTGGTGGTCAGCGCCGCGCCGCTGGGTCCGGTACCGGAGGGGGACGGTCCGCTGGACCGGGGCGTGCGCGCGCTGGTCTCGGCGGTCCTCAGGGACGTCTACGCCGACCTGCGGGAGATGGAGGCGGCCCTCGCCCGCAGCGGCACCGACTGGACGGCCGTCCGGCCGCCGCGGCTCCAGGACAAGCCGCTCACCGGCCGCTACCGCACGGTCGTCGGCGGCACCCCGGCCAAGGGACGCTTCCTGAGCCGCGCCGACACGGCCCACGCGATGCTCGCGGCGCTGGACGACCCGCGGACGGTGGGCCGGGGGGTGGGGGTGGCGTATTGAGGGGTGGTGCGGTACCCGGCCGGGGGCTGTAGGGGCTGGTACCGGCCGCCGGGGCACTGGTCGGAGCCTTCAAGGGCTGGTACCGATCGCCGGGGCACTGGTCGAAGCCGAGGCCCTCAGGGGCTGGTACCGGCTGGCACCGGCCGCCAAGATGCCGCCCGGAGCCCTCAGAGGCTGACGCCCACCGTCACCGGTTCGTTGACCAGCGTGATGCCGAACGTGTCGCGGACGCCGGTGACGACCTCGCGGGCCAGGGCGAGGAGGTCCTCGGTGGTCGCCTCACCGCGGTTGGTGAGCGCCAGGGTGTGCTTGGTGGAGATCCGGGCGGGTCCGGTGCCGTAGCCCTTGGTGAACCCGGCCTTGTCGATCAGCCAGGCCGCGGAGGTCTTGGTGCGGCCCTCCCCGGCCGGGTAGGCGGGCGGCTCCGCGCCGTCGCCGAGCCTCTCCCGCACCCGGGCGCGGAAGGCGGCGAACTGCTCGTCGGTGAGGATCGGGTTGGTGAAGAACGATCCGGCCGACCAGGTGTCGTGGTCGTCGGGGTCCAGGACCATGCCCTTGCCGGCGCGCAGCTTCAGCACGGTCTCGCGGGCGTCGGCCAGCGGCACCCGGTCGCCGGGCTCGACGCCGAGGGCGCGGGCCGTCTCGGCGTAGCGCAGCGGCGCGGACATCCCGCCGGCGTCCTCCAGGGCGAAGCGGACGCGCAGCACGACGTACCGCTCGGGGTGGGCCTTGAAGAAGCTGTGGCGGTAGGAGAACGCGCACTGCTCGTTCGTCAGTACGACCGTCTCGCGGGAGGTGCGGTCGTAGGCGACGACCTCGGAGATGGTGGCGGAGACCTCTTGGCCGTACGCCCCCACGTTCTGGATGGGGGTGGCGCCCGCGGAGCCGGGGATGCCGGCCAGGCATTCGATGCCGGCGAGTCCGGCCTCGACCGTGCGGGCGACGGCGTCGGTCCAGATCTCCCCGGCCGCCAGCTCCAGCGTGCCGCCGTCGAGGGAGAGGCCGCGGGTGGCGATGTGCAGGGCGGTGCCGTCGAAGCCCTTGTCGCCGATCACCAGGTTGGAGCCGCCGCCGATGATCAGCAGGGGGGTGCCGCTGTCGTCGGCCTCGCGGACGGCGGCGATCACCTCGGCGTCGGTGGCCGCCGTGAGCAGCCGGGTCGCGGGGCCGCCCAGCCGGAAGGTGGTGAGCGGGGCGAGGGGGGCGTCGTGGAGTTCCTGCACGCGCTCAAGACTACGAGACGGCACTGACAGCGCCGCCGGGCGGACGGTCCCGGCGGCGCGTTGCCGGGCGGGGGAAGCGCCTCAGGCCAGGCGGACGACGGCCCGGGACATGCCGAGGACCTTCTGTCCGGCGCTCATGGCGGTGAGGTCGACGCGGACCGTGTTGTCGTCGAGCTTGGCGGCGACCTTGCCGGTGACCTCGATCAGGGCGCCCCGGTCGTCGTCGGGGACGACGACGGGCTTGGTGAAGCGGACGCCGTACTCGACGATCGCGCCGGGGTCGCCGGCCCAGTCGGTGACGACGCGGACGGCCTCGGCCATGGTGAACATGCCGTGCGCGATGACGTCGGGCAGGCCGACGTCCTTGGCGAACCGCTCGTTCCAGTGGATCGGGTTGAAGTCGCCGGACGCGCCCGCGTACCGCACCAGGGTGGCGCGGGTCACGGGGAAGGCCGCCGCGGGCAGTTCGGTGCCGACCTCGACGTCGGTGTAGGAGATCTTCGCCGTCATGGGGATGCTCACGCCTCCTCGGCCGCGCGGGCGACCAGCTTCGTCCAGGCGGTCACGACGTGCTCGCCGGCCTCGTCGTGGACCTCGCCGCGGATGTCCAGGATGTCGTTGCCCGCGAGGGACTTGACGCCCTCGATGGTCGAGGTGACGGTGAGCCGGTCGCCGGCCCGCACGGGGCGGCTGTACGCGAACTTCTGGTCGCCGTGCACCACCCGGCTGTAGTCCAGGCCGAGCTGGGGGTCCTGGATGACCTGCCCGGCCGCCTTGAACGTGATGGAGAACACGAACGTCGGCGGGGCGATCACGTCCGGGTGACCGAGCGCCTTGGCCGCCTCCGCGTCCGTGTACGCGGGGTTGGTGTCGCCCACCGCCTCCGCGAACTCCCGGATCTTCTCCCGGCCCACCTCGTAGGGCTCGGTGGGCGGATAGGTCCGCCCCACGAAGGACTGGTCGAGCGCCATGGGCTCGGCACCTCCTGCTGGTGTCTGCGACTGCTGGTGTCTGAGCGACCGCTGCTGTCCGCCGATCGCGGGCGATTGCGGTGGTACGGCCGTTGCCGGTCAAACGACGCGAGGCCGCCCCCAGTTCCGGGGACGGCCTCGTGTACGAGCCTGATTTATCGCGTTTCGCGATGCGCGGTGTGCGCATTGCAACGCGGGCAGTGCTTCTTCATCTCAAGACGGTCCGGGTTGTTACGCCGGTTCTTCTTGGTGATGTAGTTCCGCTCCTTGCACTCCACGCAGGCCAGCGTGATCTTCGGGCGGACGTCGGTGGCAGCCACGTGAGTGCTCCTTGACGAACGGGTTGACTTGATTAACGCATAAAGAGTAGCCGACCGAAGGACCGACCCCGCAATCGGCTACTTAGAGTAGCGGTGACCGGACTTGAACCGGTGACACAGCGATTATGAGCCGCTTGCTCTACCGACTGAGCTACACCGCTGAGATGCGATCGGACCCCGCCTCGCGACGGGAACCGTTCACACCAGAGCCCCAAAACGGAATCGAACCGTTGACCTTCTCCTTACCATGGAGACGCTCTGCCGACTGAGCTATTGGGGCGAGCGATGAAGACATTACACGGTCGTCCGCCGTTCGCCCAAATCCGTTCCGCGGCCCCCGCCCGGACCCGCCCCCCGGTCCTTCCCCGGGGTCACGAGGGCCCCTCGGGCAACCGGTGGCCACGCCGGTACGACTATTGCGCTCCTCCGCCGCCCCGGCTGGTCACCGTCCTAGGCTCGACTCACTCTGCGTGATCTTGCGTCCCCAGTGCGCCGTCCCGAGCCCAGAGGAGCGCGATGCCCGACAGCCAGCCGCAGCAGCCCTCCCACTCGTCCTCCCCGTCGGGTCCGGCCGGGGGCGGGTCCCTCCTGCTGGCCGGCGCGCGGCTCACCGACGGCCGCACCGTGGACGTACGGCTGTGCGGGGGCCGTATCGAGGCCGTCGGCACGGCGGGCAGCCTGGCGGCGGGCGGGGCGTGCGGCACCGGCACGCGCGTGGACCTCACCGGCTACCTGCTGCTGCCGGCCCCCGCCGAACCGCACGCCCACGCCGACACCGCCCTGACGGCCGGCCGGGGCGGGCCGGTCTCCTACGCGCCCCAGGATGTGCAGCGCCGGGCCACGGAGGCGGCGCTGCACGCCCTGGGGCACGGCGCCACCGCGCTGCGGGCACACGTGCGCGTGGACGATGTCCAGGGGCTCGGCGCGCTGACCGGCGTACTGCGGGCGCGGCGGTCGCTGCGCGGCCTGGCCGAGCTGACGACGGTGGCGATGCCGAGGGTGCTGACCGGGACGGCCGGGGCGGAGGGGCTGGCGGTGCTGCGCGACGCGCTGAAGATGGGCGCCGGGGTGGTGGGCGGGTGCCCGGACCTCGATCCCGACCCGGCGGGGTACGTGGAGGCGGTCCTGGAGGTCGCCGCCGAGCACGGCTGCCCCGTCGACCTGCACACGGACGCCGCCGATCCGGCCAGGCTGGCCCGGCTGGCGGCGATGGCGGGCGGGCTGCGGCCGGGGGTGGCCGTGGGGCCGTGCGGCGCCCTGGGCGGGCTGCCCGCGGAGGTGGCCGCGCGGACGGCCGACCTGCTCGCGGCGGCCGGGGTGACGGTGGTGTGCCTGCCGCAGGGCGGATGCGGCGCCGCCGACCGCGACGGCACGGCTCCGGTACGGCTGCTGCGGTCGGCCGGCGTCCGGGTGGCGGCCGGCAGCGGCGCCCTGCGCGACGTGTCCAACCCGGTGGGCCGCGGCGACCCCCTGGAGGCGGCCTACCTGCTGGCCTCGCGGCACGGGCTGCGGCCCCAGGAGGCGTACGGCGCGGTCAGCGCGTCGGCGCGGGCGGCGCTGGGGCTGCCCGAGGTGCGGGTGGAGGCCGGTTTCCCGGCGGAGCTGCTCGCGGTGCGCGGGGACGGGCTGGCGGGGGCGCTCTCGCTCGCGTACAGCCGTGTGGTGGTGCACGGGGGGCGCGTGGTGGCACGCACCAGCGCGGTACGGGAGTACGGCGATTTCACGGCGGCCACCGAGCTGGATCTGCCCCGTCAGGGGCGCGGCGGGCTGCCCTGACCCGGTCGGGGGTCGCACGGCACGGCCGGACCCGTGCGGCGGAGGTGGCCGCCGGGGCGTACGGTCGGAGACATGCGCATTGTCATCGCTGGTGGTCATGGTCAGATCGCGCTGAAGCTGGAGCGGCTGCTCGCCCGGCGCGGGGACGAGGTGGCGGGCATCATCCGCAAGGCCGGGCAGGCCGACGATCTGCGCGAGGCCGGCGCCGAACCGGTCGTGCTGGACCTGGAGTCGGCCTCCGTCGAGGAGGTCGCGGACGCGCTGCGGGGCGCGGACGCGGCGGTCTTCGCGGCGGGCGCGGGTCCGGGCAGCGGCGCGGCCCGCAAGGACACGGTGGACAAGGCGGCGGCGATCCTGTTCGCGGACGCCGCGGTCCGGGCGGGCGTACGCCGTTTCCTGGTCGTGTCGTCGATGGCCGCCGACCCCGGTCACCAGGGCGACGAGATCTTCGACGTCTATCTGCGCGCCAAGGGCGAGGCGGACGCGTACGTATGTTCGCTGGACGCGCTGGACTGGACGATCCTGCGTCCGGGCGCGCTGACCGACGACCCGGGGACCGGTCTGGTGCGCCTGGAGGCCCGCACCGGCCGAGGCCCGGTCCCGCGCGAGGACGTGGCGGCCGTCCTGGCGGAACTGCTGGACACCCCCGCCACGGCCGGCCTGACCCTCGAACTGATCAGCGGCTCCACCCCGGCGTCCGTCGCCGTGAAGGCGGTCGCCGGGAACTGACCGGCCACCTCGTCAGAACAGCGGCAACTGCCCCGGGAACTCGGGCACGACATACCCGTCCAACGACGGCTGCGCCGCCCCCAGTTGCGCCGCCCGCCGGGACCCCGGGCAGGAGACGAGTCCGCCGCTCTCCCGGGCTCCGGGCGGATCGTGCCGCGCGTACCGCCCGGCGACGACGGCGATCTCACGGCGGCACTCGGGGCAGAGACGACGACGGGAGACCATGCCCCCAGTCTGCCCCAGCCCACCCCCGACGCCCGCGCCCGCCCGCCCTCCGCACACGAAGAGACCCCCTCCGTCCCACGTTTCCGCGGATCGGAGGGGGTCTTCCCCAGTGTGGCGGCGCCAGGATTCGAACCTGGGAAGGCTGAGCCGGCAGATTTACAGTCTGGCAGTGTTCCCCCATCGGCCACGCACCTGACCAGCGGTAATGCCAGTCGATCTAGCTCGGCGCCATGAATCCGTCCACGTCTCGTCCACCGGCACGCGCCGCGCGCCGAGCTGATGGAAGCACTGAAGTCGCCCACAGCGAAGCTCCAGTGGCTCAAAATGCTGGAATGACTAGAACACAACGGACCATCTTGGTGTGCACCACGGCAGCCCTGGGATTGGCGTGTCTCGCCGCCAGCGTCTACCTGGGCCTTGATCGAGCAGACAAGATCGCCAGCATCGTGAGCGCTGTCACTGGACTCGGATCATTGGCTGTGGCCCTATACCAGCTGACCCAGTCCGCGGGAAGCCCGGCAGACGGCTCCTCGGCGCGGCAAGTGCAGAAAGGCGGGGACAATTCCACGAACATCCAAAGTGGTGGAAGCATCACGTTTGGAGACAGTAACAATGTGGGTGGCACTAATTGATCTGGCGACAGAAGCAGAGTGGCGGGGACGGATCGACAAACATCCAGGCCCAAGTAGTGCAGTATGGCGTTAGCTATGACGACGCTAAATCTATCGCCATGGATGTCTTCCGGGAAAATTTCGCCAAGCTATCCCAGAACGCTCACCGACTGGCTATCGAGCGAGCAGACGAGTTCACGGCGAACTACTTGACCGAACTCCACGAAAGGGAACCGCAAGCAGTCGGGAATATCGAAGATCCAGGAGTTCAGTCGGACATTCTAGAAGCTCAGGCTGGCTTCGTGAAAAGTGGTGACAAAGATCTCGGCGAAGTGCTCGTTGATATCCTAGTCGACAGAACAGCGAGGACAGATAGAACTACGGCCACACTCGCTCTAAGCGCAGCAGTCACCACTGCTCAAAAACTCACGGGCAGCCAATTTGCAGCCTTGAGTGCGCTGTTCGTGTTCAAGCAGCTCAGGCTCTTCGGAGCCACCCGCCCCGAACATCTGTACCAGCGGATCGCCCAGTGCTTGACCCCCCTGCGGGACGACATGATGCGCCTTTCTGACTCGGATGTTCAATACTTGGCGGCTCTAGGATGCATAACGATCTCTGTGGGCTCGAGATCTATTCAACAGACATTGCAGACAACCTACCCCGGCCTGTTCTTTGAAGGAATCAACGTCAACACGGCTCCCCAGGAACTGAGTGGGGCTCCTGAAACTGGACCCGAATCTGTTATTAACAAACTGAAGGATACTCCAGCAGTAGCGAGGAGCCTCCGAGACCCCACAAGGTTCCAAATCGCTGCCGTAGATAGCGAGGCGCTGGATCAGATCATAGAGAGGGCCGGACTTCAAGAGTATGCATCCGTATTGCATCAAACCCTCACCGCAAGGCCCGTGAATGGCGAGACGATCATAGCGGAACTACGAACTTACAGTCCACCCCTGGGTGAGATCGTAGACGTATACGAAGCCAAGTCACTACCGAATTGCGCGAATACCGCTATTGGTACGGCTATTGCTCATGCCAATGTCCGCAAAGCGACCGAAGGGCGATTTTCGACTCCTCTGGAGGTCTGGCTTTCCTAGAAACTGCGCGACTCTGGCATCAGTGCCATCGCTCCGCCTCCAGGCGGAGCGATGGGGATTGGCCCTGCACCTGTGCGTTGCCGTCGGGCCCCCTCCGCAGCGGTAGCGAGTCGTGGGAACCTTGGCGTGACGACTGGCGAACGTAGAGGGAGAGCGAGTGTCGCAGCAGGCCAACCCTCGGGGAACCTTCCTGAAGATTGCCGACTCCGTGAAGAGGCAGATCAAGGACGACCCGAACATGACAGAGCTGCCGTCTCTGGCTGAGGTCATGCGCGACCATAAGGTCTCGCGGGGGGTCGCCCTCCGTGCGTTCGGCGTACTGCGCCAGGAAGGCATGGCCGAACCGGTGCCGGGCGAGCGGTGGCGCGTCGTACGCGCGGGGGCGCGGGTCGACCGGCGCCCGCTTGATCAGCGAGTGGCAGAGATCATCGTGACTGAGGGACTCAAAGTAGGGGAAGCGTTCCCGAGCGCTTCTGTGCTGGCAGAACGGTTCGAGGTGTCACGTCCGACCGTGACCAAGGCGCTGGAGAAGCTGGAAGCCGCCGGCGTGCTGGCGGGTGGAGGTCAGGGCAGGGTGCGGACGGTCCGCGCCGTGCCAGCAGGAGAGGGGCGTTCGTAGCTTGTCGACGTTGACGGAGTGGGCCTATCCCCTGGCTGAGTCGCTGCTCGCTGAGCCGCTGCCACGACGCTGGCAACACTGTCTCGGGGTCGCTGAGCGGGCGCGCACCATCGCGCTCATCCTCGACCAGGACGCGGACCTGTTGGAGGCTGCGGCGGTCCTGCATGACATCGGCTACGCGCCGGACCTCGCCAAGACGGGCTTTCACCCCCTGGACGGCGCGCGGTACCTCCGGGACGTGGCTGTCGCCGACGAGCAGGTCGTCAACCTGGTCGCCCATCACTCGTGCTCGTGGCTTGAGGCGGACGCCCGCGGCTTGCGCGCTGAGCTGGACGGTGAGTTCCCCCGCGAGAGCGAGCACCTGAACGATGCGCTCTGCTACTGCGACATGAACACCACCCCGGACGGCACGCCCACCAACCCCGTGGACCGGATCAATGAAATTACCGGGCGCTACGGGCCGGACAGCCTGATCGGCAAGTTCATCCGGCGTGCCGAACCCGAGATCCTCGCGTGCACCTGCCGCGTCCTCGAACGAGTCGCCGCCGCCAAGCGTCAGCCGATGTAAGGCGCCGTGCGCGTCCGGTCCATGGCGTGCTCGATCCGGAGCCGCATCGTGGGGTGCACGTCCAGCATCGCCAGGTCCGCCGGGGCAACCCAGCGGACCTGGGTCGTCTCGTTGCTCGTACGCAGCTCGCCGCCGACCGGCCGTGCCCGGAAGCAGATGCTGAACTGCTGGCGGACTTCACCATCGTCATACTGCATGACGTGCCCGGGGTCTGTGTAGAGGCCGGACACGTCGACCACTTCCGCCCTGATGCCGGTCTCTTCCCAGACCTCACGCACCACCGTGTCACTGATGGACTCCCCCACGTCGTGACCACCGCCGGGCAGTGCCCACCTGCCGTTGTCAGAACGCTGGATCATCAACACTTGCCCTGCATCGTTCTGGACGAAAGCAACGACGGACGGCACGACCGAGTTGGCCGGCGGTGCGTCCGGGTCGTGCAGGTAGTCGATCCGTCCCATGGTCAGGCTCCCGTAATGGTCTTGACGTCCTGGTCAGTGACCGGACATGCGTTCTCCCATGTGTGATCGATGCTATTCGCGTACGTGTCGAAGAGGCTTCCTCCAGGGAGTCGCCGCAGGTGCAGTACGGGCGCCATGTAGGCGCCGATGCCGTAGACATGCGGGTTGACGAGCATCTCGTCATCGGCCCGGTAGATCGAGTTGTACAGCGTCGAATCGTGCAGCCGGAAGTCGATGTCCGGATGACTCCGCATGAGGGGCCGGTACAGCACCAGGGCGTTGCGGATCTTGCCGTCCATGATGTGGTGCCCCTCGTCAATGCCGCGTTGCCGGACGGCCGCGCACTCTGGATCACCTAGCAGGATGCGCACCCGCGTCCCGGCTTCCACCTTCGCCTTCACAAGATCATGGAAGATCGGGTCTTCGGACAGAAAGAGGCCGGAGTACACGAGGACGTCTAGGTTGCGCTCAGCCCGTCCGTACAGCTCTCGCCAGAACCCGGAGGGCACCGTGTGGCGATGCGGGTAGACAGTCGCTATCTCGGCTTTGGCCAGGTCGGCTGCACTGTCAACAGTCCGCCCGTCCTCCCACAGCGTGGTCACGTCGACGTTGAGGGCCGCTGCCGTCGCGTACTGGTGACGCAGGTAGGGCACCTTGCCTTGAGTGATCCATCGTTCGACCGTCTTGGGGCTCACCTTGATCGCCTCAGCGAGACTCTGCACGGTCATGCCACGGGCGAGGAGAGCGGTTCGTAAGCGCTCGTTCGACATCTGCACCCCCGGTGGGACGTCTAGGGACTTCCTGACCGTAGCCAGAAGTCCCGAAGCTGTCCATGAACGGGGTGACCAACTCCCCTGACCTGCGGGGACTCTGAAGATACGCCAAGACGTCCCGGCGCGAGACAAAGAGATTGCGTCGCTGTACTTGACGGACCCCCATGCAGCACCTGTAAAACAGGTACTGCTTCGCCCGGACGGAAAGCCCCCAGGGGTGAGTACCAAGGAAGCGCCAGCACCTTGACAACTCCACACAGGGAACTGCCGGTAACCCGTGGTCCGCCTGCCCGAAGGGGTCGGAAACAAGGCGGAGAAGACCGGCGTGCCTCGTACGGCAGCCTGACCGGTTCGAGTCCGGTCCGGGGCACTTCGGCCGCTGGTCAGCGGCCATGCCGCGCCTGATGCGCGGCTTCACCAACAACGGCACGCACCCCCGGAGCAGCCACTCCGGGGGTGCTGTTCGGGCCGTTTCACCTGCGAGGGAGACCACGACCCATGGACCACATCGTCACACTTCAGGACCCTGTTACGGCGTTCGCTCCGTGGATGGAACCGACCGCCGCCGAGCTGGCGGCGATCGAGGAGGAGATGCCCGTCATCCTGGCGGACGTCGACCTGTTGGACGCGCACATCGCCACCCTGGACCGCCCTCCGACCGAGTTGGACGCCCGGCGTATCCGCCGGGCCCGGCGCCGGGCGCTCGCCGCCCGCGCCGCCCTGGTCAATCGCACCACCGGCACGAGCCTGCCCGGGGGTGCCGCGTGAGCGCGTCGACGGAGAAGGACCTGACCGCCGCGCACGCGGAGGTGAAGGCGGAGATCGCGCGGACGGACGCGAAGACCGCTCTGCTGCTGGCGTTCGTCGGCGCCATCCTGGTCGGCGCCTGGACGGTCGCCCGCGACCTGCCGCTGAACCTGGCCGCCGGCATCGTGGGCGGTGCCGGTATGGCGGTGCTGGTCGGCGCGGCGGCTCTGCTGCTGAAGTCGGTGCGGCCGAACCTGTCCGGCCGGCACGGCTTCCCCCTGTGGGCGACCCTCACGGCCGAGGAGATCACGGCGGCGGTCGGCCGGGACATGGCCGCCGACATTGCCGGGCTGTCCCGGTTGGCCGTGGCCAAGTACCGGGCGCTGCGTCACGCGGTTGACCTGATTCGCGCCGGTGGCGCGCTGCTCATCTCCGCGGCGCTGCTCAGCGTTGGGGGTGCGGGATGAGTGAGCTGCTGGCCGCTACTGCTGCTGGTCTTCCTGTGCTGGCGGGCTGGTCGGTGCACGCGCTGCGGTTGACGCGCCGGATCGAGGCCGCTCGCCGGGACCCGTTGACGGGCCTGTGGACGCGGGAGGCGTTCGAGTCCCGGGCCGCCCGCGCGCTCATCCGATGCCCGCACGCGGCCGTGATTCTGGTCGACCTGGACGGCTTCAAGGCCGTCAACGACCAGCACGGCCACGCCGCCGGGGATGTGGCGATCCGCGCCGCCGCCGACGGGATCACGGAGGTTCTCGACCACCATCCGGGAGCCGTCGCGGGCCGTCTGGGGGGAGATGAGTTCGCGGCCGTCGTCCCGCTGGCCAGTCCCGCCGTAGCGCCGTGGCTGGCCGGTGCGCTGCACGGCATCCTCACCGCTCCGTTCCGGCACGCCGGCCGTGACCTGACCGTCGGTGCGTCCATCGGCTTCGCCCTGACCGGCGACCTCCCTGCCGACCAGGGCGGCACGCTGGCAAGCCTGCTGCGGTTGGCCGATGAAGCCATGTACGCGGCCAAACGGTCCGGGGGTGGCTGGCAGCACGCCGCATCCGCACCCCGGTGCGGCACCCACGCCGGTCGGCGCACCGGCCGGCCCGGCACCCACACGACGGACCGCAGGGAGGCGGCATGATCCGCATCATCACCCGGGCCCGTATCGCACAGCTTGAGGACGCTGCCCGCGCCGCCCGTGAGCACGCCCGGCAGGCCAGCGGGGCGGCGAACGAGGCGTTCGGCCAGCACGTGCGGGAGCTGTACGCCGTAACCGACCGTGCGGAGCGGGCGGAAGCTTCCGCCTCGGAGGCGGGCGCGTTCCTGGCCCGCGCGGTGGAGGAGCTGTCGGCGGCGCAGCAGGAGCTGCTGCTGAAGGACATCGAGATCCGTCGCCTGCGCGGGGAACTGAACCGAGGGCCGCGCGAGGGCGAGACGCTGACGGTGCTCATGCGCTACGGCGAGCCGCACACGGTCTACGCCTCCCGCGAGGACGCCTACGCCGACACCGCCACGCACGGCGCCGCCCCGGGCTCCGTGTGGGTGCCCTCCGGTGAACGCCCGGCCGCCGAGTGCACGTGGCGGTGTGAGGCGTTCATCTACGACGCCGCTTCCAACGGGTTCCGCCGCGCGTACATGCCGCCCGCGAAGCCGGTCGGGGGTGCGGCGTGAACGGTGTTCAGACGCGTTCAGCGGAGCGCGCCCTGTCGGGCGGCACGTGGCTGATCGTGTGCGGGGCGATGCTCTATTCGATCCTCACCGTGACCCCGCTGATGGCCGAGCACACGGCCGGCGCATGGGACTGGACCGCCCCGATCCTGCCGCTCGTGGTGGACGCCGCTGTGGTCATCGTGGTCAAGCTCGATGACGTGCTGGCCCGCCTCGGCGGCCAGGGCGGACGCTGGCCCATGGTGCTGCGGTGGATGACCGGGCTGATGACCCTCGCCCTCAACACCGCCGACTCCGCGCTGAACAAAGACCTGGTCGGCGTGGCTGTCCACGCGGTGGCGCCGCTGCTGCTGATCGTCACAGCGGAGACCAGCCTCGCCTACCGCCGCGCCATCGCCGCCGCCGTGGCAGCCCTGGAAGCCCAGCAGCAGGCCGAGCGGGAGCGGCAAGAACAGGCGGCCCGCGAGCGCGCCGCACTGGCCCGCGCGGAGGCCCGGGAGGAGCGCGAGCACGCCGCGCAGTTGGCCCGTGAACAGCGTGAGCACGAAGCCGCGCTCGCCCGGGAGCAGGCCGAGCGGGAGGAGCGGCAGCGCCGGGAGGAGCGGGAGGCCCGGGAGCGGGTGGAGGCTGCGGAGCGGGCCGAGCGTGAACGCCGTGAACGCGAGCGTGAACAGCGTGAACAGCAGCGTGAACGGGCCGAGCGGCAAGCCTCTGAGCGCCGTGCTCGCGAGCGGGCCGAGCGGGCCGAGCGGGAGGCGCGTGAACGCCGTGAACACCAGGAGCGCGAGGAGCGGGCCGAGCGTGAACGCGCCGCCCTGCTGGCCCGCGGCCCGGCCAACGGCAAGCTCCCCGAGGACGACGCCCGCCAGATCGTGGCCGCCGCGTTCAGCGCCGGGCTGTCCGTGCGCTCGGCCGCGGAGCTGTGCGGCTGGTCGGTGGGGTGGGTGTCCACCCGCTACGCCGAACACCGCCCGGAAGGCAGGGCCGCCTGATGAGCGAAACGGCCGTAGTCCCGGTCAGGACGTTCAGCTTCGGCGGTGGCGTCCAGTCCATGGCCGCCCTGGTCCTCGCGGCCCAGGGTGGGCTGGACTACCGCACCTTCCTGATGGCGAACGTCGGGGACGACTCCGAACACCCCGGCACCCTCGCCTACCTGCGCCAGTACGCCCTTCCCTACGCCCAAGAGCACGGCCTTGAGCTGGTCGTGCTGGACCGCGTGATGAAGCGTTCCGGTGAGGTCCGCACGCTGTATCAGGACCTCACCCGCGAGGGCTCACGGTCGCTGAAGATCCCGGTGCGGATGTCGAACGGGGCCCCCGGCACCCGCTCGTGCACGGCCCAGTTCAAGATCAAGGTCATCGCCGACGAACTCAAACGGCGCGGCGCCACGAAGGATGCACCGGCCACCGTCGGGATCGGGATCAGCCTGGACGAGATCCAGCGGGCGAACAACCGGCGCTGCGAGCCGCACGAGCGCATTGAGTATCCGCTGTTGGAGCGCGGTATCCGCCGTATCGACTGCGCCCGCATCATCCGCTCTGCGGGTCTGCCGGTGCCGCCTGAGTCGTCGTGCTGGTTCTGCCCGTTCCACCGGCCGGAGACGTGGCACGACATGCGCCGCAGTGAGCCGGAGCTGTTCGAGAAGGCGTGCCAGCTCGAAGAACTCCTCAACCGGCGCCGCGACGAACTCGGCAAAGACCACGTCTGGCTGACCCGGTTCAACCGGCCCCTGCGGGCCGCGATCCCGGACGGCGTCGACACGCTCCCCTTTGACGAGTGGGACTCCGGCTGTGACTCCGGCTGGTGCATGACCTGACTGGTCCTCGCCCGCTCTCAGCACTGCTGACCTGCGGTCACCAGGAACAGCGTGCCGCATAAGCCCTGTTGGCAGGCCCGGCCAGATCGCCTCCTACAGCCCTGGCCGGGCCCTACTCCCCATAAGGAGTGCTCACAGCATGACGGAACTCAGCACCGAGCCGGTAGCCATCCCGGCCCCCGCCCCGCCCCCGCCACCGGCTCCCGCTCCGGTCGAGCAGGCGCCGGCCGAGACGGGTGTGGAGCACACGCCCGGCGGCTGGCCGGTCGTCCCGCTCGCCCTGACCGGCGCGAACAGCACCGTGGGCATGGTCGCCACCGCTGCCCTGGCCGGCGGCCCGATCGCCGCCATGGTGGCCGCGACCGGAGCCGTCGTCCTCGGCACCGTGGCCGGCAGTCGCAGCCGCAAGACCAACCCCCGCAAGGAAGCCCGCCGCACCGCCGCCCGCACGGCCGGCCGGTCCGCCGCACGCAGCGCGGGCCTGCGCCGCACCGGAGCAGGCACCGCCGGCAGCAGCCGCACCGGCACCCGCTCGACGGGCTCGCGCGCCGGCCGCTCCGGTGGCAAGGCGAGCAGCGGGCCCGGCCAGCACCGCCGTGGAGCAGGCACGACCGCCCGCCACAGCGGCACCGCCGTCGGCACAGCCGGGAAGGCTGGCAGCAAGGCCGGTAGGGGCATGGCCAAGCACGCGGCTGGCGCGGTCGGGAAGGCTGCGGGCAAGGTGGGGCAGGTCAAGGCCCTGCGCCGGTCGGCGCAGCAGGCCGGGCCCGGTTCCCGGGCCGGGCAGCGGGCGCAGACCACGGCGGCCCGCCGCGCGGTCGCGGACGCTCGCCGCAACGCCAAGGCACGCACCGCCAACGGTGGCGGCTCCGGGCTCACCCGCCACGCAGGACGGCGCGGCGGTCTGGGTGGCCGGATGTTCGGCGGCGCTGCCCGTAAGGCCCGTGCTGCACGGGATGCGGCGGTCGCCAAGAACCGTGCCCAGCGGGACGCCAAGACCGCCGGCATGGTCGCAGCCCAGCGGGCTGCGGTGCGTAAGGCGCCGGTCCGGCGGGCGGCGCGGCAGGCGTTGCGCCGGTCCGCTGCCCGTTTCCACGCCCGGCGCCTGCTCGCCGCCCTGCTCGCCCTCCCGCTCGGTTTGCTCGGGCTGGTCACCACGCCTATCGGACGCAAGTTCGATATCCCGTGGCTGATGTACCCGGGCCGTCGCCTGTACCGGCGCATCGTCCGCACCGCCACCGAGCAGCGCGCCCACCAGGATGAGGCGATCCGCCAGGAGCAGGCCGAGCAGGAAGCCGCCGCCGACACGGACGCCACCAAGGACGGCGCCGACAACATCACCGACAGCGTCGAGCGTCCCCCGTCCACCGTTCCCACCAGCACGAACACCCCGACGAGTGAGGGAGAGCACGTGTCCGGTTTCCGGTTCGAAGAGGCCGCTGCCGAGATGGAGCAGGCCGCCAACTCCTACGACCCCGAGAACGCCATGGAGATCCTCGCCATGGTCGAGGGACTGCCCGCCGCCCTCACCTCCGTGGCAAACGTGATGAAGATCCTCGCCGAGCGCTCCGACTCCGAGTTCCCGCTGGAAAAGGAAGTCGCGGACGGCTTCAACGACATCTTCGGCGCCGTCATGAGCGCGGTGGCGGTCGCGGAGGACATGGGCCCGCTGTTCCGCCAGGCCCACGAACAGGACATCGCCCGCCACGAGGACCCCCGCAACGGCACCGAGGCCGAGAAGGGCTGGAACGTCTGACATGAGCAGCACCGCCACCGCCACCACAAAGCAGGCGAGCAGTGGCCCGGTGCTGGACTGGGCGGCCGGTCACGGACCCGTGACCGGCGCCCTGTCCGCCACCACCGGAGCCTTCGCCATCGCCACCACCGGCGCCGCCACCCACATGCCCCCCGGCTGGGCCCTGGCCGTGGGCGCGGCCGGCGCCCTCGGACACACCATCGTCGGCCTGCGCGTCCGCAACACCGGCCGCACCCTGGCCACCCGCGCCGCCTCCTGGCTGGTCGGCGCCGGCTGGACCACCTGGGCCATGACCCACGGCCCCCTCACCTGGGCCGCCCTCGGCTCCCTGGCCACCATGGGCGTCGGCATCGGCGCCGCCGCCCGATCTGCCGCCCTCTTCGAAGAGGCCCGGGAGGAGGAAGCCCTCGCGGCCGAGATGCGCCAGGTCGCTGCCGAGTTGTCGGCGGACCGGCGGGCGATCGCCGCGCAATGGGTCGACCGCATCGCGCGGGTCTGCTCCATCACCGTGCGCGTGGTCGGCGTCGAGCAGTGGGCCACCGGCGCCGGCTACTCCATCGACGCCGAACTTCCCGCCGGCGGCGCCACCTGGAACAAGATCGCCGCCGAGTCCGCGCGGCTGTCCGCCGACGCGCGGTTGCCGCACGGCTGCACCGCCACCGCATCCCCCGGCATCCACCAGGGCCGCGTCATCATCGACGTGACCACCGTCAACGTGCTGGAGCAGGAGCGCACCTACCCCGCCAACTACGGGCCGCTGTCCGTCCACACCGGCATCCCCTGGGGCTACCGCACCAACGCGGAACAAATCCTCGCCTACCTGCGCGAGCAGTGCGCGCTCATCGTCGGCCCCACCGGATCGGGCAAGACCAACATGGTCCACTCGATCCTCGCCGGGTTCGCCCGCGCCGACGACATCCTCACCTGGGTCATCGACCTCAACGCCGGATCGGCCGGCCTGCCGTGGGTGCTGCCCGCCCTCAACGGCGAGATCGACACCCCGGACGGCCAGGCCGTGCGGCCCGGTATCGACTGGCTCGCAGGAACGTACGACGAGGCCATGACCATGCTCGATGTGGCCGTGCGCGTGGCCAAACAGCGCAAGATGGGCTACCAGGACCTCCTGGCCCACGCGAACACGGACCTGCTGCCCATCAGCGCGAAGATCCCGCAGATCATGCTCGTCATCGATGAGGGCGCGGAAATCCTGGCCAGCCCCGACCGGCAGGTCCGCAAACTCGGGGACAAGATCCTGGAGGTCATCCGGATCGCCCGCGCCATGGGCATCCGCACCGTCCTCACCGCCCTCGGAGCCACCGGCAGCGTGCTCAGCAACCTCATGATCCGCCGGGAAGCCAAGGTCCGCGTCGCCCTCACCGGCGGCGAGAAAGAGGGCATGGACCTGTCGAAGATGTTCCCCGGCTCCCGCGGGCTGCGCGTCGAGCAGGCCCCCCACAAGGGCGCCGGATTCATGGGCACCCCCGAGTCCCCGGCCGCCCTGTTCAAAGCCTGGCGAATCCTGCCCAACCAGATCCGGGAGATCATCGCCGCCACCTCCGAACGGCACCCCACTCTCGACGCCGTGTCCGCCAAGGCGGCCGGGCCCGCCTACGCCCGCCGCTGGGACTCCCAGCGCACCGCGTGGATGCGCGACCAGGCCACCACCGATGACGCCGGCACCTTCGGCACGGGCGACTCGGGCCTGAAGCTGTCCGCGCTCAACCGTCCGGAGCAGGCGCCGGTCTCGCCGGAAGACGAGATGCTGCGCGCCTTCCGGGAGCAGATCGACGCTCAGTTCGGCACCGCCCCCGAACCACAGGCCCCTGAGCGGGGCGATGGGCCGCCGGCCGGGGGCGGGCTGAACCTGTCGGCGCTGCGGGGCGAGCAGGACAGCCCCGCCCAGCAGGCCGCGCTGGCGCTGCTGCTCGCCGCCGGCCGCGAGGGCACCGGGGCATCCGCGATCGCCCGCGCGCTCTCCACCGAGCACGGCACGTCCCGTCAGACGGTCGTCGGCTGGCTGCGGGACTGGGTCAAGGACGGCACCGCCGTCCGGATCGGGGAGGGCACCAAGGCCCGCTACGTCCACTGCCAACACGCCCCCGAACCACCCTCCGAGAGCTGACCGCTTGTCGCTTGTCGCCCCCGCCAGAACGCATGTCTCCTACCGAGTCTCAGGGGCACGGGAACGGCTTGTGACCTGCAAGGCGACAAGCGACAAGACAAGACAAGACAAGCGACAAGCCGCACGACAAGCGCGCGACAAGGAAGACGACAAGCCACGCGACAAGCACCACCACCCATCCGAGCGGGCCCGCACCAGCATCTGGTGCGGGCCCGCGGTCCACTCAGGGAGTGTCGAAATGGACCACCGCACCCCGGCGGGGAACATCGCCCCGCACATACCCGCCGCCGACTGGCAGCGCGCGCAGGCCACCGGACAGCCCGTCGTCATCGTCATCAACGACACCCCGGCCGGCATCCCCTGGCGCCGGGCCCTGATCCCGTTCGCGATCGCCGGGGCGGTCGTAACCGGGGGCTGGGGACTGGTCGCCTGCCTCTGCCTCCTGCTCGACGCCGCGGCCCACACCGCCACCGTCATCGCCGGCGCCGCCGGACCCATCGGCATCGGCGGCATCACCCTCCGGCTGTTCCGCAGCAAGCGTTAACAGGAGGGCCGCCATGGGTGCCCCATCTGGCGCTCAGGAACTGCACATCCAGCCGGTGAAGTTCAAGGCCGCGTGCGCATGGGTCGACCAGCACCACCGCCACCACGATGCCCCGCAGGGCCATCAGTTCTCCCTCGGGGTGCGTACCAGTGACGGACGGCTGGTCGGCGTGGCCATCGTGGGCCGTCCCGTCAGCAGGAACTTCGACAACGGGCTGACTGTCGAGGTCACCCGCGTGGCGACGGACGGCACTCCGAACGCCTGCTCAGCTCTCTACGGAGCTGCATGGCGCACCGCCCGCAGCGCGGGCTACCGCCGCGCCATCACCTACACCCAAGACGGTGAAAGCGGCGCCAGCCTCCGCGCCGCCGGCTGGCGCAAGGTCGCTGACCTGCCCGCCCGGCCCGGCTGGAACACTCCCAGCCGTCCCCGTCGCGCGCACGGCACCGAACATGTGGCCCGCACCCTATGGGAGATCACCGCCCGCAACGCGCCGCCCCTGCCGGAGCCGCGTGACGAAACCCGTGACGAAACCCGTGACGAAACCCGCGCCCCGAGAGGGCGCCGGAAGCGCTGCCCGGAGTGCAAGCAGCCGATCACACCAGCCGTCACCGGGCGCCCGCCGCACTACTGCTCTCCGGCCTGCCGGCAACGGGCCTACCGCCGCCGCTCACAACCCTCCTGTTAGGAAAGGACACCCGTCAATGACCGCTGAACTGTGGCCCGTCGTGGGTCGCATCGTGGCCTCGCTGGACAAGGCCAACGGCCGGTCCCCGCACGAGAACGCCGCCCGCGTTCTCAAGGTCGCCGAGGAAGCCGGCGAAGCCGCCGCCGCCTACATCGGCGTCGTGGGCCAAAACCCCCGCAAGGGCTACACCCACGGCCCCGACGACGTGGCCGACGAACTCGCCGATGTCATCATCGCCGCCGCCGTCGCCATGCACTGCTTCGATGACGACCCTGCGACCGTGCTCACCGCAAAGCTCCGCAAGGTCGCCGAGCGGCTGGGCATCCCGTGCGTCTGCGACGACTTCGGCGACGGCCCTTGCCCGCGCCACCCCGACCCCGACCCCGACCACTAGCTACGCCAAGGGCGGACCCTCCCTCTCGCCAAAGAAGCGGGTCCGCCCTTGTCAGCCAGCACCCGTCAAGGAACTGGAGAACTCCAGCATGACTCATCCCGTCGCCTCTGCGCAGGCGGGCGGCAATGTCAGTCTGTGCACCGGCTCCGCCGCGCTCGACCAGGCCGTGAAGGCCGTGACCGGTCTGCCCACGGTTCTGGTCGGTGAGAAGGACCCGGCCGCGTCCAGGCTGCTGGCCATCCACGCCTACACCCTCCTTCTCAACACCCTGGCCGCACCAGTGGAGGCGGCGGCATGAGCGAGCACGAGGAATTGTTGCGCGCCGCGCTCAAAGCCGCCGCACGCGGCTGGCACGTCTTCCCCCTGCGTCCCGGCACCAAGCGCCCCGCCCTGCACGGAGAAGCCAAATGCCCCCGCACCGGACCCTGCTCCGACGGGCACCGCAAGTGGGAGGACCGGGCCACGACCGACCCGGACCGCATCCGCGCGGCCTGGTCGACGGCGCCGTTCAACGTCGGCATCGCCACCGGCCCGTCCGGGCTGCTCGTGGTCGACCTGGACACGTCAGAGCACAAGGGCAATGCGGACGCGCCTTGCGGCGCGACGACCTTCAAGGCGCTCTGCGAGCGCGCCGGGCACGCCGTCCCCGACACCTACCGCACCCGGACCGCGAGCGGCGGAACCCACCTGTACTTCACCGCCCCGACCGGCATCCGGCTGTCCAACACCGCCGGGACGGTGGCCGCTTCGGTCGACACCCGGGCGTGGGGCGGATACGTCGTCGCGGCGGGCAGCGTCACCCCGGCAGGACGGTACGAGACCGTGTGCGGCTCTGTACCGGCCTCTGTGCCCGGCTGGCTGCTGAGCATCCTGCGCCCGGCTCCCGCGCGCCCTGCGGGCCCGCTACGGCTGCCTGCGGTGGACGGCAGCCGCGCCGCCGTGGCCGCGCTGGAAGCCGAATGCGCCGAGGTTGCTGCTGCGCCCGAAGGGCTGCGGAACACGACCCTGAACCGTAGCGCCTTCAAGGTGGGGCGGTTCGTCGCGTGGGGCGACCTCCCCCGCCACGTGGTGGAGGTGGCCTTCCAAGAGGCTGGTCAAGGGGCGGGGCTCGCCGATGCCGAGTGCCGGACGACGATCCGCAGTGCCCTGGACAGTTCCCTGCGCACCTGCCGGCCACGGGAGGCGGCATGACCACACCCGCCGCCCCCCGCTTGGAAGGCCGACCCTCACCCCCGACCGGCCCGGATGCCGCCCGACCGCCCACACCCGGTCCGGCCGTGGGCGAGCCAAAAGGCGCCGCCCGTCAGGGCGTCCGAACTGCTGTTGGTTCTGACCCGCACGCCGGCGACGGCCGGCACCCCGTCGCGTGGTTGACCATCCGCGCCCCGTACGGGGCAACGCCATCCGCCGAGTCGGTCTGTCTGTGCGGCAGGAACCTGCGCGCGTTCGGAAAGGCCCGTGTGCTGGCTCTGCTCGCTGACCACGGTGCTCACCGCACCGCCTGCCCGCTCCGAACTCCGCAGGAAGGGAGGACGGCCGCATGACCGAGCTGGAGGAACTGCCCCCACCCTCCAACCCCCTGGCTGTCGCCCGGCGTCTCCTGCCGGACTGGCAGACCGAGGACGGGCGTCTCGTGTGCCGGCACTGGCGTGGCGCGTGGATGCGCTGGACGGGCACCTGCTGGCGCGAGCTGGACGAAGCGCAGATACGCGCCGCCATGTACACCCGCCTCGAACACGCCATTTACATGACCTTGGGCAAAGACAACAAGCCCCAGGTACACGACTGGGCACCCACGAAGCAGAAGATCGGCAACCTGCTGGACGCCCTGGGAGCCATCACCCTGCTGCCCACGGACACCGACCCCCCGACCTGGATCGATGACCAGGGCGACACCGGGCAGGACCACGGCCCCATCGTCGCCTGTGAGAACGGGTTGCTGCGCATCCGGGACCGGGCGCTGCTGCCGCACGGGCCCGGCTTCTTCAACCTCGTCTCCGTACCCTTCGCCTACGACCCGGACGCCACCGCGCCCACCTGGGAACGGTTCCTGGCGCAGATCTGGCCGGACGCCCCGGACGCCATCGCCGCGCTTCAGGAATGGTTCGGCTACGTCCTGTCCAGCCGCACCGACCAACAGAAGATCCTGCTCATGGTCGGCCCGTCCAGGTCCGGCAAGGGCACCATCGCCCGCGTGCTGAAGATGCTGGTCGGCAAAGAGAACCTCGCCGGCCCGACCCTGGCCGGTCTCGGCACCAACTTCGGACTGTCCACCCTGGTCGGAAAGCCGCTCGCCGTCATCTCCGATGCCCGGCTGTCCGGCAACGACAACAGCCAGGTCGTCGAACGGCTGCTCACCATCTCCGGTGAGGACACGATCGACATCGACCGCAAGTACCGTCAGCCCTGGACAGGGAAGCTGCCGACCCGGCTGATGATCCTGTCCAATGAGCTGCCCCACTTCGGGGACTCTTCCGGGGCCATCGCCCGCCGTTTCATCCTGCTCAACATGACTGTCTCGTGGCTGGGCAAGGAAGACCCCGCCCTTACGGATAAGCTCATCGCGGAGATGCCCGGCATCATCAACTGGGCTCTTGACGGGCTGGCCCGGCTGGAAGCCACGGGTCGGATCACGGAACCCATCTCCAGCCGCGAAGCGGTCACAACCATGCAGGACACCGCTTCGCCCACGTCCGCGTTCCTGCGGGAGCGCTGCACCATCGGCCCGGCCTGCACCGTGCCCGTGGACACCCTGTGGACCGTCTGGCGTGAGTGGGCCGAGGACAACGGCGTCCGCGCCGGCAACAAGCAAGTCTTCGGCCGCAATCTGCTCTCCGTGGTGCCTCAGCTCAACCGCAGTCGGCCACGCGCCCCCTCGGGCGAGCGGATCGCCACGTACAACGGCATCGCTCTCGCCGGTTGAGCCCACATTCCGCCGGGTCGCGGCCCATCGCGCCCCAACCTCTCTGAGCTGGGTCTTTCCTCAGCCTCGTCTCACCCCATCGCGGCCCACACCGCACGGACGTGGGCCGCGATGGGCCGCACAGAGACGCCGTAAAGCAGCAGGTCACAAGCTTGGGCCGCGATGGGCCGCGACCTTCAGCAATGTGCCGCGAAGTGTTCCGCCTCTCAGGCATGGAGATCCCGCATGACCACGCCCACCCGGCGCCGCCGCACTCCGAAAGACGAGTTGATCCCCCTGCCGAAAGTTCTGGAAGAACTCGGCATCAGCCGCCCGACTTGGTACCGCTGGCGTGACCGTGGCCTTACCCCCGAGGCTCGCCGCACACCGTCCGGCCGCATTTGCGTACGCCGCAGCGTCCTGGACGCCTTCAAGGACGACTTGGAGGCCGCGTGACCGAGTGGAGCTACACCGTCAAGTTTTGGGCCATCCGAAAGCGCAACTACCGGAAGCCGTACCAACTGCGCTGGATGGTGGGCACCCGCGAACACGCGGAGTCGTTCCTCACTCAGGGCTTGGCCGACAGCCGCCGGTCGGAACTCATGACGGCGGCCCGGAAGGGTGAGCCGTTCGACGTGGAGAGCGGCCTCCCGAAGTCCGTGGTCGACCAGAAGCGAGACATCTCCTGGTATGAGCACGCGCGCAACTACATCGCGATGAAGTGGGACGACTCCCCCGGCAACACCCGGCGGACGTTGGCCGAAGCCATGGCGACCGTGACGCCGGCGTTTGTGAAGGACACCAAGGGCATGCCCGACGCCCAGACCGTACGGAGCGCTCTGTACGGGTGGGCGTTCAACAAAAACCGGTGGGAGGAAGAGCCGCCGGCTGAGGTGGCGCAGGTGCTCGCCTGGTTCCAACGGAAGTCCCTGCCCACGTCGGCCCTCACGGACCGGCTCTTGGTGAAGGCAGCGCTCAGGGCCCTCTCCAAGCGGCTGGACGGGAAGACGGCGGCCCCGGGGACAATCAGCCGCAAGCGCGCGATCTTCTACAACTCCCTTGAGTTCGCGGTCGATGCCGAGTTGCTGACGGACAACCCGTTGGACCGCGTCAAGTGGAAGGCGCCCGAGCAGGTCACGGAAGAAGTGGACCCGGCATGCGTCCCGAATCCGGCGCAAGCCGCCAAGCTGCTGACCGCCGTGCGCGATCAGAGCAAGCGGGGGCGCCGGCTCACCGCGTTCTTCGGCTGCATGTACTACGCCGCCGCGCGGCCGGCGGAAGTGGTCGGCCTACGGGTCACGGACTGCGATCTCCCCCGGCGGGGGTGGGGCGTGCTCCGGCTCCATGAAACCCGCCCCCGATCCGGCACCGCATGGACGGACAGCGGTGAGGCGCACGAGAAACGGGGCCTGAAGCACCGCCCCCGGAAGGCAGTGCGGCCCGTGCCGATTCCGCCGGAATTGGTCGCGCTGCTGCGGTGGCACCTCACCGCGTACGGCACGGCGCCGGACGGTCGTGTCTTTCAGACGCTGCGGGGTGGACTCGTGCAGGACACCGGATACGGGGAGGTATGGGCTGAAGCGCGGTCCCGCGCTCTGACGCCAGCCGAGTTCCACTCTGCTCTGGCCAAGCGGCCTTATGACCTTCGTCACGCCGCAGTGTCGACGTGGCTCAGTTCGGGCGTGGAGCCGCAGCTCGTGGCAGAGCGGGCCGGCCACAGTGTGGCGGTCCTGTTTCGGGTGTACGCCAAGTTCCTGAAGGACGGCGACGACGCGGCCAAGCCAAGATCTCCGCACGACTGGAGAGGAGCGTCTGACGCAGCGGGAATCCTGTCCGCGCTCCGTCCGCAGAGTCCGAGACGGGGCGTTCGAACGCGAGACAGGGTGAGACACCCGGCTCTTCGGAGCGGCGTACGGCAAGAGGCCCGTGACCTGCTGAGACAGCAGGTCACGGGCCTCTTGTTCCCGTGTGGCGGCGCCAGGATTCGAACCTGGGAAGGCTGAGCCGGCAGATTTACAGTCTGCTCCCTTTGGCCGCTCGGGCACACCGCCGGGGTTCGCTGCCCTTCGAACCGCCTTGCGGCGGTGCTCCGTGGCAACGACGTAAACAATACCCGATGGGGAGGGGTGCTTCGCCACCTGATTGATCTGCGCCGGGAGGGCGGCGGGTGGCTAGGCTTGTCCGGATGCGGTCCGGGCTCTCGCCCGGTTCGGCGGCCGTCCACGTATGCCGGTACGGGCCCGACACGCACCCTGACACGCACCCAGATACAAGGAGCCACAGGACATGGCCGACTCCAGTTTCGACATCGTCTCGAAGGTCGAGCGGCAGGAGGTCGACAACGCCCTCAACCAGGCCGCCAAGGAGATCTCCCAGCGCTACGACTTCAAGGGCGTGGGTGCCTCGATCTCGTGGTCCGGTGACAAGATCCTGATGGAGGCGAACTCCGAGGACCGGGTCAAGGCCATCCTCGACGTCTTCCAGTCCAAGCTGATCAAGCGGGGTATCTCGCTGAAGTCCCTGGACGCGGGTGAGCCGCAGCTCTCCGGCAAGGAGTACAAGATCTTCGCGTCGATCGAGGAGGGCATCTCCCAGGACAACGCGAAGAAGGTGGCGAAGATCATCCGCGACGAGGGCCCGAAGGGCGTGAAGGCCCAGGTGCAGGGTGACGAGCTGCGGGTCTCCTCCAAGAGCCGGGACGACCTCCAGACGGTGATCGCCCTGCTGAAGGGCAAGGACTTCGACTTCGCGCTGCAGTTCGTGAACTACCGGTGACCCCGTGAGCGCCGCCGGCCCGGCGGTAGCAGAGCCGGGACGGGGTGGGTACCGGTGCGGTGCTCGCCCTTCCCGCCCGCCCGTCGACCGGCCGGCCGGCCGCGGTCCGGGGTGTTCTGGTCGCGCGAGTGGCCGAGCAGCCGGCGTCAGGCGGTCAGGTTCGTAGCTGCCGGGCACGAGTTCACGTGCTCTTGGTCCGACGGACGTCATGCCCGCCCCCGGTGGTTGCGCCGGTCAGTAGGGTGCGGCGCATGACACCTGGGGCTTCGGACCTGCGGCGCACCCTGGGCGTGGGCGACGCCGTGGTGATCGGGCTCGGTTCGATGATCGGGGCCGGGATCTTCGCCGCCCTGGCGCCCGCGGCCCGCGCGGCGGGGTCGGGGCTGCTGCTCGGGCTGGCGGTCGCGGCCGTGGTCGCCTACTGCAACGCCACCTCCTCGGCTCGGCTGGCCGCTCGGTATCCGGCCTCCGGCGGCACGTACGTCTACGGGCGCGAGCGGCTCGGGGAGTTCTGGGGTTACCTCGCGGGCTGGTCCTTCGTGGTGGGGAAGACGGCCTCCTGTGCGGCGATGGCGCTCACCGCGGGCGCTTATGTGTGGCCTGGGCAGGCGCACGCCGTGGCGGTCGCGGCCGTGGTGGCGCTGACCGCGGTGAACTACGGCGGCGTCCAGAAGTCCGCGTGGGTGACGCGGCTGATCGTGGCGGTGGTGCTGGCTGTCCTCGCTTCCGTGGTCGTCGTGTCGCTCGCCTCCGGCCGCTCCGACGCGGGGCACCTGGACGTGGGGGCGTCCGAGGGCGTCGGTGGCGTCCTGCAGGCCGGTGGTCTGCTGTTCTTCGCGTTCGCCGGGTACGCGCGCATCGCCACGCTCGGCGAGGAGGTGCGGGACCCGGCGCGCACCATTCCCCGCGCGATCCCCCTGGCCCTGGGCATCGCGCTGGTCGTATACGCGTGTGTCGCGGTGGCGGTCCTCTCCGTGCTGGGGCCGGCGGAACTCGGGCGGGCCACGGCGCCGCTGGCCGACGCCGTCCGCGCGGCCGGCGCGCCGGGGCTGGCGCCGGTGGTGCGGACGGGCGCCGCCGTGGCCGCGCTGGGCTCGCTGCTGGCGCTGATCCTGGGTGTCTCGCGGACGACGCTGGCCATGGCCCGGGACCGCCATCTGCCCGGCGTGCTGGCAGCGGTGCACCCGCGCCGCCGGGTGCCGCACCGGGCGGAGTTGGCCGTGGGCGCGGCGGTCGCCGTCCTGGCCGCCACGGTGGATGTGCGGGGCGCTGTCGGGTTCTCCTCCTTCGGTGTACTGGCGTACTACGCGGTGGCCAACGCCTCGGCGTGGACGCTCGACTCGGCTCCGGCCGCGCGGCTGGTGCCGGTGGTGGGGCTGGTCGGGTGCGCGCTGCTGGCGCTCGCCCTGCCGGTGGAGTCGGTGGCCGCGGGGGCGGGGGTGCTGGTGCTGGGCGCGCTGGTGTACCGGGTGCGGTGGCGGGGACGGCGGCGGCGTACGGTCGCGCGCTAGACCCCTCGGGCTCATCGCCTCGGCGTCGGCCTCGTGCCTCAGCTTCGCGGGCTGCGGGCAGGGTGCGGGCCGTGCGTGGGGGGCCTTAGGGGGTAGGTATGCGGGTCCCGGTCGTGGTTCGGGGTGGTGTGTGGGTGTTCGCGGTCATGGGTTCATGCTGCCGGACGCCACTGACATCCGGGGCGGCCTGTGGATAACTCGGTGGTTGTGGACGACACCGTCACCCGGAGGCAGTGGTGCCGTCCGCTCAGCGGGCCGTGAACGGCTGGTCGGTGCGGACGATGTCGCGGCCGAGCGGGAGCAGTGAGACCGGGATCAGCTTGAAGTTGGCGAAGCCGAGCGGGATGCCGATGATCGTGACGCACAGGGCGATGCCGGTGACGATGTGGCCGAGAGCCAGCCACCAGCCCGCGAGGAGCAGCCAGAGCACGTTGCCGACGCAGGACGGGGCGCCCGCGCCGCGGCGCTCGACCGTGGTGTATCCGAAGGGCCACAGCGCGTAGACGCCGATGCGGAAGGCCGCGATGCCGAACGGGATGCCGATGATGGTGATGCAGAGCAGCACGCCCGCGAGCAGGTAGCCGAGGAACAGCCAGAAACCGCTGAGGACGAGCCATATGACGTTCAGGATGGTCTTCACTGGTAGCGACCTGCCATCTTTTCCAGTCGGGCGATACGGTCCGCCATCGGTGGGTGGGTGGAGAACATCTTCGAGAGTCCCTGACCCGGGCGAAACGGGTTGGCGATCATCATGTGGCTGGCCGTCTCGATGCGGGGCTCCGGAGGCAGCGGAAGCTGCTTGGTGCCCGCCTCCAGCTTGCGCAGGGCGCTGGCGAGGGCGAGCGGGTCGCCGGTGAGCTGGGAGCCGGAGGCGTCGGCCTCGTACTCCCGGGAGCGGCTGATGGCCAACTGGATCACGGTGGCGGCGAGCGGGCCGAGGATCATGATCAGCAGCATGCCGAAGAGGCCGGGGCCGTCGTCGTCGTCGGAGCGGCCGACCGGGATCAGCCAGGCGAAGTTGACCAGGAACATGATCACGGAGGCGAGGGCGCCGGCGACCGAGGAGATGAGGATGTCGCGGTTGTAGACGTGGCTCAGCTCGTGGCCGATGACGCCGCGCAGCTCGCGCTCGTCGAGCAGGCGCAGGATGCCGTCGGTGCAGCAGACCGCGGCGTTGCGCGGGTTGCGGCCCGTCGCGAAGGCGTTCGGGGCCTCCGTCGGGGAGATGTAGAGGCGGGGCATGGGCTGGCGGGCCTGGGTGGAGAGGTCGCGGACCATGCGGTACAGCCCGGGGGCCTCGAACTCGCTCACCGGGCGGGCGCGCATCGCGCGCAGCGCCAGTTTGTCGCTGTTCCAGTACGCGTACGCGTTCGTGCCCAGGGCCACGAGGACGGCGACGACGAGACCGGCCCGGCCGAAGAAGCTGCCGATGACGATGATGAGCGCGGACAGTCCCCCGAGGAGTACTGCGGTCCTGAGCCCGTTGTGCCGGCGGTGCACGGTACGCCCTCCAAGTGGTGCGGCAGGGGAACCCTTTGCTTGCTGGTCTGCTCGCGGTGGTTGCTTCCCGGTCTGTCGATGCCACCGGTCCCGTGGTGTCACGTCCAGTGGACCCTCCCGTACTGGTCAACGCCAGGCGACGGCCACCAGTTCCCCGGTGGGCACGGCGGCGCGCCGGGCCCGTCCGGGTGACCGGCACGGGGTACGGCACACGCGCGTGGCGGACGGGTGCCCCACGCGCGTGTGGTCAAGACGGACTCGGCTCAGAAGAGGCCGGTGTCGGCGAAGCGCAGCACGAGCTGGGGCGCTCCGGAGAGGGCGACGGCCAGGACCGCGGTCACGGCGATCGCGGCGGTGAGCGGGGCGGGCGCCGGGTGCCTGCGGGGCTCGCCCCCGGGCGCGGCACGGAACAGCAGAGCCGTCCACTGGAGGTAGTAGTACAGCGCGATGACGACGTTGACGGCCATGACCACGGCGAGCCAGCCGAGGCCGGCGTCGACGGCCGCCGAGAAGACGGTGACCTTGGCGAACAGGCCGATGATGCCCGGCGGCAGTCCGGCCAGGCAGAGCAGGAAGAACGCCAGGAGCAGCGCGGTCAGGGGGCGGGAGGCGTACAGGCCGCGGTAGTCGGAGAGACGGTTGCGGACCTTCGTACGGCCGACCAGGGCGGCCACCGCGAAGGCGCCGAGGTTCACGGCGGCGTACATGAGGGCGTAGGCGACGGTGGAGCCGATGGACCGCTCCGGGTCGTCGGAGTACGCGGCGGCGGCGATCGGCACCAGGAGGTAGCCGGCCTGTCCGACGGACGACCAGGCGAGCAGGCGTACCGCGCTGTACGCCCGCGTGGCGCGTTGCCGGAGGGCTCCGGCGTTGCCGACGGTCATGGTGAGCGCGGCCAGGGCCGCGAGGGCCGGTCCCCAGACGTCGGCGTACGACGGGAGGGCGACGACGGTGACGAGGATGAGGCCGGAGAAGCCGACCGCCTTGCCGACGACGGACAGGTAGGCGGCGATCGGCAGGGGGGCGCCGACGTAGGTGTCGGGGACCCAGAAGTGGAAGGGCACGGCGGCCGTCTTGAAGGCGAAGCCGACGAGGGTGAGGACGACGCCGGTGTGGACGAGGGTGGTGAGCTGCCCGTCGACGTCCTGGACGCGGTCGGCGATGCCGGTGAGGTAGAGGGTGCCGGTGGAGGCGTACACGAAGCTGATGCCCATGAGGCTGACCGCGGTCGCGGTGACCGAGGACAGGAAGAACTTCAGGGCCGCTTCGGAGGAGCGCCGGTCGCCGTGCCGCAGGCCGACGAGGGCGAAGGCGGGCAGCGAGGCCACCTCCAGGGCGACGACGAGGGTCGCCAGGTCGCGGGAGGCGGGCAGCAGGGCAGCGCCGGCCGCGGAGGACAGCAGCAGGAACCAGTACTCGCCCTCCGGCAGTCCCCGGTCGGCGTCCTTCAGGGCGGTGACCGACAACAGGGCGGCCACCAGCGCCCCGCCGAGCACCAGGAACTGGATGACCAGGGTGAACGGGTCGGCGACGTAACTGCACGCGCGTGCATCGCCGGTCAGGCAGAAGGTGGCGCGGTCGCCGTCCAGCAGGGGCAGCAGCAGGAGCAGTGCGGCGGCGAGGCCGGCGACCGCAGCCCAGCCGAGCAGTGCTCTGCGGCGCCCGCCGACGAAGAGGTCGGCGACGAGGACGGCGAGTCCGACGACCGCCGCGACGGTGGGCGGCGCGACGGCGAGCCAGTCGACGGACTGGACCAGCGACGCGGCCAGGGGCTGGGCCAGGGCGCTCATCGGGGGCCTCCTGCGAGGAGCTGCTGCACGGCCGGGTCGGTCAGGCCGAGGAGGGCCTTCGGCCACAGCCCGGCGACGACGGTGAGGGCGACGAGCGGGGTCCAGGCCGCGAATTCGTAGCGGCGGACGTCGGGGAGGTGCGGGGTGTCCTCGCCGGTGACGCCCATGCAGACCCGGCGGACCACGATCAGCAGGTACGCGGCGGTCAGCAGGGTGCCGAACGCGGCGATAGCCATGAAGGTGAGGAAGGCGGGACGGCTGAGGCCGGCGGCCGGGTCGAAGGCGCCGAACAGGGCCAGCATCTCGCCCCAGAACCCGGCGAGGCCGGGCAGGCCGAGGGAGGCGACCGCGCCGAAGGCGAGCAGGCCGCCCAGGCGCGGCGCCCGGCCGTAGAGGGCGGCGCCGGTCTGCTGGGCGAGGGTGTCGAGGTCGGTGCTGCCGGTGCGGTCCTTCAGCGCGCCCACCAGGAAGAAGAGGAGGCCGGTGATGAGGCCGTGGGCGATGTTGGCGAAGAGGGCGCCGTTGACGCCGGTCGGTGTCATGGTCGCGATGCCGAGCAGGACGAAGCCCATGTGGCCGACGGAGGAGTAGGCGATGAGGCGTTTGAGATCGCCCTTCGCGCCCCGTCTGGCCAGGGCCAGGCAGGCCAGGGACCCGTAGATGATGCCGACGACGGCGAACGCGGCGAGGTAGGGCGCGAAGGTGCGGAACCCGTCGGGGGCGACGGGGAGGAGAATACGGACGAATCCGTACGTACCCATCTTCAGCAGGACGCCGGCCAGCAGGACCGAGCCGACGGTCGGCGCGGCGGTGTGGGCGTCCGGCAGCCAACTGTGCAGCGGCCACATCGGGGTCTTGACCGCGAGCCCGATCCCGACCGCCAATACGGCGATGACCTGCACGGATGTGGTCAGCGACCGGCCGTTGTCAGTGGCGAGTGCCATCATGTCGAATGTGCCCGCCCTCAGACCGATCAGGAGCAGGCCGAGCAGCATGACCACGCTGCCGAGCAGTGTGTAGAGGATGAATTTCCAGGCGGCCTCGGTGCGGCCCTCGCCGCCCCAGCGGGCGATGAGGAAGTACATCGGGACGAGGACCATCTCGAAGGCGAGGAAGAACAGCAGCAGGTCGAGGACGGCGAAGCTGGCGAGGGTGCCGGACTCCAGGACGAGCAGCAGTGCGACGAAAGCCTTCGGGGTCGGCCCCGGGGGGAGCTTGAAGTACGTGTAGAGCGCGCAGAGGAAGGTCAGCAGCGCGGTCAGGACCAGGAGGGGGAGGGAGATGCCGTCGATGCCGAGGTGGATGCGCACGTCGAGTGCGGGAATCCACCTGATGTCCGTCGTGGCCTGCATCCTCGACGGGTGGTCGTGGTCGAAGCCGAGCGCGAGGACGATCGCGGCGATGAGGACGGCACCGGTGACGGTGACGCCGTGCCGCAGCACGGCCTGCTCCGGTGACTTCCCCTTCAGTCCGGGCGGCGCGGGCAGGAGAGCGGCGGCGGCGCCGAGCAGCGGGCCGACGACGACGAATGCCAGAAGGAACTGCATCACGGACTCGTTGATATGGATCACGCCTGCTCACGCTCCCGTGGCGACGAGGACGGCGGCGACCGCGAGGACGACGGTGCCGGCGAGCAGCGCGCTCACATAGGTCTGCACATTGCCGGTCTGGGCGCGGCGTACGGCGGCTCCCAGCAGGCGGGGAAGGGTGCCCGCGCCGCGTACGTAGGTCTCGACGACCTCGCGATCCAGGAACCGCACGAGGCTCGCGCCGGCCCGGACCGGGCGGACGAAGAGGGCCGTGTACGCGGCGTCCAGGTGGAAGCCGACGGCCGCGTGCCGGTGCAGCGGGCCGAGCAGGAGCCGTCCGGGGTCGGCCGGGTCGGGCGCCTGGGCCACGTCCCCGTAGGCGGACCGGTGGCTGGCGATGGCCTCGGCCTCGACGCTCCCCGCGTCGCCCTCGGGGTGGGCCGCGACCGCGCCCAGCGGGACCCGGTCCGCGCGTGCGGTGGTGTGCCGCCAGGCGCCGTAGGTGACGATGCCGCCGGCCAGGGCCACACCCGTGCCGAGCACGGAGGTGGTGAGCGCCGGGGTGAGGTCACGGCCGTCGAACCAGTCGGGGAGCAGGCGGAAGGCGAGTCCGCCGAAGGCCAGGGACGGGATCGCCAGGACCCACAGCACGGCGTTCATGGCGACCGGCTGCCTGCCGTGGTCGGGGGCCTCGGTGCCATGACCGCGGAAGGCCAGCAGCCACAGCCGCGTCGCGTACGCGGCGGTGAGGAGGGCGGTGAGCAGACCGGCGAGCAGCACGGTCCAGCCGGCGGCGGCCGGGGTGTGCTCGGTGTGACCGCCGACCACGTGTTCGGCGGCGCCGAGGACGGACTCCTTGGAGAAGAAGCCGCTGAACGGCGGGATCGCGGCGAGCGCGAGCAGCGCCACCGTCATCGTCCAGTAGGCGTCGGGGACGCGGTGGCGGAGGTTGCGCATCCGGGACATGGCGGCGAGCGAGTTGGTGCCGGCGGCGTGGATGATCACGCCGGCGGCGAGGAACAGCAGCGCCTTGAAGGCACCGTGGGACAGGAGGTGGAAGACGGCGGCGCCGCGGTCGGCGACGGCCAGGGCACCGGTCATGTAGCCGAGCTGGCCGATCGTCGAGTAGGCGAGGACGCGTTTGATGTCGTCCTGGGCGAGCGCGGCGAGCGCCGAACCGATCATCGTGACCGCGGCCATGACGGCCAGCACGGCCATCGCGGCCCGTGAGGATTCGAAGACCGGGAGGAGCCGGGCGATGAAGTAGACACCGGCGGCGACCATCGTCGCGGCGTGGATCAGCGCGGAGACGGGGGTGGGGCCCGCCATCGCGTCGGGGAGCCAGGTGTGCAGCGGGAACTGCGCCGACTTGCCCGCCACGCCGGCCAGGAGGAGCAGGGCGGTCAGCGTGGGGTGGTCCAGGCCGCCGCTCGCGACGGTGCCGAGGATCTTGGTGATGCGGAAGGACCCGGCGTCGGTGGCCAGGGCGAGCAGACCGATCAGGAAAGGGACGTCGCCGAGCTTGGTGACGAGGAACGCCTTGAGGGAGGCGGCGCGGGCCTCGGGCGTCTCCCAGTAGTGGCCGACCAGGAAGTAGGAGCAGATGCCCATGATCTCCCAGCCGACCAGCAGCACCATCAGGTCGCCGGAGTAGACGACGAGGAGCATGGCGGAGGTGAAGAGGGAGACGAGGGCGGCGTAGGAGGGGTAGCGCGGGTCGTCGCGCAGATAGCCCGTCGAGTAGATCTGCACACAGGTGGCGACCACGGCGACCAGTACGGCGACGAGGGCGGCGAAGCCGTCGATGTGCAGGGCGAGTTCGATGGGGACCGAGCCGGTGGGCGTCAGCTCCGTGGTGGCGTCGAGCGCCCGGCCGCCGCCCTGGCGCGCGGCGACCACCACGGCGAGGACGAACGCGGCGAGGGTCGGGACGACGGCCAGCGGGCGGACGAAGCCGGGTGCCGTGCGGCCCAGGAGGAGGCCGGCGGCGGCGCCCAGGAACGGGAGGAGGGGGACGAGGACGGCGAGGGTGGTCGTGCTCACGTGGTGGCCTCAGCCTTCTCGGCCTGCCCGGACCGCTCGGCCGTGCGGGCGTCGTGGTCGGGGCCGTCGTCGGGATCGTCGTGGCCGGGGCCGTCGTGGTCGGGGTCCTCGGGTCCGGGGGGTTCGGCGGTGTCGCGGAGCCGGTCGATGTCCGCGGTGCCGCGGTTGCGGTGGACGGCGAGGACGATCGCCAGGCCGATGCCGATCTCGGCGGCGGCGATGGCGATGGTGAACAGGGTCAGGGCCTGTCCGGAGTGCAGGGTCTCCTCCGCGGCCTTGCTGAGCCAGACGTCGAAGGCGACCAGGTTGAGGTTGACGGCGTTGAGCATCAGCTCGACGGACATCAGGACGAGGATCGCGTTGCGGCGGGCGAGGACGCCGTACAGGCCGGTGCAGAAGAGGAGGGCGGAGAGGACGGCGGGATAGGCGAGGTGCATCAGCGGACACCGCCCTTGCCGGTGCGGGTCTTGTCCGAGCCGGGTTCGGCGGTCGCGTCGGGCTTGGTCTTGCGGGAGAGGACGATCGCGCCGACCAGGGCGGCGAGGAGGAGGACCGAGAGGGCCTCGAAGGGGAGGACCCAGTTCTGGAAGAGGCTCGCTCCGGTGACGGCGGTGGAGCCGGCGGCCGGGCCGTCCAGGTCGATCCAGGTGGTGCGGAAGGCGTCGACGACCACCCAGACGAGGGCCGCCGCGGAGGCGACGGCCACGGTGAGGGCGGCCCAGCGGTTGCCGGAGTCGGCGTCCGGAGAGCGGCCGATGGGGGCCCGGGTGAGCATCAGTCCGAACAGGAGGAGGACGACGACGGAACCGACGTAGATGAGGACCTGCACCCAGGCGATGAACTCGGCGGTGAGCAGGAGGTACTCGACGGCCAGGCCGCCGAGGGTCACCACGAGCCACAGGGCGGCGTGCACGAGCTGCCGGGTGGTGACGGTGACGAGCGCGGCGCCGAAGGTGACCAGGCCGACGAGGACGAAGGCGATCTCGACGCCGGTCGGGGAGAGGAAGCCGTGGGTCTCGGCGGCAGCCGAGGCGGTGGCCGAGGCGGTGGCGTCCGCGGCGAGGCGGCCGGCGGTTGCGGAGAGGGTCATGCGTCGCCCTCCTGGTCCGGCCGGGGCTGGTCGGTCTGCTGCTTGGAGTCGCCCGCGGGACGGGTGGGCCGCTCGGCGGCGCGGGCCTGCTCGGAGGCGTGCGGCTCGGTGGCGTGCGGCTCGGTGGCGTGCGGCTCGGTGCGGGGGCCCGTGCCGGTGCCGGGCACGGTATCTCTGCCGGTTGCCGCGCCGGTGCCGGTGCCGGTTGCCGTGCCGGTGCCGGTTGCCGCGCCGGTTTCCGTCCCCGTCCCGGTTTCCATCCCCGTCCCGGTTTCCGTCCCCGTGCCGGTTCCCGCGCCCGCGCCGGTGGCCGTGGCCGCGCCGGTGGCCGTGGTCGTGGTCGTGGCCGTGAGTTTTTCGGCGGTTCGGCGGGCGGTGGTGAGTTCCTTCGGTTCTTCCGCGCCGGGGTCGAGGGCGGGTGGGGCCGGGACGGTCCACATCCACTCGCGGAGCTTGTCGCGTTCGTGGGTGAGGTCGCGGATGTCGGTCTCGGCGTACTCGAACTCCGGGGACCAGAACAGGGCGTCGAAAGGACAGACCTCGATGCAGATACCGCAGTACATGCAGAGGGAGAAGTCGATGGCGAAGCGGTCGAGGACGTTGCGGCTGCGCTCGCGGCCGCCCGGGGCCGCCGCCGGGATCGTCTCCTTGTGGGAGTCGATGTAGATGCACCAGTCGGGGCACTCGCGGGCGCACAGCATGCAGACCGTGCAGTTCTCCTCGAACAGGCCGATGACGCCGCGGGTGCGGGGCGGGAGGTCGGGCTGGACGTCCGGGTACTGCTCGGTGACCGTCTTCTTCGTCATCGTGCGGAGGGTGACGGCCAGGCCCTTGGCGAGGCCGGAGCCGGGGACGGGGGCCATTAGGAGATCACCACCTTGACGATGCCGGTGAGGGCGATCTGGGCGAGGGCGAGGGGGACGAGGAGGGTCCAGGAGAGTTTCTGGAGCTGGTCCTCGCGGAGCCGGGGGTAGGTCACGCGGAGCCAGATCACGACGAAGGCGAGGACGGCCGTCTTCAGCAGGGTCCACACCCAGCCGAGGCCGTCGGCGCCGAAGGGGCCGTGCCAGCCGCCCAGGAAGAGGACGGTGGTCAGACCGCACAGGACGACGATCCCGGCGTACTCGGCGAGGAGGAACAGGGCGAAGCGCAGGCCGGTGTACTCGGTGTACGCGCCGAAGATGATCTCCGAGTCGGCGACCGGCATGTCGAAGGGCGGGCGCTGGAGTTCGGCGAGGCCGGCGACGAAGAAGACGATCGCGCCGACGATCTGCCAGGGCAGCCACCACCACTCGAAGGCGTCCAGGATGCCGGGGAGGGAGACGGTGCCGGCCGCCATGGCCACCGAGGCGGCGGCGAGCAGCATGGGGAGTTCGTAGGCGAGGAGCTGGGCGGCGGTGCGGAGGCCGCCGAGGAGGGAGAACTTGTTGGCGGAGGCCCAGCCGGCCATGAGGGAGCCGAGGACGCCGACGCCCATGACGGCGAGCACGAAGAAGATGCCGGCGTCGACGGCCTGGCCGACCGCGCCCTCGCCGGGGCCGATCGGGATGGCGACCAGCACGAGGAGGTACGGGAGGAGGGCCACGGCGGGGGCGAGCTGGAAGATACGGCGGTCCGCTCCCGCGGGGACCACATCCTCCTTCTGCGCGAACTTCACGCCGTCGGCGACGAGTTGGGCCCAGCCGTGGAAGCCGCCGGCGTACATCGGGCCGAGGCGGCCCTGCATGTGGGCCATCACCTTGTGCTCGGTCTGGCCGACGATCAGAGGGAACGCGAGGAAGACGACGAAGACGATCAGGAGGCGCAGGGTGACGTCGAGCGCGTCGTTCACTGCGGGCCTCCCGGGCGGTTCTCGGTGTGCGGGTCTTCGGGGTCTTGCGGGGGTTGGCGGTCCTGCGAGGTTTCGGGGTCGCGGGAGGGTTCGGGGTCTCGGGAGGTTTCGGGGTCCCGGGAGGTTTCGGGGTCCCTGGAGAGTTCGGAGTCCCGAGAGGTTCCGGGGTCCTGCGTCGCTTCGGATTTCCGCGAAGGTTCGGGGGCTCGCGAGGGCTCGGACTCCTGCGGGTCCCGTTCCGGCTGTGGCTCCGGCTCGGGCTTCTCGAAGGCCGGGCGGGCGTGGTGCCAGGGGGCGTCCGGGCTGCGGGGAGTGACGGGGGCGGCCTTCTCGCCCTCGGGTGCGGCGGCGCCGGACGCGGTGCGCTGGCTCGCCGAACCCTCCGATGCGCTCCGGGCCCGGCGGGGCCGCGCGGTACGGTCACCGGCCGCCCCGGCCGCCCCGGCCGACTGGCTCGCGGAGCCCTCCGCCGCCGTACGGGACCGGCGCGGTGCCGTCGGGGGCTCCCCCGCCGTGCCCGACTGGCTCGCCGAGCCCTCCGCCGCCGTACGGCTGCGGCGGGCCGGGCGTTCCCCGCCCTCAGGAGCCTCACCGGGAGCCCCGCCAGGAACCGCAGTGCGGGCCGCGGCCCCACGAGCGCCCCGGGCCGCGCCTCGCGTGGGGGCCGCGGGGAGTTGGCCCTTCAGGGGGCCCCACTCGTTGGGGTCGGGGACGCCCGGGGGAAGCATCTGGCGGCGGCGCGGAGCGGCGGCGCCCGCCGGCTCGCCGGGTTCCTTCGCGCCGGGCCATGCCTTGGCGACGCGGGCGGCGAGGACGAAGTCCTTGCGCAGCGGGTTGCCCTCGAAGTTCTCCGGGAGGAGCAGGTGGTCCAGGCCCGGGTGGCCCTCGAAGCCGACGCCGAACATCTCGTGGGTCTCGCGCTCGTGCCAGGCGGCGCCCGCGTAGACGCCGACGGCGGAGGGCAGAACGGGAGCCTCGTGCGGGACCGTGGTGCGCAGCAGCAGCCTGCGGACCGGGGCGAGGGCCACCACGTGGGCGGCGACGCGGAAGCCGGTGCCGGGTTCGTCGACCGCGCTCAGCCAGTCGAAGTAGGTGCAGCCGAGCCGGTCGCGGGCGGTCTCCAGGGCGGTGAGCCAGGCGGCCGGGGGGACGTCCACGGTGAGGACCTCGTAGGACTCCTCGGCCGTGGCGTCGGGGCCGAAGAGTTCCCCGGCGTCGGCGGGCAGCCAGCCGGCCGCGGTCATCGGCCCTCCTCGGCGGTGCCGGGCGCCGGGGGACGCACCAGGTCGCTTCGGAGCGCGGCGGCCGACGGCCGGCCTGCCGTGCCGTACCGCTCCCCCAGCGACTCGCGGGCGATCTTCTCCTGGAGTTTGAGGATGCCCTGGAGCAGCGCCTCGGGCCGCGGCGGGCAGCCCGGCACGTAGACGTCGACGGGGATGATCTGGTCGACGCCCTTGGTGACGGAGTAGGAGTCCCAGTAGGGGCCGCCGCAGTTGGCGCAGGCGCCGAAGGAGATGACGTACTTCGGCTCGGGCATCTGTTCGTAGAGGCGTTTGACGGCGGGGGCCATCTTGTCGGTGACCGTGCCGGAGACCACCATCAGGTCGGCCTGGCGGGGGCCGGGCGCGAACGGGATGACGCCGAGCCGGATGAAGTCGTGGCGGGCCATCGACGCGGCGATGAACTCGATGGCGCAGCAGGCGAGGCCGAAGTTGAAGACCCACAGGGAGTAGCGGCGGCCCCAGTTCAGGACGACCTTCATCGGTTCCGGCGCGAGGCGGGCCAGCGCGCCGAGCCGCTTGGGTTCCGGGAGCAGCACCGGTTCGGACGGGGTCACGTCCATGCCAGGACGCCCTTCTTGTATGCGTACAGCAGGCCCACGGCCAGGAAGCCGAGGAAGATGAACATCTCCACGAGGGTCGCCGCGCCGTAGCCGGGGGCGGCGAAGACCGTCGCCCAGGGGAAGAGGAAGATCGAGTCGACCGCGAAGATCACGTACAGGAACGCGTAGACGTAGTAGCGGACCTGGGTGTGGGCCCAGCCCTCGCCGACGGGGTCGACGCCGCACTCGTAGGTCAGGAGTTTCTCGGGGGTGGGGACCACGGGCCGCAGCAGGCGGCCGGCCCCGAAGGCCACGGCGACGAAGAGCACGCCGACGACGGCGAGCAGTCCGACCGCCGAGTACGACGGGAAGTAGTCCGCCGCCACCACGAAGGCCGCGGTGGCGTCGCCGACAGTCGGTTCCGGCACGTCCGTCCCTCGCTCCCTGTCCGGTATGACGTCTGTGTCTGTTCGACGATCTGTACGCACGGGAGTCTAGGGCCTGCTAAAGGGACCGTAAGCAGCCCGTCGGGTCCGGGGGCACCGGAGGGTGGGGTTTTCCTCAGTGCGTTCCGGGCGGCCCACCTCATGGCGCCGGGGCGCCGGGCACGGCACGCTGGCCCCTATGACCGAACGCCTGCCGTCCCTCTCGCCTGCCGCCGAAGCGGACGGCGACCGTCTGCCGCCGGCCCGTTTCGCCCTCGGCGCGCACACCTGGAAGGAGATCGCCCATCTGCTGGCGAACCTTCCGATGTCCCTGTTCGGGTTCGTCTACGTCGTGACGATGCTGAGCGTCGGTTTCGGGCTGACGGTGACGGTGGTCGGCCTGCCGCTGCTGTCGGCGGGGCTGATGGGCGCGCGCCAGTTGGGGAAGCTGGAGCGGGCGCGGGCGCGGGCGCTGCTCGGGGTGCGGGTGGACGAGCCGAGCAGGCTGCGGCTGCGCAGGGGCGGCGGGTTCTTCCCGCGGCTGTGGCTGGCGCTGAAGGACCCGGTGGGCTGGCGCACGGTCCTGTACGACCTGATCCGGCTGCCGTGGGGCATCGTCACCTTCGCGGTCACGCTGGTCTCGCTGTTCGTGCTGTGGCCGGTGCTGCCGTATCTGGCCCGGGGGATGACCAACGTGGACCGGGCGATGGTACGGGGGCTGCTGTCGCCCTCGGACGAGCTGGAGCGGCGGATCGCCGAACTGGAGTCGGACCGGGGGGTGGTGGTCGACACGGCCGCCGCCGATCTGCGCCGCATCGAGCGCGATCTGCACGACGGGGCGCAGGCCCGGCTGGTCAATCTGGCGATGGGGCTGGGGCTGGCCAAGGAGAAGCTGCTGGAGGGTCAGGCCGACGAGCATGTCGCGGCGATGGTCGAGGAGGCGCACGGCGAGGTGAAGCTGGCGCTCCAGGAGCTGCGGGACCTGGCGCGCGGCATCCACCCGGCGGTGCTGACCGACCGCGGCCTGGACGCGGCGCTGTCCTCGGTCGCCTCGCGCTGCACGGTGCCGGTGCGGGTGACCGTCGATCTGCCGGGCCGGCCGGCCGCGGCCATCGAGGGGATCGCGTACTTCACGGTGTCGGAGCTGCTGCAGAACGTCAGCAAGCACAGCATGGCGAAGTCGGCGTCCGTGGAGGTCTGGCGGGCGGACGACCGGCTGCTGATCCAGGTGTGGGACGACGGCCGGGGCGGGGCGAGCCTGGACGGGGGGACGGGGATGCGGGGGCTCGCGGACCGGCTGGGCGCGGTCGACGGCCTGTTCGTGGTGGACTCGCCGGAGGGCGGCCCGACGACGGTGACGGCCGAACTGCCCTGGCGCGACCGCGACCTCGCACCCGCCCGGCAGGACGCGTCCGTCCGGTAGGACGTGCCCGTCCGCTAGGACGTACCCGTCCGATAGAACGTACCCGTCCGCTAGGGCGTACCCGTCCGATAGAACGTGCCCGTCCGGCAGGGCGTACCCGTCCGACGCGGGACGCCTTCGCCCGGCAGGGCATGCCCGCCGACGGACCCGGCCCCGCGGGACGCCGCCCCCCCGTGGACGGCGGTCAGGTCGCCAAGCCGTGCCGGTAGGCGTAGACGACCGCCTGGACGCGGTCGCGGAGCTGGAGTTTGGCGAGGATGCGGGAGACGAAGGTCTTGACCGTCTCCTGGCTGATGACGAGGGCCGCGGCGATCTCGCTGTTGGACAGGCCCTCGGCGATGAGGCGGAGGACCTCCAGTTCGCGCGGGGTGAGCGGGATGTCGCGGGGGGTCTTCTCGGTGGGGCGGATACGGGCGGCGTAGCGGCCGACGAGCTGGCGGGTGACGTCGGGGTCGAGGAGGGCCGCGCCGGTGGCCACGGTGCGGATGCCGTGCAGCAGGCGGTCCGGGGGCGCGTCCTTGAGGAGGAAGCCGCTGGCGCCGGCGCGCAGCGCCTCGTAGACGTATTCGTCCAGGTTGAACGTGGTGACCACGAGGACCTTGACGGGGTGCGGCACTCCGGAGCCGGCCAGCAGGCGGGTGGCTTCGAGGCCGTCGAGGACCGGCATGCGGATGTCCATCACGACGACGTCGGGGCGCAGTTTCCCGGCGAGTTCGACGCCGGTCCGGCCGTCTCCGCAGTCGCCGGCCACCTCCATGTCGGGCTGGGCGTCGATGATGGTGACCAGGCCGGTGCGGATCAGCATCTGGTCGTCGCAGACCAGGACCCGGATCGGCGCGCTCACGAGGTGCGGGCGACGGGTATGCGGGCGCGTACGGTGAAGTCGCCGTCCGGGCCGCCGCCGGCGCTGAAGTCGCCGCCGAGGACGCCGACGCGTTCGCGCAGACCCGCCAGGCCCCGTCCGCTGCCGACGGCGGCGGCGGTGCGCGAGCCGGTCCCGTCCGTGCTGACCTCCACGGTGATCTCCCTTTCGCCGTGCCGTACCTGGACCGAAGTCCGGCTGCCGTGAGCGTACTTGAGGGCGTTGGTGAGGGCTTCCTGCACCACCCGGTAGGCGACGAGGTCGGCGCTGCCGGTCGAGTCCGGCGGGGTGCCCTGTTCGGTGAAGTCGACCGGCTGTCCGGCCCGGCGGGTCTGCTCGACGAGGGTGAGGACGCGGCCGACGGCGGGCGTTCTGGCCTCCTTGGCGCCCGCGGCCGCGGAGCGCGGCCCGCCACCGAGCCCGTTCCCCGGCCCCTCACCACCACCCTCACCCCCGCCCCCGGCCCCGGCCCCGCCGCCCGTCCCGTGGTCCGGGTTGAGCAGGTCGAGCAGGTGGCGCAGGTCGGTGATGGCGCGGCGGCCGGTGTCGCTGACGGCGGTCAGGGACCGCTCCAGCTTCTCGGGCACGGCGGTCAGGTAGCGGGCGGCCTCGGCCTGGACGACCATCGCGGTCACGTGGTGGGTGACCACGTCGTGCAGTTCGCGGGCGATCTGGGTGCGTTCGGCGGTACGGGTCTCGGCGGCGACGCGTATCCGGCGCTCGGCCTCGGCGGCCCGGTTGGCGCGCAGCCACGCCCCGGCGCCCCAGGCCGCGGCCAGCACCAGGTAGAACGTCACGAACTCGGCCGGGGTCTCGCCTCCCGAGCCGAGCAGCGAGAGCCCGATGGCCAGCGGTACGTACGCCGCCGAGAGGGCGATCGCGGTGGTGCGCCGGTGGTGGTCGAGGTGGGAGCCGGTGCTGATCAGCGCCAGCGGCAGGAGGGCGCCGGTGGACGAGTGGTAGCCGCGCAGTTGGTCCAGGGCGAAACCGCAGCTCACCAGGGCGATGCAGACGATGGGCCACCGTCTGCGCAGCGCCAGCGGAAGGGATTCCAGGGCGAGGGCGAGGGCGGCGAGCGCGTCGAGGGGGCGGGTCGGCAGGTCCCCGATCTCCGTGCCGTGGCCGCGCAGTCCGGGCAGGAAGGACGCGGCCAGGAACAGGAGGCCGAGCGGGAGGTCGCGGGCGGTGACGTCGAGCCGGCGCCATACCCGGCCGGCCTCCCGCAGGGCCGTGCGGGCGCCCTGATGGGTCATCACCGGGCGAGTGTAGCCAGGGCCTCGGCGCGCTCGCGGCGCCGCCGGGGGACGAGGTGGCCGCGCCGGCGGGCCAGCAGCAGGAAGACGACGGTCAGCAGCGCGCCGAAGACGATGGAGTACACGCTGGCCTCCGGGCCGAACTCGCCGCCCGTGATCAGTTCGGGGCCCGAGGTGGAGGAGTCCAGCAGGCCGTGGGTCTCGCCGTTGCCCGAGACCGCGGTGCCGAAGATGCCGGACTCCGCGAAGTTCCAGCCGAAGTGCAGGCCGATCGGCAGCCACAGGGAGCGGGTGGCGGCGTACGCGGCGGCGAGCATGGCGCCGGCCTCGATGGCGATGGCGACGGCGCCCAGCACGGTGGCGTCCTCGTTGAGCAGGTGGGCGGCGCCGAAGACCACGCTGGACAGCGCCAGCGCGAGGTAGGTGCCCAGGCCCCGTTCGACGAGCCGGAAGAGCAGGCCGCGGAACATCACCTCCTCGGTGACGGCGGCGCCCGCCATGAAGCCGACCAGTGCTGTGGCGCCGGCCGCCGAGCCGTAGCCGTGCACCTGGTAGTCCCCGAGGAAGTACAGGTTGGCGATGACGGCGGCGAACATCACGACGCCTATGGCCAGGCCCCGTGTCAGCGCCTCCGGCGCTCCTTCCCGGGCCAGTTCGGTGACCGGGCGCCGCTCGGTGCGCCCGACGGCCCACCGGTAGACGAGGACCGTGGCCGTGGCCGCCAGGCCGCCGGCGATGAGCGAGAGCCAGGGGTTGCCCTCCGCCGCGGCGGCGCACTGACCGCCGACCGCGCAGACCGCGACCACGGCCAGGATCTGCCAGACCAGTTTCATGACGACTCTCTTTCCTCGGTCCCGCTGTCCGGTCCGCGGCCAGGAAGCCGCGGCTGAACCGAACGCTAGGGAAGCGGCGGCCGGGAATCGTCACCTCACGGTGGACACCCGCGTGTGGCTCGCACGGGGGACAAGCCCCGCTCCGGCCCGGCCGGGGTGGGGAAAACCCCCGGTCCGAAACTCCGACGCACTCCATGGCCCGCGGCGCCCCGGACGGGGAGCCTGGAGGTACGACGGCACCCCGGCCGTCAGGGCACCCGCCGCACCGCGGGGACGAGCAGAAGGACGAACCCCATGGCCACGGAGTACGGACACGAGTACGGGCTGGACGCCGGGCCCGGCTACCCCGCCGACGCCGACGCCGACGAGCGGCGGCACCGGTGGCCGGCGGTGCTGCGGGCGCCGTTCGAGGGCCGGCACTGGCGCGAGCTGGGGTACGCGCTGCTGAGCCTGCCGATCAGCGTGCTGCTGTTCACGTACGCCGTCACGATGGTGTCGCTGGGCGCCGGGCTGCTGGTGACCTTCCTCGGGGTGCCGGTGCTGGCGGCGGCGCTGGCGGGCTGCCGCACCCTGGGCTCGGTGGAGCGGGCGCGGGCCCGTGCGCTGCTGGGGCTGCGGGTGGCCGAACCGGAGCCGCTGCGCATACGCAAGCGGGGCGCGGGGAGCTGGATGGCCGCCGTCCTCAAGAGCGGCGCCTCCTGGCGGTCGCTGCTGTACGCGGTGCTGCACCTGCCGTGGGCGGTGTTCTCCTTCTCCGTCGCCGTGACCCTGTGGGTGTCGAGCTGGGCCATGCTGACGTACCCGGCCTGGTTCTGGGTCTTCCCGGTGTACGCCGGGCAGGACGGGGCGCAGTTGTACGGCGACGAGACGCACCAGATCTATCTGGACAACCCCTTCGAGCTGACCGTGACGGCGCTGGTGGGGCTGCTGCTGACGCTGGCCACGCCGTGGATCGTGCGGGCGCTGACGATGGTGGACCGGGTGATGGTGTACGGACTGCTGGGTCCGTCGAAGCTGGCGACGCGGGTGGTGGAGCTGGAGTCGGACCGGGGGGTCGTGGTCGACACGGCCGCCGCCGATCTGCGCCGCATCGAGCGCGACCTGCACGACGGGGCGCAGGCCCGGCTGGTCAATCTGGCGATGGACCTGGGACTGGCCAAGGAGAAGCTGCGGGAGGACCCGCGGGAGGCGGCGCGGATGGTGGACGAGGCGCACGGGGAGGTCAAGACGGCCCTTCAGGAGCTGCGGGACCTGGCGCGCGGCATCCACCCGGCGGTGCTGACCGACCGCGGCCTGGACGCGGCGCTGTCCTCGGTCGCCTCGCGCTGCGCGGTGCCGGTGAACGTGGAGGTGGACCTGCCCGAGCGGCCGGCCCCGGCGATCGAGGGGATCGCGTACTTCACGGTGTCGGAGCTGCTGCAGAACATCAGCAAGCACGCGCGGGCGACGTACGCGTCGGTGGACGTGTGGCGGGTGGAGAACCGGCTGATGCTCCAGGTGGTGGACAACGGCGTGGGCGGCGCCGACGCGACGGCCGGATCGGGCCTGGCGGGGCTGGCGGAGCGGCTCGACGCGGTGGACGGCATCCTGGTGGTGGACTCGCCGGCCGGTGGCCCGACCCGGGTGACGGCGGAGCTGCCGTGGCGGGCGGAGCGGCCGGCCTGAGCGCGCCCGGCGCGAGGACGTGCCCGCGGTGACGCCTCCCCCGCGTCGCCGTTGCCCGTACCCGTGTGCGGCCCGGAGCTGGAATGCTGGGCCCGTACACCGGGACGGGCACAGGGCTGTGGGGGATCGAAGATCGTGGAGGACAGGGTGCGGGTGGTCATCGCCGAGGATTCAGTGCTGCTCAGGGAGGGCCTGACCCGGTTGCTGACCGACCGCGGGCACGATGTCGTCGCCGGGGTCGGCGACGGCGAGGCACTGATCAGGACCATCACCGAGCTGGACGGCCGGGGCGAGCTGCCGGACGTGGTGGTGGCGGACGTGCGGATGCCGCCGACGCACACCGACGAGGGCGTACGGGCGGCGGTGAAGCTGCGCAAGGCCCATCCGGGCATCGGCGTGCTGGTGCTGTCGCAGTACGTGGAGGAGCGGTACGCCACCGAGCTGCTGGCCGGGTCCAGCCGGGGGATCGGCTATCTGCTGAAGGACCGGGTGGCCGAGGTCCGCGAGTTCGTGGACGCGGTGGTGCGGGTCGCGCAGGGCGGTACGGCCCTGGACCCGGAGGTGGTGGCGCAGTTGCTCGGCCGCTCCCGCAAGCAGGACGTGCTCGCGGGGCTCACCCCGCGGGAGCGGGAGGTGCTGGGCCTGATGGCCGAGGGCCGGACGAACTCGGCGATCGCCCGGCAGCTCGTGGTGAGCGACGGGGCGGTGGAGAAGCACGTCAGCAACATCTTCCTGAAGCTGGGGCTGTCCCCGAGCGACGGCGACCACCGGCGCGTGCTCGCCGTGCTCACCTACCTCAACTCCTGACGGGGCGGATTTCCCCCGAACGGGCGACGGTCCGGGAACCCGGACGGGGGACGGAGCGGGTCCTCCCCCGGCGCCGGGCGCCGGGCAGGGTCCGGCAGGTAAGACGAGGTCAGGGCGGGGGCCTGTCCGGAAGTCGTGTCCAACCTGGGAATGTACACCGGAAGTCAAGCCGCGCGGTCGTAGGGTTGATCCTGGGCTGGTCGTCGGGAGACCAGTCCCCGGACAGCCGCCTCTAGGGAGGTCCAGTTCAGTGACCAGCCAGGTCAGCAGCCCAGCGGAGCAGGCCGACGGAGCAGACGACACCGTCGTGGGAGCGCAGCGCGATACGGCGGGAGCGAAGGACGTCCGCCGACTGGACCGGGTGATCATCAGGTTCGCGGGGGACTCGGGCGACGGGATGCAGCTCACCGGCGACCGTTTCACCTCGGAGACCGCGTCGTTCGGCAACGACCTGTCGACGCTGCCGAACTTCCCGGCCGAGATCCGGGCGCCCGCCGGCACGCTGCCGGGCGTCTCGTCCTTCCAACTGCACTTCGCCGACCACGACATCCTCACCCCGGGCGACGCGCCGAACGTGCTGGTGGCGATGAACCCGGCCGCCCTGAAGGCGAACATCGGCGATCTGCCGCGCGGCGCGGAGATCATCGTCAACACCGACGAGTTCACCAAGCGGGCGATGCAGAAGGTCGGTTACACCACCTCCCCGCTGGAGGACGGCTCGCTGGACGGCTACAGCCTCCACCCGGTGCCGCTGACCACGCTGACGGTGGAGGCGCTGAAGGAGTTCGCGCTGACCCGCAAGGAGGCCGAGCGCAGCAAGAACATGTTCGCGCTGGGCCTGCTGAGCTGGATGTACCACCGGCCGACCGAGGGCACCGAGAAGTTCCTGAAGGCCAAGTTCGCGAAGAAGCCGGACATCGCCGCCGCCAACATCGCCGCCTACCGCGCGGGCTGGAACTTCGGCGAGACCACCGAGGACTTCGCGGTCTCCTACCAGGTGGCCCCGGCGGCGACCGCGTTCCCGCCCGGCGTCTACCGCAACATCTCCGGCAACCTGGCCCTGGCGTACGGGCTGATCGCCGCCTCCCGCCAGGCCGATCTGCCGCTGTTCCTGGGCTCGTACCCGATCACCCCGGCCTCGGACATCCTGCACGAGCTGAGCAGGCACAAGAACTTCGGGGTGCGCACCTTCCAGGCCGAGGACGAGATCGCGGGCATCGGCGCGGCGCTGGGGGCGGCCTTCGGCGGTTCGCTGGCGGTGACCACGACGAGCGGGCCGGGCGTGGCGCTGAAGTCGGAGACGATCGGGCTGGCGGTCTCGCTCGAACTGCCGCTGCTGGTCGTCGACATCCAGCGCGGCGGCCCGTCCACCGGGCTGCCGACCAAGACCGAGCAGGCGGACCTGCTCCAGGCCATGTACGGGCGCAACGGCGAGGCGCCGGTCCCGGTGGTCGCCCCGCGCACCCCGGCCGACTGCTTCGACGCCGCCCTGGAGGCGGCCCGGATCGCGCTGACCTACCGCACCCCGGTCTTCCTGCTCTCCGACGGCTACCTGGCCAACGGCAGCGAGCCGTGGCGCGTTCCCGAGGTGGACGAACTGCCGGATCTGACCGTGCAGTTCGCGCAGGGCCCGAACCACACCCTGGACGACGGCACCGAGGTGTTCTGGCCGTACAAGCGGGACCCGCACAGCCTCGCCCGGCCGTGGGCGATCCCGGGCACGCCCGGTCTGGAGCACCGCATCGGCGGCATCGAGAAGCAGGACGGCACGGGCAACATCTCCTACGACCCCGCCAACCACGACCTCATGGTCCGCACCCGGCAGGCCAAGGTCGACGGCATCGAGGTCCCCGACGTCGAGCCCGACGACCCGGACGGCGCCCGGACCCTGGTGCTGGGCTGGGGTTCGACGTACGGGCCGATCACCGCCGCCGTGCGCCGCATCCGCAAGGAGGGCGGCCGGATCGCCCAGGCCCATCTGCGGCACCTCAACCCCTTCCCGGGGAACCTGGGCGAGGTGCTGCGGCGGTACGACAGGGTCGTGGTGCCCGAGATGAACCTCGGCCAGTTGGCCACCCTGATCCGGGCGAAGTACTTGGTCGACGCCGACTCGTACAACCAGGTCAACGGTATGCCGTTCAAGGCGGAGCAGCTCGCCGCGGCACTGAAGGAGGCCATCGATGACTGAGGCACTGAAGCTGGTCCCCAAGGCCGAGGCCCAGCAGTCGATGAAGGACTTCAAGTCCGACCAGGAGGTGCGCTGGTGTCCCGGCTGCGGTGACTACGCCATCCTCGCCGCCGTGCAGGGCTTCATGCCGGAGCTGGGCCTGGCGAAGGAGAACATCGTCTTCGTCTCGGGCATCGGTTGCTCCTCCCGTTTCCCGTACTACATGAACACGTACGGGATGCACTCCATCCACGGCCGGGCCCCGGCGATCGCCACCGGTCTGGCGGCCTCACGGCGGGACCTGTCGGTGTGGGTGGTGACCGGCGACGGCGACGCGCTGTCCATCGGCGGCAACCACCTGATCCACGCGCTGCGCCGCAACGTCAACCTCAAGATCCTGCTGTTCAACAACCGGATCTACGGTCTGACCAAGGGCCAGTACTCCCCCACCTCCGAGGTCGGCAAGATCACCAAGTCGACGCCGATGGGGTCCCTGGACGCGCCCTTCAACCCGGTGTCGCTGGCGATCGGCGCGGAGGCGTCCTTCGTGGCGCGGACCGTCGACTCCGACCGCAGACACCTCACCGAGGTGCTGCGCCAGGCCGCCGCCCACCCGGGCACGGCCCTGGTGGAGATCTACCAGAACTGCAACATCTTCAACGACGGCGCGTTCGAGGCGCTGAAGGACAAGCGGCAGGCCGAGGACGCGGTGATCCGGCTGGAGCACGGGCAGCCGATCCGGTTCGGCGCCGACGGCGCCAAGGGGGTCGTGCGGGACCCGGCGACCGGTGACCTGAAGGTGGTGGCCGTCACGCCGGAGAACGAGGCGCGGGTGCTGGTGCACGACGCGCACGCCGAGTCCCCGACGACCGCGTTCGCGCTGAGCCGGCTCGCCGACCCCGACACCCTGCACCACACCCCGATCGGCGTACTGCGCTCGGTCGGCCGGCCCGTCTACGACACGCAGATGGCCGACCAGCTCGACGCGGCCGTGGAGCAGAACGGCAAGGGCGACCTGGCCGCGCTGCTGGCAGGCGGCGACACCTGGACGGTCGTGGGCTGAGCGCCCGCCGTACCGCGCGGGGGCCCGGGGCCGGTCAGCCCCGGGCCTCGTCGTATGCCCGGCGGGCCCGCGTGACGTCGTCCATCCGCTCCTCGGTCCAGCGGGACAGGGCGGCCACCTGTGCGGCCGCCTCCCGGCCCAGTCCGGTCAGGGAGTAGTCCACCCGGGGCGGGATCACCGGCTTCGCGTCCCGGTGCACCAGTCCGTCGCGCTCCAGGGTCTGGAGCGTCTGGGTCAGCATCTTCTCGCTGGCCGTCCGGCCGCCGCGCGAGACGGCGCGGCGCAGTTCCCCGAAGCGGTACGGGCGGTCGAGCAGTTCGATCAGCACCAGCACGCCCCAGCGGCTGGTGATGTGCTCCAGCACCAGCCGGGAGGGGCACCTGGCCTCCACGTCCTCACTTACCTTCATGCCCGTACCTTACTTTGAAGTGGGTACTGTCCAAAAGTTAGCGCCCCTCTTAGGGTGAGTGTCAGAGAAGGACGCCCCCCCCCCCCGCACGAGGAGTACGCAGACCATGAGCATCGTCGTCACCGGAGCCACCGGACACCTTGGCCGCCACGTGGTGGAGCAGTTGCTGGCGAAGGTCCCCGCCGACCAGGTCGTCGCCGTCGTACGCGACAAGGACAGGGCGGCCGGCCTCGCCGAGCGCGGGGTGCGCCTCGCCGTCGCCGACTACAACGCCCCGGAGACCTTCGACGGCCTGTTCTCGGCGGGCGACAAGGTGCTGCTGATCTCCGGCAACGAGATCACCAAGGACCGGCCCGCCCAGCACCGGACCGTCATCGACGCCGCCGCCGCGGCGGGCGTCGCGCTGCTGGCGTACACCAGCGCCCCGAGCGGCCTGACCGCCGCGCTCGCCGACGATCACCGCGCCACCGAGCGGACGCTGCTCGCCTCCGGCCTGCCGTACGTGATCCTGGGCAACGGCTGGTACCACGAGAACTACACCGAGCACCTCGCCCAGGTGCTGGCCCAGGGCGCCGTCGTGCAGGCCGCCGGCGAGGGCCGCGTCTCCTCCGCGGCGCGCGCCGACTACGCGGCCGCCGCCGTCGCCGTACTGACCGGCGAGGGGCACGAGAACAAGCGGTACGACCTGGGCGCCGACGAGGCGTGGAGCTTCGCCGAGTACGCGGCCGAGGTGAGCCGGCAGTCCGGCCGCGAGATCGCCTACCGCCCCGTGGGCGTCGAGGAGTACGTGCGCGCCCTCGCCGGCGCCGGGGTGCCCGAGCCCATGGCCGAGGTCCTGGGCGGCGTGGAGGCGTCCATCGCGAAGGGCGAACTGGCCGTCACCACCGGCGACCTCTCCCGGCTCATCGGCCGCCCGGCCACCCCGCTCGCCGACGCCGTCCGGGCCGCCCTCCAGGGCTGACGCCCCTCCCGGGCCGCCGGTCATGACCGTATGACGATACGGGCATGACAGGCGGCGGTCCGCGGCGCTACCGTCGTGCCGGCGCGCAGGACCGAAGAAGGAGGCAGCCGTGGCCGGGTCGTCGAAGGGCGAGCAGCGAATAGGTCTGTTCAACGGCTTCGCCGCGTACGGGATGTGGGGCCTGGTCCCCCTGTTCTGGCCGCTGCTCAAGCCCGCCGGGGCGGGCGAGATCCTCGCCCACCGCATGGCCTGGTCGCTGGTCTTCGTCGCCGTCGCGCTGCTGGTCGTGCGGCGCTGGGCGTGGGCGGGCGAACTGCTGCGGCAGCCGCGCAGGCTCGCCCTCGTCACCGTCGCCGCCGCGGTCATCACCGTCAACTGGGGCGTCTACATCTGGGCCGTCAACAGCGGCCATGTCGTCGAGGCGTCCCTCGGGTACTTCATCAACCCGCTGGTCACCATCGCCATGGGCGTGCTGCTGCTCAAGGAGCGGCTGCGGCCGGTGCAGTGGGCGGCGGTCGCGACCGGCTTCGCCGCCGTGGTCGTGCTCACCGTCGGCTACGGCCGCCCGCCGTGGATCTCCCTCTGCCTCGCCTTCTCCTTCGCCACCTACGGACTGGTGAAGAAGAAGGTCAACCTCGGCGGCGTGGAGTCGCTGGCCGCCGAGACCGCGATCCAGTTCCTGCCCGCGGTGGGCTATCTGATCTGGCTGAGCGCGCGGGGCGACTCGACGTTCACCACCGAGGGCGCCGGTCACGCGGCGCTGCTCGCCGCGACCGGGCTGGTCACCGCGCTGCCGCTGGTCTGCTTCGGCGCGGCCGCCATCCGCGTGCCGCTCTCCACGCTGGGACTGCTCCAGTACCTGGCCCCGGTGTTCCAGTTCCTGCTCGGCATCTTCTACTTCGGTGAGGAGATGCCGCCCGAGCGCTGGGCCGGGTTCGCGCTGGTCTGGCTGGCGCTGGCCCTGCTGACCTGGAACGCCCTGCGCACGGCCCGGCGCAACGCGGTCGCGCTGCGGGCCGGTGCCGCGGCGGCGGCCGCGGCCGCGGCCGGGACCGCCGAGCCGGCCGGCAGCGGGGCAGCCGCCGGGAAGCCGTAGGCACCGGAATCGGCCTGCGGGCGGGGTCCGGCGACCCGTATAAGTGAGCGCATGACGCAGACATCATCCGCAGCATCGCCCTCGTCCGGACCCGCGCCCGTGCCCGTGCACTGGAAGCTCGTCGTCGACGCCGCCGATCCGCACGCCCAGGCCGGCTTCTGGGCCGCCGCCCTCAACTACCTGGTGGAGGACCACAGCGCGCTGGTCGAGAAGCTGCTGGCGCTCGGCGCGGTACCGGCCGGGGCGACCGTCGAGGCGCACGGCCGGCGGGCCTGGCGCGACCTGGCCGCCGTACGCCACCCCGACGATCCCTTCGACCAGCACAGCGGCACCGGGCTGGGGCGGCGGCTGCTGTTCCAGCGGGTCCCCGAGGCCAAGACCGGCAAGAACCGCCTCCACCTCGACCTGCACCCCGGCGAAGGACGCCGCGAGGAGGAGGTGGCCAAGCTGGAGAAGCTGGGCGCGCGGACGCTGCGGCGGGTGGCGGAGCAGGGCGGGGAGTGGGCGGTGATGGCGGACCCCGAGGGGAACGAGTTCTGCGTCCACTGACCCGTCCGCGGTCACTCCCGCAGGGCGCGGGCCCGTTCGGTGAGGCGCTCCATGCGGGCGCGGGCCGCGTCCAGCTTGCCGGTGTCCTCGGCGGCCGGGCCGTCCTCGTCCACCAGCCGGGACCACAGGCCGATCAGGTCCTGCCCCAGTTCCAGGCCCCGCTCGGGGTCGCGTACGGCACGCCAGGCGGTCGCCGCGCTCTGGACGTTGCCGTACGCGGCCTCGGCGTCGCCCGCGCGGTGATGGGCGCGGGCCAGCTCCAGGGAGAGGCACAGGGCACGGTCCGGATCGCCCGAGAGGTACGCGATGTACGCGGTCAGCTCCCGCAGCCTCAGCACCTCGGGGTGGTCCGGGCCCAGCGTCCGCGACGCCCGAGCCACGGTCTCCTCCGCGAGCCGCGCCGCGTCCTGGGTACGGCCGTCCCGCACCGCCTCGTTGATCCGCGCGGTCGGCTCCGCCAGCAGCGCGGGCGCGGTGCCGTCGCCGGGCGCGGTGATCGGCCCGTCCCCGAGCACGGCCTCGGCCACGGCGTCGAACCCGCGCGCCGGGGTGGGCGTGGGCTTCGGTTCGGGGGCGAGGTCGGGGAGGGGGGCGGGTACGCCGGTGGATGCGGGGGGTGCGGCGGGTGCGGCGGGTGCGGCGGGTGTGGGCAGGCGGCGCAGGGTGATGGTCGGGGTGGGGGTACGGGGTGCTGGCTCGGCGGGGGTCGCGGGGGCGGGTGCGGGCGCCGGGATCGGGGTGGGGGGTCCGGTGAGGTCGCTGGTGCCGTCCGGGGCGACGCGGAGCGGGAGGACGTAGCCGTGCCGTTCGTCGTGGACCGTGGCGAGCACCGGGCCGCCGACCGCGCGGGCGAGGTTCTGGAGGCGGTTCAGGACGGCCTGTCCGATCTCCTCGCCGGGGGCCGCGGTGACCGGGACGCCGTCGACCGTGCCGCCGCCGGCGGCCGGGACCCGGACGTCGAGCGGTTGCACCCCGCGCCGGCGGTCCTGCTTCTTGTCGCGGCTGAGTCGAGCCATCGTCCCCTCACTCGTGGGCGGGTTCCGTGAGCGGTCGTGCCGGTGGTTTCCGTCCCGTGCCGTCAGGAGCCGATCGAACACCTATGGTCGAGTCTCTCCGCTGGCTCCCGATTCTCACGTCACCACGCTGTCACGAACTCGTTCCAGGAGGTCACGGCCGCGCCGAGGGCCGTTCCGGGTGGACGGGAAGGGCTGCGGGGCGGGGCCGCGGGGGGCTGCCGGAGGGGCACCGGGGGAACAAAGATGCGACGGAGGGGAATACGGCGATGACGGACATGGCGGTCACCGACGCCGCGCCGGCCGGCGCCGTGGAGATCGCCGAGGCGGTCCGGTCGGGCGCGCTGCGCGCCGTCGACGCCGTCGCGGCGGCGCTGGCCCGGATCGCGGACGGCGACGCCCGCCTGTGCGCGTTCCTGGAGGTGTGGGCCGAGGACGCGTCCCGGCGGGCCCGCGAGGTCGACGCGCGGGTCGCGGCGAGCGAGCGTCCGCCGTTGGCGGGCGTGCCGATCGGCGTGAAGGGGCGGCGCGGGCTGCGTGCGGCGGGCCCGCTGCTCGCGGCGGGGTGCGTGCCGGTGGGCGCGACCTCCGTGCCGGGGCCGGGCACCGCGTGGCAGACCTGGGGCCTCGGGGCGGGGGGCCGCACCGTCAACCCGTGGCGTGCCGACCGTACGCCGGGCGGTTCGTCGGCCGGATCGGCGGCGGCCGTCGCGGCGGGGCTGGTGCCGCTGGCGACGGGGAGCGACGGGGCCGGGTCGGTGCGCATCCCGGCGGCCTGGTGCGGGGTGCCGGGGCTGAAGCTGACGACCGGCGCCGTCACCGCAGGCCGGGCGGACCACGCCGCCCCCGGCGCCTGTACCGGTCCGTCGGGTCTCACCGCGCCCGGCGCCTCCACCGGCCCCATGGGGCCCACCGCCCCCGGCGCCTCCGCCGGTCCGTCGGCTCTCACTGCCCCCGGCGCTTCCACCGGCCCCACGGAACCCACCGCCCCCGGCGCTTCCACCGGTCCCACGGGGCTCACCGCGCCCGGCGTGCTCGCCCGTTCGGTCGCCGACCTCGCGGCGTACTGGCGGGTGATGGTGCCCGGCGCCGCGCGGCGGGCCGTGCCGGAGCTGCCCGTGCCCGCCGTCTGGTCGGCCGACCTCGGGTTCGCGGAGCCGGACGAGGAGCCCGTCGCGCTGGCGCGGGCGGCGGTGGACCGCCTGGTCGACGCCGGTGCCGTACGGCTGGTGCGGCCCCGGCGTCCGCTGCGGCTGGACGACCCGGGTCCGGCCTGGCTGGCCCTGCGCACCCCCGGCGCCGACCTCCGGGACGCGCACCGCACCCGGGCGGTGAACGACGAGCGACTGGCCGGGCTGTTCTCCGGCGCGGCGCTGCTGCTGACGCCGACGACCCCGACCGCGCCGCACGGCCACGAGGGCCCCGGCGACCGCTACTCGACCGCCCTGACCTGGGCGTTCAACCTGAGCGGGCACCCGGCGCTCAGTATCCCGGCCGGGTTCGGCGCCGACGGCTGCCCGGTCGGGCTCCAGTCGGTGGCGCCGCACGGCGCGGAGGCGCTGCTGCTGGCGGTGGCGGCCACCGTCACGCGGTGATGTCCTTCGCCGTGAACCGCGCCCAGGCCGCCGAGCCGAACACCGCCGCGTACAGCGCCTGGAGGCCGAGGTTCTTCATCAGGTCGTCCCAGTAGACCGGTTCGCGCATCAGGTCGGCGAAGGAGAGCCAGTAGTGGGAGAAGAAGTACGGCTGGAGGGCGTGCAACTGCGGGATCTGGTCCAGGATCTGCACGGTGATCAGCAGCCCGACGGTCGTCGCCATCGCCGCGATGCCACTGCCCGTCAGCGTCGACACGAACAGGCCGAGCGCCGCCACGCCGATCAGTGAGGCGGCGACGACCAGGGCGATCAGCAGGGCCCTGAGCAGGCCCTCGGCGAAGGAGATCCGCGTACCGGAGATCGTCGTCAGCTCGCCGAGCGGGAACAGCAGCGCCCCGACCGCGAGCGCGGAGACGGCGACCACCAGCGTGCCGGCGAGGCAGAAGGCGAGCACCGCCGCGTACTTGGTGAGCAGCAGGCGGGTGCGGCCGGCCGGGGCGACCAGGAGGTAGCGCAGGGTGCCCGCGCCGGACTCGCCCGCCACCGCGTCCCCGGCGACCACGCCGACCGCCATCGGCAGGAAGAACGGGAGGGTGGCGGCGAGCGCGGTGAAGACCAGGAACAGTCCGTTGTTGGTGATCTGCGAGATGAACGCCGGTCCGCCCGCGCCGCCGCCGGTCCCCGACCCGTCGCCGGTCTCGATCTTCACGGCGATCCCGACCAGCACCGGCACGGCGGCCAGCACGCCCAGCAGGGCCAGGGTGCGCCAGCGCCGGAAGGTGATCGACAGTTCGCTGCGGAACAGCCCGAGGGTCCACACGGCCCGCGGCGGCCGTACGTCCGCGCCGGTCCCGGCCGGTACGGCCGTGCCGGTCCCGGACGGTACCGCCGCCGTACCGATCTCAGCCCGCGACATCGAAGCCCTCCCCGGTCAGCGCCACGAACGCGTCCTCCAGCGAGGCGCGTTCCACTCCGAAGCCGCGGACCCGGACGCCGGCCGTCACCAGGGCCGCGGTCAGCTCGGCGAGGTCGCGGTCGGGGGGCTCGGCGGTCACCCGGTCCTCGGCGATCACGATGTCCCCGGCGCCCTGTTCCTTCAGCACCCGGGCCGCGTCCCCCGGGTCCGGCGTGGTCACCACCAGCCGGCCGCGCGCCCCGGCGGCCAGGTCGGCGACCGGGCCCTGGGTGATCAGCCGGCCGCGCGCCATGACGGCGGCGTGCGTGCAGACCTGCTCGATCTCGTCCAGCAGGTGGGAGGAGAGGAAGACGGTGGTGCCGTCCGAGGCCAGTTCCCGGACCAGGGTGCGGATCTCGCGCATGCCCTGGGGGTCGAGGCCGTTGGTGGGCTCGTCGAGGACGAGGAGGCGGCGAGGCTGGAGCAGGGCCGCCGCGAGCCCGAGCCGCTGCTTCATGCCCAGCGAGTACGCCTTCGCCTTCTTGCCGGCGGCGGCCGTGAGCCCGACCCGGTCCAGGGCCGCCGCGACGCGCTCGCGCCGGGTGCGCGGGTCGGCGGTCGGGTCTGCGGCGTCGTAGCGCAGCAGGTTGTCGCGGCCGGACAGGAAGCCGTACAGGGCCGGGCCCTCGATGAGGGCGCCGACCCGGGGCAGTACGGTCCGGGCGGCGCGCGGCATGGGCCGGCCGAGCACCCGGGCGGTGCCCGAGGTGGGTTCGATCAGGCCCATCAGCATGCGGATGGTGGTGGTCTTGCCGGAGCCGTTGGGGCCGAGGAAGCCGAAGACGCTGCTCGCCGGGACGGACAGGTCCAGCCCGTCGACGGCGAGCTGTCCGCCGCGGTAGCGCTTGGTGAGCCCACGGGTCTCGATCACGGCCGGGGCGGTCACCGGGGCCGGAGCGGGCGCCGGGGCCGAGGCGGGCTCCCCGCCCGACCCGGGCCCCGTGCCCGGCGCGGACCCCCGGTGCGGCTCCGTGGCGGACGCCTCGGCCATCGGCTCCCTCGCTCAGTCGTTCCTGCCAGCCCGGCCGTTCGTGCCGGTCCGGTCGGTCGTGTCGGTCACGCGGGCGTCACTTCGCCGCGTTCGCCGCCTTCACCAGGGCGTCCTTGGTGACCGCACCGGCGTAGACCTTGCCGTCGTCGGTGATCAGGGCGTTGACCAGCCGGGTGCTGAACACCGTACCCGTGCCGAAGTCGCCCTTGACCTGGTCGCCGAGCGAGCCCAGGAAGCCGCCGAGGTCGCCGTCGGCGTCGCCCGTGGGCAGGCCGCCCTCGGCGCCGGTGTCGAAGGCGGCGATCGCGTTCCAGCCCTCGCCGATGATTTTCGCGCCGGCGAGGTCCCCGCCGAGACCCCCGGCCAGTTCCTCCTCGGCCCGCTGCCCGCCCGCGGGGGCCTCGGCCGCTGCCTCGTCGGCCTCGGTGACCTTCGCGCCCTTAGGCGGGGTGAAGTCGAACGTCGACGCGTCCGGCTTCGCGAAGCTGACGTTCGTGAAGCCCGCGTCCACGACGGCCGCGCCGCCGCTCGCCGGGGTGAGCGTGAACTTCAGCGGTGTGCCGGTCTCCGCGTCCACCGACACGGTGATCCGACCGACGGTGGAGCCTTCCTGCCGGGGCTTGACGACCAGCCGGTAGGCGTCGCGGCCGGCGACCTGCGCGGTGCCCTCGACGGTCACGGACGTGGTGCCGTCCACCGCCTTCAGGGCCTCCTCGGTGAGGTCCTTCGGCGTGGCCGGGACCTTCTCGTGCCGCCGGCCGGCGTCGGCGGCGACGGTGGAGTGGTAGACCTCGTTGGACGCGCTGTCGTAGCCCCAGACGTCCTTGCCGTCGTGGATCAGGCTGTACTCGGCGGCGTCCTGGAGCAGCGAGACCTTCTGCCGGTCGGGGCCGTCGGCGGCGACGCGCAGGGTGTGGCTGCCGGTGGCCAGCTCGGTGAGCTTCGCCGAGGGGTCCGCGGCGGAACCGCCGTCCCCGCCGCCGTCCGGGCCGGAGGCCGACGGGGAGCCGGGGCCGCCGGACAGCAGGCCGCTCTCCAGGCCGCCGAGGTCCGGCAGCCCGAGGTCGGTGCTGATGCGGACCGTGCCGGAGAACCGCTCCGTGTCCGACGCGGCCATCTTCTCCAGGAGTTGCTGCGCGGTGAGGTCGGGAAGGTCCGGGTCGCCGGCGTCGGCGAGCGCGGGGACGAGCCCGATCGTCGCCGCGGCGACGCCCATCACCGCGACCGGGACGACGTACCGCGTGGCCTTGCGCCGGCGCGCCGCGCGCCGCTCCTCGGCCTCGGCGGCGGTCGTGCTGCCGTCGGATTCGTACGGTGCCATGTGTGCCCTACCTCCGTCGTCGGCGGCGGCTTTCCTGCGACCTCGCACCGGTCCACCCTGAGCCGCCATTCTCACCCGAATCGGTGAGGATTGGTGTTTTCCGTGGTGACTATCTGACCAAATCGGCTACGGAGAAGCGTCAGACCGCGGGCTCAACTCGATGTACTGCTGCGGTATGACACGAAGGTACGACGCCTCCCCCGACCCGTAGGGGGTGCGGAGGAGACGGGGGCGCCGGGCGGCGGGGTCCGACCGGTCGGCGGCCGGTCGGCGGCGGGATCAGCCCGCCCGGTGGACCACCGCGTCGCAGAGTTCCACCAGCGCGGTCTTCGCGTCGCACTCGCGCAGCGGGGCCAGCGCCGAGCGGGCGTCCTTGGCGTACCGGACCGTGTCGTGCCGGGCCTGCTCCAGCGCGGGGTGGGCGCGCAGCAGGCGCAGCGCCTCGGCGTGCCGGTCGTCGTCGCTCAGGTCGGAGTCGAGCAGCTCGCACAGGGCGAGGTCCTCGGCCAGTCCCAGCCGGGCCGCCCGCTCCCGCAGCCGCAGCACGGGCAGGGTCGGGATGCCCTCGCGCAGGTCGGTGCCGGGGGTCTTGCCCGACTCGTGGGAGTCGGAGGCGATGTCCAGGACGTCGTCGGCGAGCTGGAAGGCGACGCCGAGCCGCTCGCCGTACTGGGTGAGGACGTCCACGACCGTCTCGTCGGCGCCGGACATCATCGCGCCGAAGCGGCAGGAGACGGCGACCAGCGAGCCGGTCTTGCCGCCGAGGACGTCCAGGTAGTGATCGACCGGGTCGCGGCCGTCCTGCGGGCCCGCGGTCTCCAGGATCTGGCCGGTGACCAGCCGCTCGAACGCCAGGGCCTGCACCCGGACCGCCTCCGGGCCGAGGTCGGCGAGGATCTGGGAGGCGCGGGCGAACAGGAAGTCGCCGGTGAGGACGGCCACCGAGTTGCCCCAGCGGGTGTTGGCGCTGGGCACGCCGCGGCGGACCGCGGCCTCGTCCATCACGTCGTCGTGGTACAGCGTGGCGAGGTGGGTCAGCTCCACCACGACGGCCGAGGGCACCACGCCGGGGGCGTAGGGGTCGCCGAACTGGGCCGCGAGCATCACCAGCAGCGGCCGGAAGCGCTTGCCGCCCGCCTTGACCAGGTGCTGGGCGGCCTCCGTGATGAACGGCACCTCGCTCTTGGTTGCCTCAAGCAACCCTTCCTCGACTGCCGCCAATCCGGCCTGGACATCGGCCTCCAGAGCCTGGTCCCGCACGCTCAGCCCGAACGGCCCGACGACGGTCACGTGGGGTCTCCTGTCTGCTGGTGTCTACTGGCGGTCACGCGGTGACGCGGTTTGTCGATAGGTCGCTGCCATCACTCAAGTCAGCGTATCCGGTCACGTTTCGATCGCCGATAGCGCCCACCGTTACATGCTGGTCGGTATCGGATCATGAACGGCATGTTTTTGATCGGTTGATATGTGCGGACATGAATCGACACCGTCGAGCGGCCGGCGCCGCAGCGGCGCCGGGGAGCCCTGGACGATCCCACCACCCTCCCCAACGTCCGGCGACCCGGGAATGTCACCCATTCGACACGCAAACCCCCGTTCCCGCTCCGGCCGCCCGCCCCGCGCCGGTTCCCGGACCCGGAAGCACGTCGGGGGCAGTTGACCCACAGTTGGACCTATTGCCCGATTTGCCGCGCTTGTTGAGGCCAGTGAGTTGGCTCACGCCGGCACCCCCGCGCGCCGCCGCCCGGCGACACCCGTCCTGCCGTTGCCGCACAAGCCAGTTGAGGCTTGGCAGTCGCAAAGGATCAAGCATCCCAAATGCCTCAGACCAAGGTCAACTAGCACGTTGGGTGAATCCAGCACTTGTTCCGGACATGTGCTCTCGCATACGTTCCCGGCCTGTCGGGCGGACGCCGAATCCTGCCACCGCCCGGACCCACCCAATTGACCACCAACTCACGCACGGCAGGAGCGGGGGACCCAGGTAAGCCGCCGCGCCGGTCACCGGACCGGAGCGGCTCGGGGTGAAGCCGTGCCCGTGAGGGCGCGGCCGGGCACCTCCCGCCCGAACCCGACAGCTCACCTCGCAGGCGTAGGAGAGGACCTCACCATGTCTGCTTTCGGCCTCCGGCACCGCGCCGGGACCACCCGTCTCGCCCGCAAGCTCGCCCTCGCCGGCACCGGCGCCGCCGTGCTCGCGCTGCCGGTCCTCGGCGCCGCCTCCGCGTCCGCCGCGCCGGCCGCCGAGACGTCCACCACCGCGGTCACCACCGCCGCCCTGACCGCGGCGAACGGCTACAGCAACAGCCTCGACGGCTGGATTCGCCAGTCGCTCGACATCATGGCCGAGAAGGGCATCCCGGGCTCCTACGACGGCATCTACCGCAACATCATGCGGGAGTCGTCCGGCAACCAGTTCGCGATCAACAACTGGGACATCAACGCCATCAACGGCACCCCCTCCAAGGGCCTGCTCCAGGTGATCGACCCGACCTTCCGGGCGTACCACGTCGAGGGCACCTCCTGGGACCCGTACGACCCGGTCGCCAACATCACCGCGGCCTGCAACTACGCCGCCCAGCGGTACGGCTCCATGGACAACGTCTTCGGCGCCTACTGATCCCGGCGCCCTCGGGGCCTGCCGACCCCGGCGCCTTCCAGGCTCACCGGCCCCGGCCGCGCGCCTCAGGGAAACAGTCGTTCGAGGACGACGGCCACGCCGTCGTCCTCGTTCGACGTGGTGACCTCGTCGGCCACCGCGCGCAGCTCCGGATGGGCGTCGGCCATGGCGACGCCGTGGGCCGCCCAGTGGAACATGGGGATGTCGTTGGGCATGTCCCCGAAGGCGATCGTCCGCTCCGGGCCCGCCCCCAGCCTCTCCGCGGCCAGCGCCAGGCCGGTCGCCTTGGTCACCCCGCACGGCTGCAGCTCCACCGTCCCCGGCCCCGACATGGTGACCGTCGCCAGCGAACCGACCACCGAGCGGGCCGTCGCCGCCAACTCGTCGTCGGACAGCTCCGGGTGGCGCAGCAGCACCTTGCTGATCGGCGCCGCCCACAGGTCGTCGCGCCGGCCGACCCGGACCGCGGGCAGCGCCGGGTGCGGCATCAGATAGCCCGGCTCGATCAGCGTCAGCCCGTCCACGCCGTCCTGGTCGACGGCCGCGTGCACCTGGCCCACCTCGGCCTCGATCTTGCCGAGTGCGGTCTCGGCCAGCTCCCGGTCCAGGGTGACCGACCACAGCAGACGGTCCGCGCCGGCGTCGTACACCTGCGCGCCCTGCCCGCACACCGCGAGCCCCCCGCGGCCGAGGGCGCCCAGCAGGGTCCGCACCCGGGGCGCCGGCCGCCCGGTCACCACCAGATGCCGCGCACCGGCCCGCGCCGCCCGCGCGAGCGCGGCGAGCGACCGGTCGGAGACGGTGTCGTCGCCGCGGAGCAGCGTCCCGTCCAGGTCGGTGGCGACGAGTGCGTAAGCGGTGGGCTGCATGATCAGAGAATACGGACCCCCGGGCCCGCCGACTCATGCTCGTACCGGACCCGTTCGGACGGTGGCGTCTGCCCGAAACCTGACACATCTGCGGGTAAAGGCGGTTGAAACCCTGTGCACCGGTTGGCGGCAACATGCTCCGCTACCTACCGCACTGTCGCCCCGGACGGTACCTTCCTTGTGGCCAGGGGGACTTGATCGGGGGGTCGGGTTGAACGGCGGACACGTTCGGGTGCTGGGGCCGGAGGAGCTGGGCGAGGGGGACCGGGAGCACTGGCGGGAACTGCGCGCCAAGTCGCAGTCGCCGCGCAGTCCCTTCATGGAACCGGAGTTCGCCGTCGCCGTGGGCCGGGTCCGGCCGGCGGCCCGGGTGGCGGTGCTTCACGAGGGCGGTGAGACCGCCGGTTTCCTGCCGTTCGAGCGGGGACCGCTGGGCCAGGGCCGGGCGATCGGCCTCGGCGTCTCGGACCGCCAGGGCGCGGTCCTGCGCCAGGGGCCCGCGCCCGACGCCCGCGCACTGCTGCGGGCCTGCGCGCTGTCCGGCTTCGCCTTCGACAACCTGGAGGAGGACCAGGCCGTCCTCACGCCGTACGCCGCCGAGCGGCACGCCGCGCACGTCGTCGACCTCGCCCAGGGCTACGCGGCGTACGCGCGGGCGCTGCGCGTCCGGTCGCCGAAGTTCCTGAAGACGACGCTGGCCAAGGAGCGGCGGCTCGGCCGCCAGGTCGGGGACGTGCGGTTCGTGTTCGACGAGCGCGACCCGGCCGCGCTGCGCACCCTCATGGCGTGGAAGTCGGCGCAGTACCGCAGGACCGGGCGCCGGGACCGGTTCGCCCAGGAGTGGATCGTCCGGCTGGTGCACGGGCTCGCCGGGACCCGGGCGCCGGAGTGCGCGGGCACGCTCTCCGTGCTCTACGCCGGCGGCCGGCCGGTCGCCGCCCACTTCGGGCTGCGCTCGGCGACCGTCCTGGCCTGCTGGTTCCCGGCGTACGACCCGCGGTACGCGAAGTACTCACCGGGGCTGGTGCTGCATCTGCGGATGGCCGAGGCCGCCGCCGCGGAGGGCATCGGGCTGCTGGACATGGGGCGCGGGACGGCCGAGTACAAGGACTCGCTGAAGACGGGCGAGCTGACCGTGTACGAGGGCGCGGTGACGCGCCCGGGGGCGGGCGCCGCACTGCACTGGCTGGGCCGCGAGCCGATGCGCCGGGCGCACGGTTTCGTACGCGCCCGGCCACACCTGGCGTCGGCGGCGGCACGGACACTCAGGGGGGCGGGGCGGCTGCGGCGGGGGTGAGGGCGGGGGAGGTCGGGTGGGGGTGACTGCGCGGGGGCGGGCTCGGGCCGACGGGAATTCAGCGAGGGAGAGGCGTATGTCCGGGGTGGTACGGGCGCGGCAGCGGGCGGCGCGGGAGGTGGCGGACTTCCTGCGCATCGGGCCGGTGCAGGTGGCCGAGCTGGAACTCGGGGCGGGGGACGCCCCCGGGGCGACGCTCCGACCGGGGCCGGGGAGCCCGCCCGTGACCTCGGGTGAGGTGTTCGTGCTGGTCAGGCGGGCGGGGCGGCCGGTCGGGACGTTCGTGGGCCGGGTGCCGGAGGGCGCGGACCCGGTGGAGGTGCTGGCCGGGGCGGCTCGGGGGGTGGGGGCGTCATCGGCCGGAGTGTCCTCGGTGGGGGTGTCTTCGACGGAGGTGTCTTCGGCGGGGGGTGTGCCGGGCGGCGGGGGCCCGGGAGCGGCTTCAAGCCCTGGTGAGCGGGGTGGAGGGCTCGTGCCGCCGTCCGTCAGCGTGGTCGTCGCGACCCGGGAGCGGGCCGGGCAACTGGCGCGCGCCCTGGACTCGTTGCTCGTCCAGGACCATCCGGACTTCGAGATCGTCGTCGTGGACAACGCTCCGGTGACCACCGGGACCCGAGACCTCATCGGACGGAAGTACGGCGAACGGGTCCGTTACGTCCTCGAACCCGTGCCCGGACTCGCCGCCGCCCACAACCGGGGGCTCGCCGTCGTGCGCGGCGACACCGTCGCCTTCACCGACGACGACGTGATCGCCGACCCCCGCTGGCTCACCGAACTGACCACGCCCTTCGCCGCCGACCCCGGCCTCGGCTGCGTCACCGGCCTGATCCTGCCCGCGCGGCTGCGCACCCCGGCCCAGGTCCTGCTGGAGAGCCACGGCGGCTTCGCGAAGGGCTTCACCCCACGGACGTACGACCCCGGTGACCCGCCCGCCGACGAGCCGCTGTTCCCGTTCACCGCGGGCCGGTTCGGCTCGGGCGCCAACATGGCCTTCCGTACGGCCGTACTGCGGACGGTCGGCGGCTTCGACCCGGCCACCGGCGCGGGTACGCGCGCCCGGGGCGGCGACGACCTGTACGGCTTCGTCCGGGTCCTCGCCCAGGGGCACCGGCTGCACTACACGCCGCTGGCTCTCGTCTGGCACCACCACCGGGAGACCTGGCGGGACCTGGAGACCCAGGCGTACGGCTACGGCGCCGGCCTCACCGCCTACCTCACCGCGACCCTCGTCAACCGCCCCGCCCTGCTGCCGGCGTTCCTCGCGCGCCTGCCCCGCGGCCTGGCCCACGCCCGCGCGCTGACGGCGGTGCGGGGGGCGGGGGCACGGGGGTCGGAGGTGGCGTCGGGTCGGGCGCCGGGTGGGGGGTCGGGTGAGGGTTCGAGGGGCGTGGTGGCTGGTGTTCCGGGGGGCGTGACGGTCGGTGTTCCGGGTGGGCACGATGCCCGGACCCATGCCTGGCCGCGGCGGCTGTCCAGGCTGCAACGCCGGGGGATGCTGTACGGCCCGATCGGGTATCTGCGCGCCCGCCACGCGCTGCGCACCAGCGGGTCCGGGCTGGAGGCGCGGTGAGCGAGGGTGCGAGAGCCGACGGCGCGCGAACCGGGCGGTGCGCGTGCGTCCCCGTGCTCCTCTACCACGCCGTGATGGACGAACCGCCGTCCTGGATCGCCGAGTTCACCGTCAGCCCCCGGCGGTTCGCCGCGCATCTGGACGCGATCGCCGACAGCGGCCGTACTCCCGTCACGATCAGCGCCCTCGCCGACCACCTCGCCGGGCGCGCCCCGCTGCCGCCCCGGCCGGTGCTGCTCACCTTCGACGACGGGTTCGCCGACCTGCCGGGCCGCACGGCGGAGACGCTCGCCGCCCGCGCGCTGCCCGCCACCGCCTACCTCACCACCGGCGCCCTCGCACCGGGCGGACACAGCCTGCTGCCGCCCGCCCCGATGATGACCCTGGGCCAGGTGACCGGCCTGGAGGCCCTCGGCGTGGAGGTCGGCAGCCACACCGTCACCCACGCCCAGTTGGACACCCTGTCCGCCAAGGCGCTGGCGGCCGAGCTGCGTACCTCCAAGGCCGTACTGGAGGACGCCCTCGGCCACCCGGTCCGCCACCTCGCCTATCCGCACGGCTACAACAGCGCCCGGGTCCGGGCGATGTCGGCCCGCGCCGGTTACGAGACGGCGACCGCGGTGCGGCACGCGCTCAGCTCCGGGAGCGACGAGCGGTACCGCATCGCCCGGCTCATCGTCCGGCGCGGGCACACCGTCGCCGACGTCCGGGCCTGGCTGGCGGGCGAGGGCGCCCGGGTCGCCCCCTTCCGGGACGGTCCGAAGACGGTCGCCTGGCGCTGGCACCGGCGGGGCCGCGCCCTGCTGCGGGGGCCCGAGTTCGCGGGCTGAACCGGGCTACTCCCGCCGCTGGTTGAGGTACGGGTCGGCGGCCGTCTTGCGCAGACTCGCCCACGCCGCGTCGTTGGCCACGGACAGGTCGCAGTGCGGTCCGGGGTCCCGGTGGTTCCACTGGAGCGCGGCCTTGACGCCGTCCAGTCGCTTGAGGACCGGGACCACCCCCGCGTACCAGTCGGCCTGCCGGTCCGGCCGGTCCGGGTCGGCGGCGCTGCCGAACTCCGAGAGCATCAGCGGCTTGTCGTCGGATATGTGCGCGCGGACCCAGTCGTGGGTGGCGGTCTGGGTCCGCGCGAAGCTCAGCCAGTCCGCCCGGTGGCAGAGGTAGTAGTTGTACTGGTTGTAGCCGATCCAGTCGACGTACCCGTCGCCGGGATACATGCGCCGCATCAGGTCGGCGTGGCGCAGGTAGCCGGTGGTGATCCACGTCCACACCACGTTGCCGACGCCCAGCTCACGGAACCGGTCGTGGACGTGCCGGTAGGCGCGGACGTACTCCTCGGGGGTGCCGGCGTCCGGGGTGCGGGTGTCCATCTCCAGGTCGAAGGAGAGGAAGACCTTCTTGCCGGTGCGCTGTCCGTACTCCTTGATCCGCTCGGCCTGGACGTCGATCACCGAGTCGTCCAGCTCCCCGTCGGCGATCCGTCTCCAGGTCGGCTGCTGCCGCTCGGTGCCGCCCCACCATTTGCTCTCCCAGGACAGCAGCAGCATCCGGTCCTCGCCGACGCGCTGTTCCTGCTCGGTCAGGAGTTGGCCCTCCAGCCGCGTATCCGTGACCGCGGACATGTCGTGGTACGTGTACACGATGTCGAGCCTGCGGCCGAGGCGCCGCTCGTAGTCGTGGACCTTCTCGGCCAGGTCGTCACTGTCGTGCGGGACGAACGCCCCGAACCAGGCGCCGCAGGGCGGTTCCAGCAGCGCGGTCGGGCGGCACTTCCCGGCCTGCCCGGACGGCCGCGCCGCGCCGCCCCCGTCTCCGTCCGGTCCGCCGGCGTCGCGGAGGGCGAGCACGGCGATCAGTACCGCGCAGGTGACGGCGACGGAGGTGGCCGTCAGACGGTACCGGCCGGGGGCGCGCCGTGCGGGGCGGCGGACCGGGTGGGGCGCTTTCACAGCGCGGGGCCCTTTCGTGTCTGTGTCTGTGTCTGTGTCTGTGTCCGGGTTCGGGTCCGGGTCCATGTCCTCGGCCTCGTCCTCCGCGCCGGGGACGCGCGCAGGCGCGGGCAGAACGCGGCGAGCGTGGTCAGCAGCGTGAGGATCAGCAGCACCCGCTCGCCGCTGAAGGCATGCGTGGCGATCAGCACCGTCGAGACCAGCATGACGGCGCAGATGCTCAGCAGCAGGGCCAGCGTCATCCGTTCCAGCAGGTCCGACCGGCGCTCGAACTCCGTGTCCCGGCGGTCGACCGGGCCCTCGGCGGGCCGCGACCGCAGTGCCGGGCCGCAGACCGCGACCAGCGCGGCGCCGGGTCCGGCGGCCAGGAAGGCGACGACCGCCGCGCCGCGCAGCGGTGCACCGCCGGGCAGGGCGAGGGCGGCCAGCGCCAGCCAGCCGCCGAACGGGGGCAGCATCCGGATCACGAGGTCCTGCGGTGTCATCGGTCGGCTCCCCCTCATCAGTCCGCCGGTCTCAGGACGTAGAGCACCCCGGCGTCGTTCTCGTCGACCAGCCGGAAACTCGGTGAGGCGGCCACCGATCCCCGGATGCGGTCCAACTGGGCCGCGCCGAGCTGGCCGTTCATCTCCGAGTCGGCCACCTGGCCCCGGGTGAGCAGCAGGTAGGCGCGGCCGGGCGGTTCGACGCCGGCCATGTCCCGGGCCAGGGTGGCGGCCGGGTCGCGCACGATCCGGTCGACGTGAGCGCGGCCGTCGTCGAGGAACCAGTAGTGGTCGACCCTCCAGTACGCGTCGTAGGCAAGCGGATAGTTCCGGTTGGCGGCGACGACGAGGGAGCCGTCGGGCGCCTGGTCGAACAGGTGCCGGACCAGGGCGACTTCCTGCGGCGGGAAGTAGCTGATGCGGTCCTTGCCGGAGTAGGCCGGCACGAACACGAGCACCCCGGCGAGCAGCGCGAGCAGCGGCACCCAGACACCGAGCCGGAGCCGCGCCGGCAGGGACCGGGCGGGCCGGGGCGCGGTGGTCGGCCGGGCCGGGGCGCCCGGACGGCGTGTGGCGGCCTCCCGGGCGGCGAGGCCGGCGAGGTCGGCGGCCAGGGTGCGTACCTTGGGCAGCAGCGCGGCGGCGGCGAAGAAGGCCGCGCCGGGCAGCATGAACATCAGCACCCGGAAGATCATCTCGCTGCCGTAGCTGCTCGCCACGAACATCGGCAGCGGGGCCGCCGCGACCAGCAGCAACGGCATCGCCCGGTACCGCAGCACCGGTTGGCGCAGCGCACCGAGCGCCGCGAGCAGCAGTACGGACCCCGACAGCAGCCGGGCCGCCCAGGAGGACGCGACCGCCCCGGTGCCGGTCGGCGTGGTCCCGTACCCCGCCTCGACGTTGCCGCCGACATCGCCGACGGAACGGATCATGTCGGGCATCGCGGCGGACAGGAAGGGCAGCGCCGCCGTGAGACACCACGCCAGGAAGACCACGACCGCCGTGGCCACCGGTGCCCAGTCCCGGTAGCGGCGGGTCAGGCACAGCGCGAGCAGGGAGACGACCAGCATGCCGGGCGTCAGTTGGTGCGAGACGACGATGGTCGTGACCAGCAGGGTCAGCAGCACCGTCCAGACCAACGGCCGGTGCGGCCCGGGTCCGCCGCGCCGCCCGCCGTACCGGCGCAGGACGACGGCCAGCACGCCCACGTGCAGTACGAAGGCGACGGACTGCGGTGAGAAGTAGTCCTGGCCCACCCAGTTGGCGGCGTAGAACAGCCAGACCGCCGTCCAGATCATCCGCCGGTCCGTGGTGAACGTGCGGTAGACCAGCAGCAGCGGGAGCAGCAGCATCAGGCTGGAGACCAGCGGCCACCAGGCCATGTACACCGCCGTGCCGTCCACGCCGAGCAGCCGCACCAGCGCCGCCTGGGCGGCGAAGAAGCCCGGCCACTGGTCGTAGACGGCCAGGTCACCGAGTTGCGCCTCGGTCCGGAGTCCGCCGTGGGTCAGCAGGTGGTCGACGACCGCGTCGTGCTTCCACGCCCAGGCGTACAGCGGGGTCGGGTACACCAGCGCCTGGGTGGCCCGCTCCATCAGCAGCAGCCCGATGACGTACGCCAGCGACCAGCCCTGCCGGCGCCGCGGGTCGCGGACGGTGAACCAGAATCCCGCCGTCAGTGTGACGAGCCCGGCCCAGAAGGTCGGGTGCAGCGCGCTGACCAGGCCGAAGTCGTCCAGGTCGGAGACATCGGTGTGGCGCAGCGCGTACGCCCACAGCACGAGCGCGACCAGCAGCGGGAGCAGCGGGACGACACGCCCGTACCAGGGCCCCGGCATGCTCAGCTCTCCGTCCGCCGTGATCGGTTCCTCCGTCGCCGGGAACTGCTGCCCGGGGCCGGGCTCTGGCGCGGCTCTCTCCCGTGGAGTTGCTGGCGGACGCACGACCGTTCCCCCCTGCCGTTCGGCTTGTGCTCGATCAGTGCCTGGATCTGTCGCCGGGTCTGTCACCGGATCTGCGCTCCGACGCGTCACCGGTGCCGGGGTGCGGTCCGGTGCCGGTGCCTGTGCCTGTGCCGGGGTGCGGTCCGGTGCCGGGTCGGGTGCGGCGCGGGGGCCCGGGTGCCGGTGCGGGGCGGCGTGGCAGCAGCAGGGCGAGCAGGGCGAGCAGCAGGAAGAGGGGCGGGGCGACCGGCGCGAGCGCCTGCTGCCACACCCAGCCGCCCACCGCCGCGAGATACAGGACCGCCCAGCGACCCGGCCACGGCACCCGGTCGCCCGCGTGCGCGAGCAGCAGCCACAGCGGCACGAGGCACAGCAACTGCAGGACGGCCGGCGCCCACCGCAGCAACGCGTCGGGGCCGCCGAGCCCGACCGCCTCCGCGAGAAAGCCGCCCGTCCGCGAGTACAACGCCCCGCCCACCGGCCGTGGTTCCCGGCCGACGGCGACAGGTGCCGCGTACAGGGCGGTCAGGGCGGAGCCCAGCGCGGCGCCGGGCAGCCAGGGCTCGGGCCGGACGCAGAGGGTCACCGCCGCGACGAACACCACCAGCAGGACTCCCCCGGCGACGAGCGCGGCGGGCGGCAGCCCCTCCAGCAGCGTACGGCCGGTGAGTACGGCGTCGGGCGTCCCGTCCGGCCAGGGCAGCCCGGTGACCGCCGTCCAGAACACCACGGTGGCGACCGTGAGCACCGCCCACAGGCCGATCCTCAGGCGGCGCTCCCGCGGCTCCCCCCGGACCGGCCCGGCCCGGTCCGTCGCGGCCGGGGCGGCCGGCGCGGCGGCCGGGCCGTCGGACCGCCGCGGGCGGACGATCACCGCGAGGGTGTCCGCCTCCAGCGCCTCCCGTTCGTACCCGGGCCGCCCGATGAACAGCGCGACGGTGTCCTCGTCCGGTCCGTCCGGTCCGTCCGGTCCGTCCGGTCCGTCCGGTCCGGCTCGTCCGTCCGGTCCGTCCGGTCCGGCTCGTCCGTCCGGTCCGTACACCCGGTCGTGCGGCCGTCCGCCGGAGGGTCCCCGTTCGTACGCGGCCCGGCGGGCCCAGTTGGTGCCGTAGCCGGCGGTGGCGTTCAGCCGGGCCCAGCGGGTGCCGTAGGCGTCGGCGCCGGTCCGCCCGCCGCCGCCCGACGTCCCGGCGCCGGGCTCGCTCGGGCCCCGCAGTGCCGCGCGCAGGCCGGGGACGCAGCCGGCGGCGACCAGTGTCATGCCGCCCAGCACCGCCCAGCCGGCGCCCGCGATCCCGGCCGGGCCGAACAGCAGGCCGGCGCCGCTCAGCACCAGCGCGCACATGGCGCCCTGGACGGCGGCGAGCACCCCGGTGCGGCCCTGGACCCGCAGCACCCCGATGTACAGCTCGACGACGATCCTGGGCAGCGCGCCGAGCGCGAGCAGCCGCAGCACCGTCGAGCCGTGCGTGGCGTAGTCCTCGTCGAACGGGGCGAGTATCCGCGGGGCGAAGAGCACCAGGACGAGGACCACCGGGACCAGCAGCAGCGTCATGCGGCGCAGCGCCCCCCGGACGCCGTCGGCGAGGCGGCGGGGGTCGTGCGAGGCGTGCGCGGTGAGCGAGGAGGCCATGTTGATGGCCATGAACTCCATCGTGCCGCCGACGGTGTACGCCACGTAGAAGTAGCCGTTCTCGGCGGCGGTGAAGTTCACGGCGACCATCACCGGCAGCAGGTTGATCATCGCCAGGCTGAACAGCGCGCCCAGCGAGTCCCCGGCCAGGAAGCGGCCCATCTCGCGGGCCTCGGGGGGCTCCACGTCGCGGTCCCGGGCGGCCTGGCGGGGGATCAGTCTGCGGAAGACCAGCCAGCCGAGCGGCAGGGTGGAGAAGGCGATGGCCACGGCCCAGGAGACGAAGATGCCGAGGACGGGCAGCACGGTGGCGAAGACCGCGAGCAGGACGAGTTTGCCGACCGAGAACACCGCGTTGCCGACCGGTACCCACTCGGCCTTGCGCAGGCCGGTCAGCACCCCGTCCTGGAGGGTGAGCAGCGCCCACGCCACGCACGCCGCGACGAACAGCGCCCCCGCCGCCGGGGCGCCCAGCGGCGCGTACGACGACCCCCAGCGGTCCAGGGTGAGCAGGAAGATCCCGGCAGCAGCGGCCACGACCACGGAACTGGCCGCGTACACCCGCCGCACCAGGGCCCCGGTCGCGCGGCCGGCCCGGGGGACGAAGCGGACCACGGCGCCGATCATCGTCGTCGCCGTGATGCTGGCCAGCAGCCGCATCGCCGCGATCGCCGCGGAGCCCTGCCCGACGGCGTCCTCCGCGTAGTAACGGGCGGCCACCAGCCAGAAGCCGAGGCCGAGGACGGCGGAGACGCCGGTGCTGAGCATGAGGAAGTAGGCGTTCTTGAACAGCGAGTCGGAGCCGGGTCCGTCCGCCGACCGCCGGCCGCCGTCGTCGGCGCGCCCCTCGGTGCCCTCCCGCACCCGCGTCTCAGCCACCCGACGGACCCGGCCCTTCGCGCCGTGCCCGGACCGGCCGGTGCGGGGCCGCCGGTGGCCCGGCGGGCTCCGCGCCGGACTCCTCCAGGGCCCGGATCGCCGTACGGGCGCGCAGCGGGTCGACGGGCAGCGCGTGCCGCGCGAACCAGCGTGCCCCCTCGGGCGCGGGCGAGGGGTCGGTGAACTCCGCGCCCGCGTAGTCGTCCAGCGGCGGGTCGTACAGGTATCCGACGATGAGGCCCCGGCGGGCCAGGGCCCGGGACGCCGCCTCCCGGTCCGCGACCAGCAGCGGCACCCGGAACAGCGGCCGGGTGCGCCCCGGCGGCCGGGGCCCCGCCCAGCGCGTGGCCTGGAGCAGCTCCGTACCGGCGCGGCAGGCGGCGAGGGTCTCGTCCAGGTGACCGAGCCGGCGGCTGACGCGGCCGAGCCGGAACCGGCCCGAGCGCAGCCGGTAGTCGTGCATGTCGACCCGTACCCAGGGGTCGTGCGCGGTGAGGTCCGGGGCGGCGGCTACCGCACGGGCCAGTTCGCGCGGGCGCAGCGGCATCCGGATCTCCTCGCGGTCCGCCAGGCCCAGCAGCCGCAGGGTCGCCCAGGCGGCCCGCCGCAGTCGCAGGCCCCGTACCACCGCCTCCGCGTACGGCCTCACCGCGTAGGCGAGTTCGGCCGTGGTCCGGCGCGGGGCGAGGAGTGCCTCGCAGGACGCGGCCAGGGTGTCGCGCAGTGCGGGGTCGGCCACGGCGAGGATGCCCCCGGTCCGGGCGCCGACGTGCTTGGACAGGCTGAAAGCGGAGGCGTCGCCCCAGGCCCCGACCGGCCGGCCGCCGACCTCGCCGCCGATGGCGTGCGCCGCGTCCTCCAGCAGCGGGATGCCCAACGCGTCGCAGCGCGCCCGCAGTCCGGGTGCCGGGTCCGGGTTCCCGTACAGGTTGGTCGTCAGGACGGCGGAGAGGGAGCCCCAGGTCTCCTCGGGGACGGCGTCGATGTCGATGGACGCGTCCCACGGGTTCAGCGGCGCCTGCACGGGCCGCAGGCCGGCCGCGAGCACGACGAAGAGGATGACGTCGTCGGTGACCGGCGACATCAGCACCCGGCCGCCCGGCGGGCACCAGTGCCGCAGCGCCGCGTACAGGCCGAACCGGCATGACGGTACGTACACGCATTCCCGGCCGAGTCGCTCACGCATGGTCTCTTCCGGCCGTGCCGGCCGCGAAGCGGACCCCGCCGAACCCGGACCGGCCTCCCCGATGGCCATCCGCCCCCCTGAGTGCCATGGGAGAACCCCCTCCCCGAGGCCTTCCGGCACCCGCCCAGACTCTCCCTGTTCGCACCGCTCCGTCAAGATTGCCGATCGGCCTGTGGACAACCTTCCGCGCACAAGCGGAAGCGGAGAGCCACCCGCCGCCCCGCCCCGGCGGACGGGCCCGCCGGCCCCTTCCGTCGCGTCCCGTCCCGCCCGTCCCACCGCCGCGTGCTCTGCCCAAGACCGCCATGGCGGCCGTAACGTGTGGCCCGGCCATGGAACGCGTGGCCCGGGAGGCGCGTCCGCGCCCCCGGCGAGCACGAAAGCGAGGCAGCACCCGATGCCCCCCTTCGATGTCCCCGAGGGCGACCCCTTCGGCCCGCACAACCTCCCGTACGGCGTGTTCTCACACCCCGGCTCGTCGGAACGGAGGGTGGGCGTCCGGCTCGGCGACCACGTCCTCGACGCCGGCGCGGCGGCCCACGCGCTCGGATCGCCGTACGCCTCCCTGCTCGCGCGGGAGAGCCTCAACCCGCTGCTGGCGGCCGGCCGCACCGCCTGGTCCGACGTCCGGCGCGCGCTGACGGCCTGGGTGACGGTCCCCTCCCACCGGGCGACCCTCGAACCGCTGTTCCGCCCCCTGTCCTCGGTCATCCTGCACCTGCCCTTCGAGGTCGCCGACTACGTCGACTTCTACGCGTCCGAGAACCACGCCCGGAACGTCGGCCGGATCTTCCGCCCCGACGCCGCCGACTCCCTGACGCCGAACTGGAAGCACCTCCCGATCGGCTACCACGGCCGCTCCGGCACGGTGGTGGTCTCCGGCACGGACGTCGTGCGCCCCTCGGGGCAGCGCAAGGCGCCCGCCGACGCCGCGCCCGTCTTCGGGCCCTCCGCCAAGCTGGACATCGAGGCCGAGGTCGGCTTCGTCGTCGGTGTGCCCTCCGGGCTCGGCCGGCCGGTGGCGCTCGCCGACTGGCGCGAGCACGTGTTCGGCCTGTGCCTGCTCAACGACTGGTCGGCGCGGGACATCCAGTCCTGGGAGTACGTCCCCCTCGGCCCGTTCCTCGGCAAGTCCTTCGCCACGTCCGTCTCCGCGTGGATCACCCCGCTGGACGCCCTGGAGGACGCGCGGGTCGCGCCCCCGGAGCGGACCCACGGGCTGCTGCCGTACCTGGACGACTCCAAGGAGGAGCCCGGCGGTTACGACCTGCGGATCTCCGTCGCCGTCAACGGTCATGTCGTCTCCGAGCCGCCCTTCTCCACCATGTACTGGACGGCCGCCCAGCAGTTGGCCCACCTGACCGTCAACGGCGCCTCCCTGCGCACCGGCGACCTGTACGGCTCGGGCACCGTGAGCGGTCCCACCGAGCGGGAGCGCGGGTCCCTGCTGGAGCTGACCTGGAACGGCCGCGACCCCCTCGAACTCCCGGGCGGCCGGCGGACGTTCCTGGAGGACGGCGACGAGGTGACCCTCTCCGCCTGGGCACCCGGCCCGGACGGCACCCGGGTGGGACTCGGCGACGTGACGGGCCGGGTGGTCGCGGGCTGACATCCCGGCGGCCGCCGTCCCGGGGCGGCGCCGAATGTGCCGTATCCGACGGGCTCCGGCACCTGACTCGGACCGCCCGGCGGCGTCATACTGGCGGCGGGCGGTGTGCGCGGCACACCCGCCCGCCCGTACGCCCCAGAGCCGAGCCGCCTTCCGACCAGGAACCGGAGCCCGTGGCATGACCGTCTGCCTGCTCCTGCTGAGCGTCGTCGCCCTGACCGCCGCCGTGCCGGTGCCCCGCGCGCTGACCCGGGCCGGTTGGCCGGAACGGGACCCGGTCGTGGGGCTGTGGGTGTGGCAGTGCCTGGTCGCCACGGTGCTGCTGTGCTGTCTGACGGCCCTGGCGCTCGGCGCCGCCGCCGTCTTCGGCACCGTCCGCGCCCAGTTGTTCGCCCCGGCGCCGCCCGCGGTGACCGCCGCGTACAACCTCTCCGCCGGTCCGCCCTGGGCGGCGGTCCTCACCCTGCTGCTGGCCTGCGGTGCCGCCTGGACCACCGCCATGCTCGCCCGGGAGCTGGTCGAGGCCCGCCGGCGCCGCAGCCAGGCCCGGACCCACCTGCGCGAACGCGCCCCGGACCTGCCCGCCGGGCTGCCCGCCGCCCGGGGCCCGCTGCTGGTCCTGGAGGACGAGTACCCGGACGCCTGGTGGATGCCGGGCAGCCCGCCCCAGCTCGTCGTCACCACCGGCGCCCTGCACCGCCTCACCGACCACCAGCTCGACGCCGTCCTCACCCACGAGCGCGGCCACGCCCGCGCCCGCCACGACTGGCTGCTGCACCTGTCCACCGCACTGGCCACCGGCTTCCCCCGTATCCCGCTCTTCGCCCACTTCTGCGACCAGACCCACCGCCTGGTGGAACTCGCCGCCGACGACACCGCCTCCCGGCGCTGCGGCCACCTGACCACGGCCCTCGCCCTGATCGAGCTGAACCAGCACCGGGGCGTCCTGTCCTGCGCGTCCAGCCACCGCCTCCTCGGCGAACGCGTCGACCGCCTCCTGGAGCCGCAGCCCCGCCTGGGCCCCCGCCACCGTGCCCTCACCACCGCGACGGCCGCCCTCGTCCCCCTCCTCCCGCTCCTCATCGTCTTCGCACCCGGTCTGACGGCTCTGTCCTGACGGCTCCGTCCTGACGGCTCCGTCCTGACGGGCCTGACCGTGCGGCTCTCGCTCGGTCCTGGCGGCCCTGACGGCTGTCCTGGCGGCTCGGACCCGACGGTGGTGCTCTGTCGGCCCGGTGCCGGCACCCTCCGGCGACGTCCGTCCCGTACCGACGCCGCCGCCTCCGCCACCTCCCCACCCCCACCACCCCCGCCGGTGGCCCGCGGTGGCGGAACCGACCCCGCCCGCCCCGAAACCCCAGCTCAGGGCCATGACCAGCGGAGCACCGGGTGGCGCAACACTGCGGCAACACCACTTTCCCTACCGAAAAGCTAGGGTTCCGCACATGCCACCCGCCGACCGCCTCCGCGACCACGCCGGACAGGGCGCGACCACCGTCGCCGCCCACCGCGCGCACCGCAGGCTGCGCGCCGACCGGGCCCGGCAGCTCGCCGACCTGCTCCGCCACCAGCTCCTCACCGACGCGTATCCCGGCGGCACGCTCCCCCACGAGGACACCCTCGCCGCCGACTACCGCGCCTCCCGCAACACCGTGCGCGAGGCACTGGACCTGCTGCGCGCCGAAGGGCTCGTGGCCCGGCAGCCCGGCGTCGGCACGGTCGTCGTCGCCCGCAAGTACCCGCACGGCCTGGACCGGCTGATGGGCCTGGCGGAGACCCTGCACGAGCACGGCCGGGTCACCAACGAGGTCCGCACCACGGTCCCCGTCCCGGCGCCCGCCCCGGTCGCGGAACGCCTCCGCCTCGCCCCCGGCAGCGACGTCCTCTACATCGAGCGGCTGCGCCGCCTCAACGGCCTCCCCCTCTCCCTCGACCTCACCTACGTCCCGCTCGACATCGGCACCGAACTGCTCGGCGCCGACCTGGAGAACACCGACGTCTTCCGCCTCCTGGAGTCCGTCACCGGCCGGCCGCTCGGCCACGCCGAGATCACCCTGGAGGCCGTCACCGCGGACGCCCACTCCGCCGCCGTACTCCAGGCCCCGCGCGGCGCGGCCGTCCTGATGCTGGAACGGCTCACCCACCTCGCGGACGGCCGGCCCGTCGACCTGGAGTTCATCCGCTTCCGCGGCGACCGCATCGCGATGAGCGGTCTGCTGCACCGGTCCCTCTGACCCTCTTCCTCGCGCACCTCCCTGGAGACAGCCATGCCCTTGGCGCCCCAGCGGGCCGACGTGCCCGTGACCATCGACGAGTCGAAGTGCATCGACGGCTGCACCCTCTGTGTGGACATGTGCCCGCTGGACTCCCTGGCCATCGACGACAGCAGCGGCAAGGCGTACATGCACGTCGACGAGTGCTGGTACTGCGGCCCGTGCGCCGCCCGCTGCCCCACCGGGGCGGTCACCGTCAACATGCCGTACCTGCTCCGGTGAGAGGCGCGATCCCCCATGCCACGCATCCCCGCTCCCCCGCGACGCGCCGCGCTCGCCGCCTCCGCGCTCGCCCTGCTGCTCCCGCTGAGCGCCTGCGGCGGTGCCGCCGAGGCCGGTGACGGCTCCACGGTCACCGTCACGGTCGGCTACCAGTCCAAGACGATCAACACGGTCACGGCCGGCACCCTCCTGCGCTCCCTCGGCTCCTTCGAGAAGCACCTGAACTCCCTGGGCGACGGCCGCACCTACAAGGTCGTCTGGCAGGACTACGCCACCGGCGCGCCCATCACCGCGCAGATGACCGCCAAGAAGATCGACATCGGTTCGATGGGCGACTTCCCGCTGCTCATCAACGCCGCCCGGGGCAGGCAGCTCGGCACCCCGACCAAGCTGGTCTCGGTCACCGGGTACAACCTGCGCGGCGGCCTCAACACCATCGTCACCGCCCCCGGTTCCTCCCTCACCTCGCTGGCGGACCTGAAGGGCAGGAAGGTCTCCACGAGCGTCGGCTCCGCCGCCGACGGCACCCTCGTCCGGGCCCTGCAGCGCGCGGGGCTCGACCCCGAGAAGGACATCGAGAAGCTCAACCAGCAGCCCGCCGTGGGCGCCTCGGCGCTCGGCTCGGGCGGCGCGGACGCCCTGTCGCAGTTCGTCGCCTGGCCGGGACTGCTCGCCCACCAGGGCAAGGCGAAGGCCCTGTACGACGGTGCGCAACTGGACCTGCCCACCTTCCACGGCGTCACCGCACGCGAGGACTTCGCGCGGCGGCACCCGGCCGTGCTGAAGGCGTTCCTGCGGGCACAGGCGGAGGCGACCGACTACCTCCGCGACCATCCGGTGACCGCGGCCGAGAAGGTCGCCGACGCCACCGGCCTGCCCGCCGAGGTCGTCTACCTCTACAACGGCGCTCACGGCATCGCCACCTTCGACCCGGCGATCAAGCCCCGGCTGGTGGCCGCCCTGAAGGAGGACGTGGCGGTCCTGAAGTCCGCGGAACTGACCGGCGACGTGGACGTGGACGCCTTCGTCGACGACCGGTACGTCAAGCAGGCGCTGGGCGCCGCGGAGTACGCCCGGCGGCTCGCCTCGGCCCCGCCGGCACCCGCCGGCGAGGTCTGGCCCGAGGGCGCCTCGAAGACCCTCACCTTCACCTCTCCCTCCGCTCTGCTGCGTCATGTGGCCGCGCACCGCGACGACGTCCGCGCCGCCTACGTGCCCGACACCACCACCGGCACCCTGTGGTTCGCCGACCGGGCCGTCTGGGTGGCCGACGGCGACCGGCTGCTGCCCTTCGTCGCCCCCGCGACCGCCCGCGCGTACCTCGACACCCACGGCGGCGCCCGGCTCGTCACGTACGCCGAGGCACTGGAGCGGGCGTCGTGACCCGCCGCGAACGCCGGGGCTCCGGAGCGGACGTCACGACCCGTCTCGTACGCCGAGGCACCGGAGCGGACGTCACGACCCGCCGCGTACGCCGGAGCGTCGGCGCGCGTCCCGTGGTGCGGTACGCGCTGCGCGCCGGGTCCCTCGCCGCCGCGCTCGGGCTGTGGCAGGTGCTCAGCGGCCGGGACGTCGACCTGTGGGTGCGCTTCTCGCAGTTCCCCACCGTCGCCGACGTGGCCCGCGCCTTCGCCGGCCGGGTGACCGGCCCGGACTACTGGACGGACCTCACCGAGAGCCTCACCCGCATCCTCACCGGTTTCCTGCTCGCCGCCGTCCTGGGCGTGGCCGCCGGTGTGCTGGTGGCCCGCTCCCGGCTCGCCGAGGACCTGCTCGGCCCGCTGCTGGAGGTGCTGCGGCCGATCCCGGCCATCGCCCTCGTGCCCGTGGCGATCCTGCTGTTCCCCTCCGACCAGCAGGGCATCGTCTTCATCACCTGCGCCGCCGCCTTCTTCCCCGTCCTGGTCTCCACCCGGCACGCGGTGCGCGCGCTGACCCCGGTCTGGGAGGAGGCGGTACGCACCATGGGCGGCGGCCGGTGGCGGGTGCTGGCCTCGGTCGTCCTGCCGGGCGCGCTGCCCGGCGTCTTCGGCGGCCTGTCGGTCGGCATCGGCGTGTCCTGGATCTGTGTGATCTCCGCCGAGATGATCTCCGGCCAGTACGGCGTCGGCTACCGCACCTGGCAGGACTACACGGTCGTCGACTACCCCGGCGTCTTCGTCGGGATGATCACGATCGGCGTCCTGGGCTGGCTCACCTCCACGGCCGTCGAACTCCTGGGCCGCCGCCTGACCCGCTGGCTCCCCCGCACCTCCTACGTCCCCGGCGCCCGCCCGAGGACCGGCCGGCCGGCCGCTCCCGTCACCCCCGCCGCCACCGCCGTACCCGCAGGTCCCGCAGGTCCCGCAGGTCCCGAGCCCGAGGAGGCACGCGATGAGCACCTCGTCCGAGACTGAGGCCCGCGCGGCGGCCGGCCCGCGCCCGCCCGCACGGGGCACCCGGCTCACCCTGCGCGCCGCCGCCCTCGGCCGCCCGGACGTCCCCGCCGTGACCGGCGTGGACCTCGACGTGGCCCCCGGTGAGATCCTCACCGTCGTCGGCCCCTCGGGCTGCGGCAAGTCCACGCTGCTGCGCACCCTGGCGGGGCTGCTGCCCCCGCTGGCCGGGGCCGTGGAGCAGGACGGCCGCCCGGTGGACGGGCCGGCGGCGGACCGCGCGCTGGTCTTCCAGGACGACGCGCTGCTGCCCTGGCGCACCCTGCGCGCCAACGTCGAACTCCCCCTCGCCATCCGGGGCGTGCCCCGCGCGGCACGCCGGGAGCAGGCCGCGGCCTGGCTGGACCGCGTCGGACTCGCCGCGCAGGCGGGGCAGTTGCCGCACCGGGTCTCCGGCGGGCAGCGCCAGCGCGCGCAGTTGGCCCGCGCCCTGGCGGGACGCCCGCGCGCCGTCCTGATGGACGAGCCGTTCGGCGCCCTCGACGCCCAGACCCGGGCCGGCATGCAGGACCTGCTGGTCGAGGTGCTGCACGGCACGGGCGCGACCGTCGTCTTCGTCACCCACGACGTGGACGAGGCGCTGTTCCTCGGCGACCGCGTCGCCCTGCTCGGCGCCGGCCGGCTCACCGCCGTCCGCGACGTGCCCCGCCCGCGCGACCGCGCGGCCCACGACGACCCGGCGCGCGTGGCACTGCGCCGCGCCGTCCTCACCTCCCTCGGTACCTGAAAGGCCCCCTGGTGGAGATCCCCGCCCTCACCGACGCCGAAGAACTCACCTGCGACGTCCTCGTCATCGGCGGCGGCACCGCCGGCACCATGGCGGCGCTGACCGCGGCCGAACGCGGCTCCGACGTGCTGCTCCTGGAGAAGGCCCACGTCCGGCACTCCGGGGCCCTCGCCATGGGCATGGACGGCGTCAACAACGCCGTCGTCCCCGGCCGCGCCGAACCCGACGACTACGTCGCCGAGATCACCCGCGCCAACGACGGCATCGTCGACCAGTCCACCGTCCGCCAGACCGCCACCCGGGGCTTCGCCATGGTGCGGCGGCTGGAGTCGTACGGCGTGAAGTTCGAGAAGGACGAGCACAACGAGTACGCGGTCCGCCAGGTGCACCGCTCCGGTTCGTACGTGCTGCCGATGCCGGAGGGCAAGGACGTCAAGAAGGTCCTGTACCGCCAGTTGCGGCGGCGGGAGATGCGGGAGCGTATCCGCATCGAGAACCGGGTCATGCCGGTGCGGGTCCTGACGGCCGGGGGCCGGGCGGTCGGCGCGGCGGGCTTCCACACCCGCACCGGCCGGTTCGTCACCGTTCGCGCGGGCGCGGTGATCCTGGCCACCGGCGCCTGCGGCCGCCTCGGCCTGCCCGCCTCCGGCTACCTGTACGGCACCTACGAGAACCCCACCAACGCGGGCGACGGCTACGCCATGGCCTACCACGCCGGCGCCGAACTGACCGGCATCGAGTGCTTCCAGATCAACCCGCTGATCAAGGACTACAACGGCCCGGCCTGCGCCTACGTCGCCAACCCCTTCGGCGGCTACCAGGTCAACCGGCACGGCGAACGCTTCGTCGACTCCGACTACTGGTCGGGCCAGATGATGGCCGAGTTCGCCGCCGAGGTCGCCGGCGACCGCGGCCCCGTCTACCTGAAGCTCAGCCATCTGCCGGAGGAGTCGATCTCGGCGCTGGAGACGATCCTGCACTCCACCGAACGCCCCACCCGGGGCACCTTCCACGCGGGCCGCGGCCACGACTACCGCACCCACGACGTCGAGATGCACATCTCCGAGATCGGCCTGTGCGGCGGCCACTCCGCCTCGGGAGTACGGGTGGACGACCACGCCCGCACCACCGTGCCCCGCCTGTACGCCGCCGGCGACCTGGCCTGTGTGCCGCACAACTACATGATCGGCGCCTTCGTCTTCGGCGACCTCGCGGGCGCGGACGCCTCCCGGTACACGGCGTACCAGGGGACACTCCCGGCCGACCAGTTGCGCGAGGCCCACGAGCTGGTCTACCGCCCGCTGCGCAACCCCGACGGCCCGCCGCAGCCCCAGGTCGAGTACAAACTGCGCCGCTTCGTGAACGACTACGTGGCCCCGCCGAAGTCCGGCGCCCGGCTGTCGCTCGCCCTGGCGGCGTTCGAACGGATGCGGGCCGACATCTCCGCCATGGGCGCCCGCACCCCGCACGAGCTGATGCGCTGCGCCGAGGTCACCTTCATCCGCGACTGCGCGGAGATGGCGGCCCGCGCCTCGCTGGCCCGCACGGAGTCCCGCTGGGGTCTCTACCACGACCGTCTGGACCATCCGGCCCGGGACGACGCGTCCTGGTTCCACCATCTCGATCTGCACAAGTCCCCCTCCGGTGCGATGGAGTTCACGGCCCGTCCCGTGGCTCCCTATCTGGTTCCGGTCGACGGCTTCGCCCCGTCCGGCGGCCCGTCCCGGCACCTGGGCGAGGTCCACCCCGAACAGGTGGCGACGGCGGGCGCCCGCGAGGTGGCCCCGGTCGCCGCCCGGCCCACGGCCGCTCCCGCCGACCGGCCCGCCGACCCGCGCCGGGGTGCCGGTGAACCGCGCCGGGGTGCCGGTGAACCGCCCGTCGACGCCTCCCCCCGGCTGCTGCGGCTGCTCGCCCTGGCCGAGGCGGAGCCCGACCTCGCCGCCGTCGCCCCCTATCTCTCCGATGCCGAACCCGCCGTGCGCCGCACCGCCGTGACGGTGCTGACCGAGACCGCCCCCGCGGGCACCGGGCCCGCGCTCGCCGCCTCCCTGTCCGACCCCGACGCCGGGGTACGGGCCGCCGCCGCTGCCTCCCTGCGCGAACTGGCCGAGACCCTGACGCCGGAACCGGCGCTCGGCGAACCGCTCCTGAAGGCGCTCGTCCAGCCCGACGCCGTGGTCCGCGCCACCGCCCTGGACCTGCTGCGCGCCCTCCGGCTGGGCGACGCCGCCGCGTACGCCGAGGCGCTCACGGACCCCGACACCGCCGTCCGCATCGAGGCCGTCCGTGCTCTGGTCTCCCTGGACGAGGCCGGCCCGGTCGCCCGAGCGGCGGACGACACCTCCCGGGAGGTCCGCGTCACCGCCGCCAAGGCACTGGGGTCACTGGGCGCGGCGGCACGGCTTCCCCGCGCCGCGGGCGACGCTCTGGACCGCCTCGCCGAGGACCCCGACGCGCTGGTCCGAGCGGCGGCGTTCGAGGCGCTGGCCGGGGCCGGGTGCCCCCCGCCGTCGGCGGCGCGGGCCGTCCGCGCGCTGGCGGACCCCGCCTGGCAGGTCCGCGCCGGGGCCGCCACCGCGCTGTCGGCCGCCGCCTCCGGCGCGGCGGTCCCCGCCCTCGCCAAGGCCCTCGCCGACCCCAACGCCGACGTCCGCAAGGCCGCGGTGCTGGCCCTGACCCGGCACACCTCCACCACGGAGGCACGCGCCGCCCTCGCCACCGCCACGGCCGACCCCGACGCGGACGTCAGGGCCTACGCGACACGGGCCCACTGACCCGACCGCCCCCGCAGCACGCCCGGCCGTCCCCGCGGCACGCCCCCTCCCGCCGGACCGTCACCACGGAACACCGCCCCGCCCAGCCACAACGGCAGGCCACCGCCCCGGCCGGACCGTCACCACAGGACACGCCCCCGCCGGGCCAGCCCGGACCGGACCCGGCCCGGCCCGGACCCGCCGCTATATCCAGCCGTCGTCCTCGGGCTCCCGCTCGGCCCAGTCGTCCGGCTCGGGGGCGGTCCCGGCAGGGCCGTCCGCGTCCGCCGGGTCCCGGGTGCCGTCCTCCGGGGCCTGGCTACCGCCCTCCGGGGCCGTCGCCCCGCCGGACGGGTCGGTGAGCGAGGCGAGCACGCCCAGCACGCCCTCCCCGTACGTGTTCAGCTTCTTCTCGCCGACCCCGCTGATGCCGCCGAGCTGCCCGATGGACGTCGGCCACACCGTGGCGATCTCCCGGAGCGTGGCGTCGTGGAAGATGACGTACGCCGGGACGCCCTGCTCCCTGGCCTGTTCGGCGCGCCAGGCGCGCAGGGCCTCGAAGGCGGGGAGCAGTTCCGCGGGCAGTTCGGCCGCGGCGGCCTTGGCCTTGCGCTCGCCGCGGGAGCCGCCGGAGCCGGAACCGCCGGACGCGCGTGCCGTCGCCGGCTTCTTCGGCTCCTTGCGCAGCGGCACCTCCCGCTCCCGCCGCAGCACGGCCGCGCTGTCGTCGGTCAGCACCAGCGTGCCGTACTCCCCTTCCACGGCGAGCAGCCCCTGGGCGAGCATCTGCCGGACGACGCCGCGCCACTCGCCCTCGGTCAGCTCCTCGCCGATGCCGAACACCGACAACCGGTCGTGGTCGAACTGGATGACCTTGGCGGTCCGCTTCCCCAGCAGGATGTCGATGATCTGCCCCGCGCCGAACTTCTGCCCGCGCTCCCGCTTCAGCCGCACCACCGTCGACAGCACCTTCTGCGCGGCGACCGTGCCGTCCCAGGTCTCCGGCGGGGTGAGGCAGGTGTCGCAGTTGCCGCAGCCCTGGGGGTCCGGTTCCTGCCCGAAGTAGGCGAGGAGCTGACCGCGCCGGCACTGTGCCGTCTCGCACAGGGCGAGCATGGCGTCCAGGTGGGACTGGGCCCGCCGCCGGAACGTCTCGTCGCCCTCGCCGGACTGGATCAGCTTGCGCTGCTGGATGACGTCGTTGAGGCCGTACGCCATCCAGGCCGTCGACGGCAGTCCGTCGCGTCCGGCGCGGCCCGTCTCCTGGTAGTAGCCCTCGACCGACTTGGGCAGGTCGAGGTGGGCGACGAACCGCACGTCCGGCTTGTCGATGCCCATGCCGAAGGCGATGGTCGCGACGACCACCAGGCCGTCCTCCCGCAGGAACCGGGACTGGTGCGCCGCGCGGGTGCCCGCGTCCAGGCCCGCGTGGTACGGCACCGCCTCGACGCCGTTGGCGGACAGGAACTCGGCGGTCCTCTCCACGGAGTTGCGCGAGAGGCAGTAGACGATGCCGGCGTCCCCCGGGTGCTCCTCGCGCAGGAAGGCGAGCAACTGCTTCTTGGGGTCGGTCTTCGGCACGATCCGGTACTGGATGTTGGGCCGGTCGAAGCTGGCGACGAAGTGCCGGGCCGCCGGCATGTTCAGCCGCTCGGTGATCTCGCGGTGGGTGGCGTGGGTGGCCGTCGCCGTCAGCGCCAGCCGCGGCACGTCGGGCCAGCGCTCGCCGAGCAGGGACAGCGCGAGGTAGTCCGGCCGGAAGTCGTGCCCCCACTGGGAGACGCAGTGCGCCTCGTCGATCGCGAACAGCGCGATCCTGCCCCGGGAGAGCAGGCCCAGGGTGCTCTCCAGCCGCAGCCGCTCGGGCGCCAGGTAGAGCAGGTCCAGTTCGCCGGCGAGGAACTCGGCCTCGACCACGCGCCGCTCGTCGAAGTCCTGCGTCGAGTTCATGAACCCGGCGCGCACGCCGAGGGCCCGCAGCGCGTCCACCTGGTCCTGCATCAGCGCGATGAGCGGCGAGACCACGATGCCCGTACCGGGCCTGACCAGGGACGGGACCTGGTAGCACAGTGACTTGCCGCCGCCGGTCGGCATGAGCACGACGGCGTCGCCGCCGGCCACCACGTGGTCGATGACCGCTTCCTGCTCGCCGCGGAACTCCTCGTATCCGAAGACCCGCCGCAGCGCGGCCACCGCCTCGCTGACCGTGGCCGTCGCCTCTGCCGTCTCGCTCATCACACCCATGCCGCCCATCGTCCCGCCCCCGTACGTCCTGCCTCGCCCGTCCTGGTCCGTCCTGTCCCGACCACTGCCTCCACGATAGGGGTCCGCACCGACAGCCCCGGAGTTATCCACAGGCTCGCCCCGTCCTCTCGCGTCACCGCGGGCACGCGAGCGGCCCGGCACCCCCCGAGGGTGCCGGGCCGCCCCGTCCGCGCGGGCCTGGTGTCAGCGCACGAAGGTGCCCGCCTGACCGGCCAGGTCCAGGAAGTACTGCGGCGCCACACCGAGCACCACCGTGACCGCCACGCCCACCGCGATCGCCGTCGTCGTCAGCGGCGACGGCACCGCCACGGTCGGGCCCTCGGGCCTCGGCTCGCTGAAGAACATCAGCACGATCACCCGGATGTAGAAGAACGCCGCGACCGCCGACGAGATCACACCGATCACGACCAGCGGGGCCGCGCCGCCCTCCGCGGCCGCCTTGAACACGGCGAACTTCCCCGCGAAACCGGAGGTCAGCGGGATACCGGCGAAGGCCAGCAGGAACACCGCGAACACCGCCGCGACCAGCGGCGACCGGCGGCCCAGCCCGGCCCACTTCGACAGGTGCGTCGCCTCGCCGCCCGCGTCCCGGACCAGCGTCACCACGGCGAACGCGCCGATCGTGACGAAGGAGTACGCGGCCAGGTAGAACAGGACCGAGGAGATGCCGTCCGGCGTGGTCGCGATGACACCCGCGAGGATGAAGCCCGCGTGGGCGATCGACGAGTACGCCAGCAGCCGCTTGATGTCGGTCTGGGTGATCGCGACGATCGCGCCGCCCAGCATGGTGACGATCGCCACGCCCCACATCACCGGCCGCCAGTCCCAGCGCAGGCCGGGCAGGACGACGTACAGCAGGCGCAGCAGCGCGCCGAAGGCCGCCACCTTGGTCGCCGCGGCCATGAACCCGGTCACCGGTGTCGGGGCGCCCTGGTACACGTCGGGCGTCCACATGTGGAACGGCACCGCGCCCACCTTGAACAGCAGGCCCATCACGATCAGCGCGCCGCCGACGAGCAGCAGCGCGTCGTTGCCCATGGTGTCGGCGAGCGCCGGGGTGATCTCCACCACCGACCCGTCGACGACCTGCGCGATGGTGCCGTACGACATGGAGCCCGCGTAGCCGTAGAGCAGGGCGATGCCGAACAGGGTGAACGCGGAGGCGAACGCGCCGAGCAGGAAGTACTTGACCGCGGCCTCCTGCGACATCAGCCGCTTGCGGCGGGCCAGCGCGCACAGCAGGTACAGCGGGAGGGAGAAGACCTCCAGGGCGACGAACAGGGTCAGCAGGTCGTTGGCCGCCGGGAAGATCAGCATGCCGGCGACGGCGAACAGCAGCAGCGGGAACACCTCGGTGGTGGTGAACCCGGCCCGGACCGCCTTCTGCTCGCTCTCGCTGCCCGGTACGGAGGCGGCCTGCGCGGCGAAGGAGTCCACGGGGTTGCCGTGCGCCTCGGGGTCGAGCCGCCGCTCGGCGAAGGTGAACAGGGCGACCAGGGACGCCAGCAGGATCGTGCCCTGGAGGAACAGGGCCGGTCCGTCGACGGCGATCGCGCCCATCGCGGCGATGCCCGCCTTGGTCGTGCCGTACCCGTCCGCCGCGAGCGCGACGACCGTGGCGAAGGCCGCGACGAGGGCGACGACGGACACGAACATCTGCGCGTAGTAGCGCGACTTGCGCGGGACGAACGCCTCGACGAGCACGCCGACGATCGCCGCGCCGACGATGATCAGGGTGGGCGCCAGTTGTCCGTACTCGATCTTGGGTGCGTCGATCTTGGAGATCGGGTCGGCCGCCGTGGCCGCCGTTGTCCACAGGCTGTGGACGGCTGTTGCGCTCACTTGGCCGCCTCCACCTCGGGCTGGGGGTCCTTCTGATGAACGTCGGACATGGTCTGCTTCACCGCGGGGTCGATGATGTCCGTGACGGGCTTCGGGTAGACGCCCAGGAAGATCAGCAGCACCACCAGGGGCGCCACCACCACCAGCTCACGCGCGCCCAGGTCCGGCAGGGCGGCCGTCTCCGGCTTCACCGGGCCGGTCATCGTCCGCTGGTAGAGGACGAGGGTGTAGAGCGCGGCGAGCACGATGCCGAAGGTGGCGATGATGCCGACCACCGGATAGCGCGTGAACGTGCCCACCAGCACCAGGAACTCGCTGACGAAGGGCGCCAGTCCCGGCAGGGACAGGGTGGCCAGACCGCCGATGAGGAAGGTGCCCGCGAGCACCGGCGCGACCTTCTGCACCCCGCCGTAGTCGGCGATGAGCCGCGAGCCGCGCCGCGAGATCAGGAACCCGGCGACCAGCATCAGCGCGGCGGTGGAGATGCCGTGATTGACCATGTAGAGCGTCGCGCCGGACTGGCCCTGGCTGGTCATCGCGAAGATGCCCATGATGATGAAGCCGAAGTGCGAGATCGACGCGTACGCCACCAGCCGCTTGATGTCACGCTGGCCGACCGCGAGCAGCGCCCCGTAGATGATGCTGATCAGCGCGAGGACCAGGACGGCGGGCGTCGCCCACTTGCTGGCCTCGGGGAACAACTGCAGGCAGAAGCGGAGCATCGCGAAGGTGCCCACCTTGTCGACGACCGCCGTGATCAGCACGGCGACCGGCGCGGTGGACTCCTGCATGGCGTTGGGCAGCCAGGTGTGCAGCGGCCACAGCGGCGCCTTCACCGCGAAGGCGAAGAAGAAGCCGAGGAACAGCCAGCGCTCGGTGTTCGTCGCCATGGTCAGCTCGCCGCTCGCGCGGGCCTGGGCGATCTCGGTGAGCGAGAAGTTCCCGGCGACCACGTAGAGGCCGATCACCGCGGCCAGCATGATCAGGCCGCCGACCAGGTTGTAGAGCAGGAACTTCACCGCCGCGTACGAACGCTGCGTCGACGCCGCCTGCTCGCCGTGCTCGTGGGCCCGGTCCCCGAAGCCGCCGATGAGGAAGTACATCGGGATCAGCATGGCTTCGAAGAAGATGTAGAAGAGGAAGACGTCGGTGGCCTCGAACGAGATGATCACCATCGCCTCGACGGCCAGGATCAGGGCGAAGAAGCCCTGCGTCGGCCGCCACCGGCTGCTGCCGGTCTCCAGCGGGTCGGCGTCGTGCCAGCCCGCCAGGATGATGAACGGCATCAACACGGCGGTCAGCGCGACCAGCGCCACCCCGATGCCGTCCACGCCCAGCTCGTAGCGGACGCCGAAGTCGGCGATCCAGGAGTGCGACTCGGTGAGCTGGTAGCGGTCGCCGCCGGGGTCGAAGCGGACCAGGACGACGATCGCCAGGACCAGCGTGGCCAGCGAGAACAGCAGCGCCAGCCACTTGGCCAGGGTGCGGCGCGCGGCCGGCACGGCGGCCGTGGCGATGGCCCCGACGGCCGGGACCACCGCCGTCGCTGTCAGCAGGGGAAAGGACATCGGTATCAGACCGCCCTCATCAGCAGGGTCGCGGCGACGAGGACCGCCGCACCGCCGAACATCGAGACCGCGTAGGAGCGCGCGAACCCGTTCTGCACCTTGCGCATCCGTCCGGACAGGCCGCCGACCGAGGCCGCCGTGCCGTTGACGACACCGTCGACCAGGGTGTGGTCGACATACACCAGGGAGCGGGTGAGGTGCTCACCGCCGCGGACCAGGACCACATGGTTGAAGTCGTCCTGGAGCAGGTCGCGGCGGGCGGCCCGGGTGAGCAGCGACCCGCGCGGGGCGATGGCCGGGACCGGCCGGCGTCCGTACTGCGCCCAGGCCAGGGCGACGCCGAGGACCATCACGGCGAGCGTGGACAGCGTCACCGTCAGGGCGCCGACCGGCGGGTGCCCGTGCGCGTGGTCGGTGATCGGCTCCAGCCAGTGCATGAACCGGTCGCCGATGCTGAAGAACGCGCCGCCCGCGACCGATCCGACGGCCAGCACGATCATCGGGACCGTCATGACCTTCGGCGACTCGTGCGGGTGCGGCGGGGTGTACTGGCCGCGGGTTTCCGCGGCGGGCTCCACGTCCGGCCGGTCCGGGGACGGCGTCGGGGCGTCGCGCCAGCGCTCCTCGCCGAAGAACGTCATCAGCATCACGCGCGTCATGTAGTACGCCGTGATGGCCGCGCCCAGCAGGGCCGCGCCGCCGAGGAGCCAGCCCTCGGTGCCGCCCTTGGCGAACGCCGCCTCGATGATCTTGTCCTTGGAGAAGAAGCCGGACAGCCCCGGGAAGCCGATGATGGCGAGGTAGCCGAGGCCGAAGGTGATGAAGGTGACCGGCATGTACTTGCGCAGGCCGCCGTAGCGGCGCATGTCGACCTCGTCGTTCATGCCGTGCATGACCGAGCCGGCGCCGAGGAACAGCCCCGCCTTGAAGAAGCCGTGCGTCACCAGGTGCATGATCGCGAAGACGTAGCCGATGGGGCCGAGGCCCGCGGCGAGCACCATGTAGCCGATCTGCGACATGGTCGAACCGGCCAGCGCCTTCTTGATGTCGTCCTTGGCGCAACCGACGATCGCACCGAACAGCAGCGTGACCGCGCCGACGACGGTGACGACCACCTGGGCGTCGGGCGCCCCGTTGAAGATCGCCCCGGAGCGGACGATCAGGTACACGCCCGCCGTCACCATGGTCGCGGCGTGGATGAGGGCCGAGACCGGGGTCGGGCCCTCCATCGCGTCCCCCAGCCAGGACTGGAGCGGCACCTGGGCGGACTTGCCGCAGGCGGCGAGCAGCAGCATCAGGGCGATCGCGGTGAGCTTGCCCTCGTCCGCGCCGCCCGCGATGCCGGGCTCGTGCAGGGTGCCGAGCACCGGTCCGAAGGCGAAGGTGCCGAACCAGAGGAACATCAGCATGATCGCGATCGACAGGCCCATGTCGCCGACCCGGTTGACCAGGAACGCCTTCTTCGCGGCCGTGGCGGCGCTGGGCTTGTGCTGCCAGAAGCCGATCAGCAGGTAGGAGGCGAGGCCGACACCCTCCCAGCCGACGTACAGCAGCAGGTAGTTGTCGGCGAGGACGAGCAGCAGCATCGCCGCGAGGAACAGGTTCAGATAGCCGAAGAAGCGGCGGCGGCGCTCGTCGTGCTCCATGTACCCGATCGAGTACAGGTGGATCAGCGAGCCGACCCCGGTGATCAGCAGGACGAACGTCATCGACAGTTGGTCCAGGCGGAAGGCGACGTCGGCCTGGAAGCCCTGCACCGGGACCCAACTGAACAGGTGCTGGGTCAGCGTGCGCTCCTCGCCGCCCTTGCCCAGCATGTCGGTGAAGAGGACGAGGCCGATCACGAACGACGCGCCGGCCAGCAGGGTGCCGAGCCAGTGGCCGACGGCGTCCAGCCGGCGCCCGCCGCACAGCAGGACCGCCGCTCCGAGCAGAGGCGCCGCCACCAGCAGCGCGATGAGAGACTCCACGATTCAGCGACCCCTCACAGCTTCATCAGGCTGGCATCGTCGACCGAGGCCGAGTGGCGGGAACGGAACAGGGACACGATGATCGCGAGCCCGACCACGACCTCCGCGGCCGCGACGACCATCGTGAAGAAGGCGATGATCTGGCCGTCCAGATTGCCGTGCATCCGGGAGAACGCGACGAACGCCAGGTTGCAGGCGTTGAGCATCAGCTCGACGCACATGAACACCACGATGGCGTTGCGCCGGATCAGCACCCCGGTGGCACCGATCGTGAACAGCAGGGCCGCGAGATACAGATAGTTGACGGGGTTCACTTCGACGCCTCCTCGGACCGCTTGAAGGTGGCCGGCTCGACCGCCCGGCGCTCCAGTCGCTCCTCGGCCCGCTGCTCCAGGGCCCTGAGGTCGTTCAGCGCTTCCTGCGACACGTCCCGGACCTGGCCCCGCTCGCGCAGCGTCTTGCTGACGGTGAGGTCGGAGGGCGTGCCGTCGGGCAGCAGACCGGCGATGTCCACCGCGTTGTGCCGGGCGTACACGCCCGGCGCGGGCAGCGGCGGCAGGTACGTGCCCTTGCGGACCCGCTCCTCGGCCAGCTCCCGCTGGGTCTTGGCCCGCTCGGTGCGCTCGCGGTGGGTGAGCACCATGGCGCCGACGGCGGCCGTGATCAGCAGGGCGCCGGTGATCTCGAAGGCGAAGACGTACTTGGTGAAGATCAGGGCCGCCAGGCCCTCCACGTTGCCGCCCGCGTTGGCCTGGCCGACGCCGCTGAACTCGCTCAGGGAGGCGTTGCCGATGCCCGCGATCAGCAGCACTCCGAAGCCGAGCCCACAGAGCAGGGCAAGCCAGCGCTGGCCCCGGATGGTCTCCTTCAGGGAGTCCGCCGCGGTGACGCCGACCAGCATCACCACGAACAGGAACAGCATCATGATCGCGCCGGTGTAGACGACGATCTGGACGACGCCCAGGAAGTAGGCGCCGTTGGCGAGGTAGAACACCGCCAGAATGATCATGGTGCCGGCCAGGCAGAGGGCGCTGTGCACGGCGCGCTTCATGAAGACGGTGCACAGGGCGCCGATCACCGCGACCGTGCCGAGGACCCAGAACTGGACGGCCTCTCCGGTGGAGGTGCCGGCGGAGAGCGTCGCCGCGGCGGCGAGTCGCGCGGTCATCGGCGGATCACCTTCTCCGTCGCCGGCTCGCCCTCGCCGAAGGTCGAGTCGGCCTCCTGCGGCGCCTCGCCCCTGGAGACGGCGGCCTGCCGCTCGGTGCCGGGGGCCGCCTCGGTGACCAGGCCCCGGTAGTAGTCCTGCTCGTCGGTCCCCGGGTAGATGGCGTGCGGGGTGTCGACCATGCCGTCGTCCAGGCCGGCGAGCAGTTGTTCCTTGGTGTAGATGAGGTCGGCGCGGCTGGAGTCGGCCAGCTCGAACTCGTTGGTCATCGTCAGCGCGCGGGTGGGGCACGCCTCGATGCACAGGCCGCACAGGATGCAGCGGGCGTAGTTGATCTGGTAGACGCGGCCGTACCGCTCGCCGGGCGAGTAGCGCTCCTCGTCGGTGTTGTCCGCGCCCTCCACGTAGATGGCGTCGGCGGGGCACGCCCACGCGCACAGCTCGCAGCCGACGCACTTCTCCAGACCGTCGGGATGGCGGTTGAGCTGGTGCCGTCCGTGGAAGCGCGGAGCCGTGGTCTTCTGCTGCTCCGGGTACTGCTCGGTCAGCCGCTTCTTGAACATGGCCTTGAAGGTCACGCCGAAGCCGGCCACCGGGTTCTGGAAACCGGGCTTGGTGTCCTTGGGTTCCTTAGCCATCGGACGCCTCCTTTCCATCCGTAGTTCCGCCCAGAGATCCGTCACTCTGAGTATCGGGCCCGCCACTGACAATCAGCTCCCGCTCCCGGCGCGGCCGGCGTCGCGGCACCGGCGGCAACTCCTGGCCGGGCAGCGGCGGTACGGGGAACCCGCCGGCCATCGGGTCGAAGGCGGCCGGTTCCCCGGCGGGCTCCTCGGCCTGTTCGCCCTTGCCGCGGTACATGTCGGCGAGGAAGGACAGCAGCAGGACGGCGAGGACGCCGCCGGCGACGTAGAGCGCGATGTCGGTGAAGTCGTAGTTCTCGTTCCTCAGGGCCCGGATGGTGGCGACGAGCATCAGCCAGACCAGCGAGACCGGGATGAGGACCTTCCAGCCGAGCTTCATCAACTGGTCGTAGCGGACCCGGGGGAGGGTGCCGCGCAGCCAGACGAAGAGGAACAGCAGCAACTGGACCTTGACCACGAACCAGAGCAGCGGCCACCAGCCGTGGTTCGCGCCCTCCCAGAAGGTGCTGACCGGCCAGGGGGCCCGCCAGCCGCCGAGGAAGAGCGTGGTGGTGACCGCCGAGACGGTCACCATGTTCACGTACTCGGCGAGCATGAACATCGCGAACTTGATCGAGGAGTACTCGGTGTTGAAGCCGCCGACCAGGTCGCCCTCGGACTCCGGCATGTCGAAGGGGGCCCGGTTGGTCTCGCCGACCATGGTGACGATGTAGAGCAGGAAGGAGACCGGCAGCAGCACGATGTACCAGCGGTCGGCCTGCTGCTCGACGATCGTGGACGTCGACATGGACCCCGAGTAGAGGAACACGGAGGCGAACGCGGCGCCCATCGCGATCTCGTAGGAGATCATCTGCGCGCAGGACCGCAGACCGCCCAGGAGCGGGTACGTCGAGCCGGAGCTCCAGCCCGCCAGCACGATGCCGTAGATGCCCACCGAGGCGACCGCCAGGATGTACAGCATGGCGATCGGCAGGTCGGTGAGCTGCATGGCGGTGCGGTGGCCGAAGACCGAGACCTCGCCGCCGGCCGGCCCGAACGGGATCACGGCGATCGCCATGAACGCGGGGATGGCCGCCACGACGGGTGCGAGGACGTAGACCGCCTTGTCCGCGCGTTTGACGACGACGTCTTCCTTGAGCATCAGTTTGATGCCGTCGGCGAGCGACTGGAGCATGCCCCAGGGGCCGTGCCGGTTGGGGCCGACGCGCAACTGCATCCACGCGACGACCTTGCGCTCCATGACGATGGCGACGAGCACGGTCACCATGAGGAAGGCGAAGCAGAACACCGCCTTGACGACGACCAGCCACCACGGGTCGCGGCCGAACATCGAGAGGTCTTCAGCGGCGAGGTACATGCTCATCCCTCCACCTCCTGGGGGGCCGCGACGGCGGTCGTCGCCGGGCCGATGCGGACGAGGTCGCCGGGCAGCGCCCCGGCGTCGGAGGCGACGCCGGCCCCGGTGGAGTTCAGCGGCAGCCACACCACCCGGTCGGGCATCTCGGTGACCCGCAGCGGGAGTTCCACGACCCCGGCCGGTCCGGTCACCGCGAGGACGCCGCCGTCCTCGACGCCCGCCTCGGCGGCGGTGGCGGCCGACACGCGAGCGTGGGCGGCGTGCCGGGTGCCGGCCAGAGCCTCGTCGCCCTGTTGCAGGACGCCCTGGTCGAGCAGCAGCCGGTGCCCGGCGAGCACGGCCTCCCCGGCGGCCGGCCGCGGCAGCCCGGCGGCGCTCTGAGCGGGCGCGTCGGCCGCGGGCCCGTCCCAGGCCCCGAGCCGGTCGATCTCCGCCCGCACCGTCCGCAGATCCGGCAGCCCCAGGTGTACGTCCATGGCGTCGGCCAGCATCTGCAGGACGCGGGCGTCCGTGGGCGCCGGGCGGCGGATCATCTGGTCGGGCTTGAGCGCGGCCTCGAAGAAGCGGACCCTGCCCTCCCAGTTGAGGAAGGTGCCGGCCTTCTCGGCGACCGCGGCGACCGGCAGCACCACGTCGGCCAGCTCGGTGACCTCGCTGGGCCGCAGCTCCAGCGAGACCAGGAAGCCGACCTCGGCGAGTGCCGCACGAGCGCGTGCCGGGTCGGGCAGGTCGGCGACCTCCACGCCCGCCACCAGCAGCGCCTGGAGTCCGCCGTCGGCGGCGGCCTCGACGATCCGGCCGGTGTCCCGGCCGTGGCGGTGCGGCAGTGCGGCCACACCCCAGAGGGCGGCGACCTCGTCCCGCGCACGCGGGTCGGTGGCCGGGCGCCCGCCCGGCAGCAGCGTCGGCAGCGCGCCCGCCTCGACGGCGCCGCGCTCCCCGGCCCGGCGCGGGACCCACACCAGTGCGGCTCCGGTCGCCGCCGAGGCCCGTACCGCGGCGGTCGGGCCGCCGGGCACCGCCGCCAGCCGCTCGCCGACGACGATCACGGCGCCCTCGGCGCGCAGTGCCTCGGCGGCCAGCGCCCCGCCGTCCGCCAGGCCGACGCCGGACGCGAGCGCGTCGAGCCACTCGGTCTCGGTGCCGGGAGCGGCGGGCAGCAGCGTGCCGCCGGCCTTCTCCAGGCCCCGGGTGGCGTGGGTGGCCAGGGCGAACACCCGCTGGCCGTGCTTGCGCCACGCCTTGCGCAGCTTCAGGAAGACGCCGGGCGCCTCCTCCTCGGCCTCGAACCCGACCAGCAGCACCGCGGGCGCCTTCTCCAGGGCCGCGTAGGTGACGCCCGTCCCGTCGAGGTCCCGGCCACGGCCCGCGACCCGGGCGGCCAGGAAGTCGGCCTCCTCGGCGCTGTGCACGCGCGCCCGGAAGTCGATGTCGTTGGTGTCGAGCGCCACACGCGCGAACTTGCTGTACGCGTAGGCGTCCTCCACGGTGAGGCGGCCGCCGGTCAGCACCCCGGTCCGGCCGCGCGAGGCGAGCAGCCCCTGGGCGGCGATCTGGAGGGCGTCCGGCCAGGAGGCGGGCCGCAGCTCGCCCTCCGCGTCGCGCACCAGGGGCGTGTCGAGCCGGTCGCGCGTCTGCGCGTACCGGAACGCGAACCGCCCCTTGTCGCAGATCCACTCCTCGTTGACCTCGGGGTCGTTCGCGGCGAGCCGCCGCATGACCTTGCCGCGCCGGTGGTCGGTGCGGGTCGCGCAGCCGCCGGAGCAGTGCTCGCACACCGACGGCGAGGAGATCAGGTCGAACGGCCGGGACCGGAACCGGTAGGCCGCCGAGGTCAGCGCGCCGACCGGGCAGATCTGGATGGTGTTCCCGGAGAAGTACGACTCGAAGGGGTCGCCCTCGCCGGTGCCGACCTGCTGGAGCGCGCCCCGCTCGATCAGCTCGATCATCGGGTCGCCCGCGACCTGGTTGGAGAACCGGGTGCAGCGGGCGCACAGCACGCACCGCTCGCGGTCGAGCAGCACCTGGGTGGAGATCGGCACGGGCTTCTCGTAGGTGCGCTTCTTGCCGGCGAAGCGGGACTCGGCGCTGCCGTGCGACATGGCCTGGTTCTGCAGCGGGCACTCGCCGCCCTTGTCGCAGACCGGGCAGTCCAGGGGGTGGTTGATGAGCAGCAGCTCCATCACCCCCTTCTGGGCCTTCTCCGCGACCGGCGAGGTGAGGTGGGTCTTGACCACCATCCCGTCGGTGCAGGTGATGGTGCAGGACGCCATGGGCTTGCGCTGGCCCTCGACCTCGACGATGCACTGGCGGCAGGCGCCGGCCGGGTCGAGCAGCGGGTGGTCGCAGAACCGGGGGATCTCGATGCCGAGCTGCTCGGCGGCCCGGATGACCAGGGTGCCCTTGGGCACGCTGATCTCGACGCCGTCGATGGTCAGCGACACGAGGTCCTCCGGCGGCACGGCCGCCTCGCCCCCGCCGGAGGGAGCGCTGGTGGTCACTGTCATGCGTTCACCTCCGTACGGTGATCGGCCCAGGCCGTGGACTTGGCCGGGTCGAAGGGGCAGCCGCGGCCCGTGATGTGCTGCTCGTACTCCTCGCGGAAGTACTTCAGCGAGGAGAAGATCGGCGAGGCGGCGCCGTCGCCGAGGGCGCAGAAGGACTTGCCGTTGATGTTGTCGGCGATGTCGTTGAGCTTGTCGAGGTCGGCCATCGCGCCCTTGCCGGCCTCGATGTCGCGGAGCAACTGCACCAGCCAGTACGTGCCCTCGCGGCAGGGCGTGCACTTGCCGCAGGACTCGTGGGCGTAGAACTCGGTCCAGCGGGTGACGGCGCGGACCACGCAGGTCGTCTCGTCGAAGCACTGGAGGGCCTTCGTGCCGAGCATGGAACCCGCGGCGCCCACTCCTTCGTAGTCGAGGGGGACGTCGAGGTGCTCGTCGGTGAACATCGGCGTCGAGGACCCGCCCGGCGTCCAGAACTTCAGGCGGTGGCCGGGGCGCATGCCCCCGCTCATGTCGAGGAGCTGGCGCAGGGTGATGCCGAGCGGCGCCTCGTACTGGCCGGGGCTGGCGACGTGGCCGGAGAGGGAGTAGAGCGTGAAGCCCGGGGACTTCTCGCTGCCCATCGACCGGAACCAGTCCTTGCCCCGGTTGAGGATCGCGGGAACCGACGCGATCGATTCGACGTTGTTCACCACAGTCGGGCAGGCGTAGAGGCCGGCCACAGCGGGGAAGGGGGGACGCAGCCGGGGCTGGCCCCGGCGGCCTTCGAGCGAGTCGAGCAGCGCGGTCTCCTCACCGCAGATGTACGCGCCCGCGCCCGCGTGCACGGTGAGGTCCAGGTCGAGTCCGCTGCCCAGGATGTTCTCGCCGAGGAAGCCCGCCGCGTACGCCTCGGCGACGGCCGAGTGCAGCCGCCGCAGCACGGGGACGACCTCTCCCCGCAGATAGATGAAGGCGTGCGACGACCTGATGGCGTAGCACGCGATGACGATGCCCTCGATGAGGCTGTGCGGGTTGGCGAAGAGGAGCGGGATGTCCTTGCAGGTCCCCGGCTCCGACTCGTCGGCGTTGACGACCAGATAGTGCGGCTTTCCGTCTCCCTGCGGGATGAACTGCCACTTCATCCCGGTCGGGAAGCCGGCACCGCCGCGGCCGCGCAGACCGGAGTCCTTGACGTACGCGATCAGTTCGTCCGGCGACATCGCCAGCGCCTTGCGGAGCCCCTCGTAGCCCTCGTGCCTTCGGTAGACGTCCAGCGTCCAGGACCGGTCCTGGTCCCAGAAGGCCGACAGCACGGGTGCGAGCAGCTTCTCCGGACTGGAGTCCTTGATCTCGGCTGCCAAGGTCATCACTCCCCCTCCTCGGCGGTCGGCCCGGCCGGGTGGGACGGGTCGGAGGCCGATGTGTCCTGCGGGGCGTCGTGCGAGCTGAGGTGCTCGCCGGGGGACGGGTCGTGCGGCGGCTCGTCCCGGCGCACGGCACCGCGCGGGTGCACCACACGCGCGGCGGCCGTCTCGCCCTTCGCCAGCTTCAGGCCGACCAGGGAGGCGGGTCCCGCGCTTCCCCCGGCCTCGACGGCGCCCTCCCGCTCGTCGGGGAAGCCCGCCAGGAGCCGGGCGGTCTCCTTGAAGGTGCACAGGGGCGCCCCGCGCGTCGGGCTGACCGGCCGGCCGGCCCGGAGGTCGTCGACCAGGCGCCGGGCGCTCGCCGGGGTCTGGTTGTCGAAGAACTCCCAGTTGACCATCACCACCGGGGCGTAGTCGCAGGCCGCGTTGCACTCGATGTGCTCCAGGGTGACCTTGCCGTCGTCGGTGGTCTCGCCGTTGCCGACGCCCAGGTGCTCCTGGAGTTCTTCGAAGATGGCGTCGCCGCCCATGACCGCGCACAGGGTGTTGGTGCAGACGCCCACCTGGTAGTCGCCGCTCGGCCCGCGCCGGTACATGGTGTAGAAGGTCGCCACGGCGGTGACCTCGGCGGTGGTCAGGCCGAGCACGTCCGCGCAGAACCGCATCCCGGTGCGCGTGACGTGGCCCTCCTCCGACTGCACCAGGTGCAGCAGCGGCAGCAGGGCGGACCGGGAGTCCGGGTAGCGGGCGATGATCTCGCTCGCGTCGGCCTCCAGCCGGGTCCGGACGTCGTCCGGGTAGTCGGGCGCGGGCAGCTCGGGCATGCCGAGTCCGACGCCCCGTTCCGAGGAACTGGTGGTCACCGGTCGACGCCTCCCATCACGGGGTCGATGGACGCCACCGCGACGATGACGTCGGCGACCTGGCCGCCCTCGCACATCGCGGCCATGGCCTGCAGGTTGGTGAAGGACGGGTCGCGGAAGTGGACCCGGTAGGGGCGGGTGCCTCCGTCGGAGACGACGTGCACCCCGAGTTCGCCCTTGGGCGACTCGACCGCCGTGTACGCCTGCCCCGGCGGCACCCGGAAGCCCTCGGTGACCAGCTTGAAGTGGTGGATCAGGGCCTCCATGGAGGTGCCCATGATCTTCTTGATGTGGTCGAGGGAGTTGCCCAGTCCGTCCGGGCCCAGGGCCAACTGGGCGGGCCAGGCGATCTTCTTGTCGGGGACCATGACCGGGCCGGGCTGGAGCCGGTCCAGGCACTGCTCGATGATCCGCAGCGACTGGCGCATCTCCTCCAGCCGGATCAGGAAGCGGCCGTAGGCGTCGCAGGTGTCGGCGGTCGGGACGTCGAAGTCGTACGTCTCGTAGCCGCAGTACGGCTGGGCCTTGCGCAGGTCGTGCGGGAGGCCGGTGGAGCGCAGGATCGGGCCGGTGGCGCCGAGGGCCATGCAGCCGGCCAGGTCCAGATAGCCGACGTCCTGCATGCGGGCCTTGAAGATGGGGTTCCCGGTGGCGAGCTTGTCGTACTCCGGGAGGTTCTTCTTCATCTTCTTGACGAACTCGCGGATCTGGTCGACCGAGCCGGGCGGCAGGTCCTGGGCGAGGCCGCCGGGGCGGACGTACGCGTGGTTCATCCGCAGGCCGGTGATCAGCTCGTAGATGTCCAGGATCAGTTCACGGTCGCGGAAGCCGTAGATCATGATCGTGGTGGCGCCCAGCTCCATGCCCCCGGTGGCGATGCACACCAGGTGGGAGGACATCCGGTTCAGCTCCATCAGGAGCACCCGGATGATCGAGGCACGGTCGGGTACCTGGTCCTCGATGCCGAGGAGCTTCTCGACGCCGAGGCAGTACGCCGTCTCGTTGAAGAACGGCGTGAGGTAGTCCATGCGCGTCACGAACGTGGTGCCCTGCGTCCACGTGCGGTATTCGAGGTTCTTCTCGATGCCGGTGTGCAGGTAGCCGATGCCGCAGCGGGCCTCGGTGACGGTCTCGCCCTCGATCTCCAGGATCAGGCGGAGCACGCCGTGGGTGGACGGGTGCTGGGGGCCCATGTTGACGACGATGCGCTCGTCGTCGGCGCGGGCCGCGGACTCGACGACCTCGTCCCAGTCGCCGCCGGTGACCGTGTAGACGGTGCCCTCGGTGGTCTCCCTGGGGGATGCGTGCGATGTGCTCACGAGTACGACCTCCGCTGGTCCGGAGCCGGGATCTGGGCGCCCTTGTACTCGACGGGGATGCCGCCGAGGGGATAGTCCTTGCGCTGCGGAAAGCCCTGCCAGTCGTCCGGCATCATGATCCGGGTCAGGGCCGGGTGGCCGTCGAAGACGATGCCGAAGAAGTCGTACGTCTCGCGCTCGTGCCAGTCGTTGGTCGGGTAGACCTCGAACAGCGACGGGATGTGCGGGTCGCCGTCGGGAGCGCTGACCTCCAGCCGGATCAGCCGGTTGTGGGTGATCGAGCGCAGGTGGTAGACGGCGTGCAGCTCGCGTCCCTTGTCGTTCGGATAGTGCACGCCGCTCACGCCGGTGCACAGCTCGAAGCGCAGGGCCGGGTCGTCGCGCAGGGTGCGGGCGACGCGGACCAGGTGCTCGCGTTCGATGTGGAAGGTCAGCTCGCCGCGGTCGACGACCGTCTTCTCGATGGCGTTGCCGGGGAGCAGTCCCTGCTCCTCCAGCGCGCCCTCCAGTTCGTCCGCGACCTCGTCGAACCAGCCGCCGTACGGCCTGCTCGCCGGCCCCGGAAGCCGGACCGAGCGGACCAGGCCGCCGTAGCCGGAGGTGTCGCCGCCGTTGTTCGCGCCGAACATGCCGCGCTGGACGCGGACCTCCTCGCCGCCCTGTCCGCGCTGGCCGGGGAGGTTCTCGGCGGAGAGCTGCTTCTCCGGGTTGGGACCGTCGGGGTCCCGGTGCGCGTCGCTCATCGCAGCAGCCCCTTCATCTCGATGGTGGGCAGTGCCTTGAGCGCCGCCTCCTCCGCCTCGCGGGCCGCCTCCTCGGCGTTCACGCCGAGCTTGGAGTTCTGGATCTTGTGGTGGAGTTTGAGGATGGCGTCCAGCAGCATCTCGGGCCGGGGCGGGCAGCCCGGCAGATAGATGTCGACCGGGACGATGTGGTCGACGCCCTGGACGATCGCGTAGTTGTTGAACATGCCGCCCGAGGAGGCGCAGACCCCCATGGAGATGACCCACTTGGGGTTCGGCATCTGGTCGTAGACCTGCCGCAGCACCGGCGCCATCTTCTGGCTGACCCGGCCGGCGACGATCATCAGGTCCGCCTGGCGCGGCGAGCCGCGGAAGACCTCCATGCCGAAGCGCGCCAGGTCGTAGCGGCCGGCGCCGGTGGTCATCATCTCGATGGCGCAGCAGGCGAGTCCGAACGTGGCGGGGAAGACGGACGCCTTGCGCACCCAGCCCGCGGCCTGCTCGACGGTGGTCAGCAGGAAGCCGCTCGGCAGCTTTTCTTCGAGTCCCATGACTAAAGGCCCCTCAGTCCCATTCCAGGCCGCCGCGCCGCCATACGTACGCGTACGCGACGAAGACGGTGAGCACGAAGAGCAGCATCTCCACGAGCCCGAAGATCCCCAGGGCGTCGAAGCTGACGGCCCAGGGGTAGAGGAAGACGATCTCGATGTCGAAGACGATGAAGAGCATCGCCGTCAGGTAGTACTTGATGGGGAAGCGCCCGCCGCCGGCCGGCGTGGGGGTCGGCTCGATGCCGCACTCGTAGGCTTCGAGTTTGGCGCGGTTGTACCGCTTCGGACCGATCAGCGTGGCCATGACCACGGAGAAGATCGCAAAGCCTGCCCCGAGGGCTCCCAGTACGAGGATGGGCGCATACGCGTTCACCGCTCCTCGCTCCTCTCAGTCGGCACTGACTGCTGGCGGTTCGGCTTGGGTCACGACCCGCCTCAGCAGCCCCACGAGCCCCGCGCGTCCCCGGCGAAGATCGCGAACATGTGAAGCAGGTCACAAGCCCAACTGCTCCGCATCTTATGCCCGCCACTCTGTGATCTGCGACACGGGGTATTGCACAAGCTTTGTGATCTCCACCACCTGACGAAGGATCATGAAGTCGGATGAGCGGTGATCTTCACACATCAAGCATCCGACTGATCACGAGAGGTGACATTTTCGCTCGTCAGCGCTGGCCAGAGGCGGCGTCTCCATATCAAGAGAGTTCTGCTGCATGCAAATTGGCGAAGGCCGCGAACTCTTGATAGAGGACCGTTCACATCCGGACGGGGGCGATCGGCGGAGATGTGAACGCGTGCACGCGTTCACGAGCGCGGCCGGCCGGCCCGCGGGCGCGGGACGCGGTCGCGCGGTTGACCGTTCCGTGACCTCGGACACATTCATGAGAGGCGGCTGAGAACCGGGGTTGGCCAACCACCCCAACCAGTGGTAAGCGGGGAGCAATTCGGGCGTAACGATCAAAGCCCGTGATCACAGCCGTATTACGGCCGCCCGCAATGTCCGTTACGGCGTCAATAAAGGCCGACACGCCCGGGATTCGCGGTGTAGGTCGAGCAACTGTGGCGCAGGACACGTTTCTTGAAGGTATGGAGGACCTCCTGATACCGGTTGTACTCATGTCCCACACCGCTCACATACGCAGCCACCGGAAGCCCCGCCGCAGCGCGTCGACCATCGCGATGCGGGCCGGAGTGGCCGGTGGCGTCCTCAGCACCCTGGCAGTGGCCGGTGCGTCGGGTTCGGCGAACGCCGCCGAGGCCGAGCCCGTGACGCAGACCCTGGAGCTGCCGACCCTGACGGCCGACCTGGCCGCCCAGGTCGCCGAGTCCGCGGACGCCACGCAGCAGGCGGCCGCGAGCTACGAGCTGCGGGCCGAGCGTGACGCGGCCGCCGCCAAGGCCGCCAAGGAAGCCAGGGCGGACCTGAAGGAAGCCAAGCACAAGGCGGCGCAGGCCAAGGAGAAGGCCGAGCGGGAGGCCGCCCGCAAGGCAGCCGCCGAGCGCGCCAACCGTGACGCCGAGCGCGCCACCCTGACCGCCGACACCTCCACGGACACCGGCGCGACCGCCGCCGACACCTCGGTGAGCACCGGCTCGTCCGCGGCCACCGGCTCGGCCGCCGCGGTCGTCTCCTTCGTGAAGGCCCAGGTCGGCAAGGCGTACGTGTCCGGCGCCACCGGCCCGTCCGCCTACGACTGCTCCGGCCTCGTCCAGGCCGCCTTCAAGCAGGTGAACGTCAGCCTGCCCCGCGTCTCCCAGGACCAGTCGGTCGCCGGCACCCAGGTCTCGCTCAGCAACCTCCAGCCGGGCGACATCCTGTACTGGGGCGGCGCCGGCAGCGCCTACCACGTGGGCGTCTACGTCGGCGACGGCATGTTCGTCGGCGCGCAGAACCCGTCCACGGGCGTCGTGCTGAAGTCGCTGTCCTACGACCCGCCGAGCGGCGCGGTGCGCGTGCTGTAACCGGCGTCGCGCACGCCGTGACCGGCGTATCCCGCTCCTGCGCCCCGGCGACCCCGGGTCTCAGGTCGCACATCTGCACGAAGGGCCGTCGTCCACAGGGACGAACGGCCCTTCGGGCATTCCTGGCGTGCCCGTCGTGGGCCGTTCCTCCGCCGGAGCGGCCCCGGCCGCCGGAGCGGCCCCGGCCGCCGGGGCCGGCCGGGGCCGTCGTGGTCAGGCCTTCGGGGCCACCTTCGTCAGGCCGTTGATGATGCGGTCCATCGCGTCGCCGCCGGTCGGGTCCGTCAGGTTGGCGAGCATCTTCAAGGTGAACTTCATCAGCACCGGGTGGGTCAGACCGCGCTGCGCGGCGATCTGCATGACCTTCGGGTTGCCGATGAGCTTCACGAAGGCACGGCCGAGGGTGTAGTAGCCGCCGTAGGTGTCCTTCAGCACCCGCGGGTAGCGCTGGAGCGCTACCTCGCGCTGGGCGGGCGTGGCCCGCGCGTGCGCCTGGACGATGACGTCGGCGGCGATCTGGCCGGACTCCATGGCGTAGGCGATGCCCTCGCCGTTGAACGGGTTCACCAGGCCGCCGGCGTCGCCGACCAGGAGCAGGCCCTTGGTGTAGTGGGGCTGGCGGTTGAAGGCCATGGGCAGGGCGGCACCGCGGATCGGGCCGGTCATGTTCTCCGGGGTGTAGCCCCAGTCCTCCGGCATGGAGGCGCACCACGCCTTCAGCACCTCGCGCCAGTCCAGGTCCTTGAAGGAGGCGGAGGTGTTCAGGACGCCGAGACCGACGTTGGAGGTGCCGTCGCCCATGCCGAAGATCCAGCCGTAGCCGGGCAGCAGGCGGTCCTGGGGGCCGCGCCGGTCCCAGAGTTCCAGCCAGGACTCCAGGTAGTCGTCGTCGTGCCGGGGGGAGGTGAAGTACGTGCGGACCGCGACGCCCATCGGGCGGTCCTCGCGGCGGTGCAGGCCCATCGCCAGGGAGAGCCGCGTGGAGTTGCCGTCGGCGGCCACCACCAGCGGGGCGTGGAAGGTGACCTCCCGCTTCTCCTCGCCGAGCTTGGCGCGGACGCCGGTGATGCGGCCGGTGCGGTCGTCGACGACCGGGGCGCCGACGTTGCAGCGCTCGTACAGCTTGGCGCCGGCCTTCTGGGCCTGCCGGGCGAGCTGCTCGTCGAAGTCGTCGCGCTTGCGGACCAGACCGTAGTCGGGGAAGGAGGCGAGGTCGGGCCAGTCGAGCTGGAGCCGGGTGCCGCCGCCGATGATCCGCAGGCCCTTGTTCCGCAGCCAGCCCGCCTCTTCGGAGATGTCGATGCCCATGGCCACGAGCTGTTTGACCGCGCGGGGGGTGAGTCCGTCGCCGCAGACCTTCTCGCGGGGGAAGGCGGTCTTCTCCAGCAGGAGGACGTCGAGCCCGGCCTTGGCCAGGTGGTACGCGGTCGTGGAGCCGGCTGGCCCCGCGCCCACGACGATCACATCGGCGGTGTTGTCGGAGAGGGGCTCGGTCACGGCGGGATCTCCCACGGGTTCAAGAATCTGCGTGCCGACCGGCACCGGACATGGGCAGTCTATTCAGCGTCACCGATCACCCGGATGAAGGGCTGCCCCGTGAAGCAGGCTCTCCCCGCTGTACAACTGCGCGTTCCCACCGACGAGGACGCCGTCGCCTGGCACCGGGTCTTCGCCGACCCGGAGGTCATGGAGTTCCACGGCGGGCGGGCGGCCGAGCTGTCCGTCTACGAGGAGCTGACCGCCCGCCAGCGCCGCCACGACGCCGAGCACGGCTTCTGCCTGTGGACCGTGCTCGACCACTCCGGCGAGGTCATCGGCTTCACCGGCGCCCAGCCCTGGCCGTGGGAGTGGGGACCGAAGGGCGAGATCGAGATCGGCTGGCGGCTGGGGCGGGCGCACTGGGGCAAGGGGTACGTCACGGCGGCGGCGCGGGAGACGCTGAACCGGGTGCGCGCGGCGGGCGTACCCGGGGTGGTGGCGATGGTCAACGCGCGCAACAGCCGGTCCATCGCCGTCACCCACAGGCTGGGGATGCGGCTCGCCGAGACGTTCCGGACCCCGACGCGGCAGGAGGAGGGGCACTGCTACCGGCTCACATTGTGACGCTGGGTAGTTTTCGGCCGGAAAAAATGACGGAGCGCTTCCAGAGGGGGCTTCGGCGCGGCTACGCTTCCGGTACCGCTGGGGGTGAGATCCGTGCCGACTACGCCCAGAACGCCGGAAGTCCGGGTGCCGAAGCTCGTCGGTCTGATGGCCGTGGACGCGCGGGCGTCGGCGTACGCGCACGGGGTGCTGCTGGCCGCCCCGGACCGTCCCGACTTCCTCCGTACCGTCGTCGACCATGTCGTACGGCAGTACCCGCCGCCCGGAGTCGAGGTGCCGCGCGGGGCCGTGGTCACGGTGTGGTTCGACTTCGGGGAGGGTGAGGGGGGCGGCGGCGCGGGCGTACGCGAGCCGCGCCCGCGCCCGCCCTCCGGGGGCGGCCTGCAACGGGAGCTGGAGGAGCCGGGCGGAAGGTACGCGGTGCTCAGCCCTCTTTGACGGCCGCGGTGCTCAGCTCTCTTCGAAGGCCGCGGTGCTCAGCTCTCTTCGAAGGCCGCGGTGCTCAGCTCTCCTTGAAGCCCCGGTGCAGGGCCACCACGCCGCCGGTCAGGTTCCGCCAGGCCACCTTCGACCAGCCCGCCGCGCTCAACTTCCCGGCGAGGGCGGGCTGGTCCGGCCAGTCGCGGATGGACTCGGCGAGGTAGACGTAGGCGTCGGGGTTGGAGGAGACCGCGCGGGCGACCGGCGGCAGCGCCCGCATCAGGTACTCGGTGTAGACGGTCCGGAAGGGCGCCCAGGTCGGATGCGAGAACTCGCAGATGACGACCCGCCCGCCGGGCCGCGTCACCCGGTACAGCTCGCGCAGCGCCGCGTCGGTGTCCTGCACGTTGCGCAGCCCGAAGGAGATGGTCACGGCGTCGAAGACGTCGTCCCGGAACGGCAGCCTGGTCGCGTCGCCCGCGGTGAACGGCAGCCAGGCGTGCCGCTGCTTGCCGACCCGCAGCATCCCCAGCGAGAAGTCGCAGGGGACGACGTAGGCGCCGGTGCGGGCGAAGGGCAGCGAGGAGGTGGCCGTGCCCGCCGCGAGGTCGAGGACCTTCTGCGCCGGGCGGGCGTCGACGGCGCGGGCGACCGCCTTGCGCCACACCCGGTCCTGGCCGAGCGAGAGCACGTCGTTGGTGAGGTCGTACCGTTCCGCCACGTGGTCGAACATCGAGGCGACTTCGTGCGGCTGCTTGTTCAGGGAGGCGCGGGTCACCCGGCCATTCTTGCAGGGCGCGATCACGGCAGCAGCCGCGGCCTCTTCCGTCCGGCCACGTCCTCCACCCAGCCGCAGGCCAGCACGGACACCGCGATCAGCACCCAGCCGACGCCGAACAGGAACCACTGGCTGTCCAGCGGCAGGTACGCCTCGAAGGCGGGCACCTGCCAGAACCGGTCGATCAGCGGCACGGCCAGGATCAGGGCCAGCTCGTGCCAGAGGTAGATCGTCACCGCCCGCGCGTTGAACACGGTCACCAGCCGGTCCAGCCAGCGGTGGCGGGCGAGCCCGGCCAGGCCGACCCCGAGCCGCGCCTTGGAGTACATCAGCAGCGTCACGTAACCGGCCGACCAGAACGCCTGGGCGAGCGGGATGTCGTCCAGGTCGTAGGTGCCGTACTCCCCCTGGTGCGCGAGGGCGTACCGGCTTCCGTACGCGAGCGCGGCGAGCGACAGCGGGACCACCGCGGCGGGCCGCAGCCGGGCCAGCACCCCGTCGCGATGGGCGAAGCCGAGGACCCAGCAGAAGAGGTAGGTCGCCAGGTCGAGCAGGCAGGTGCCGAAGCGGTCGTCCGGCACCTGCCAGACGTACTGGAGGACCACGACCGGGACGAGGCAGGCCGGCAGGACGACGGTCGGCGCACGCCGGAACACGCGCAGCAGCGGCGGGGAGAGCAGCACGAACCACAGATAGGTCCGCAGGTACCAGAGGATCTCCCACGCCTGCTCGCCCCAGGCGCTGCCCGGCGGGTCGCCCAGCGGCACCACCCAGTAGACGATGCGCCAGTCCGGCATCCAGCCGTGGACCAGCATCGCCGCGACCACGAAGGCGCCCCAGAACCAGAACGGAGGCAGCAGCCGGCGGACGCGGCCGCGCACCACCGACAGGGCGGGCCGTTCCAGGGACTTGGCCATCAGGGTGCCCGCGAGCCCGAACATGATTCCCATCGAGGGGAAGACCAGCCCGGCCCAGGCCCAGCCGAAGGTGTGGTACGCCACGACGCGGACCAGGGCCACCGCGCGCAGGGTGTCGAAACAGCGGTCCCGGCCCCCGGCCCCGGCCGCCCGGGGCGGCGGGGCCGTGCCCGAACGGGCCGGGGTGACCACCGGTGGCCGCGGAGCCGTACGCCGAGGGGCGGGACCGGCCTTGCGGTGCGCCCCCGTCACGCCGTCCCCGCCGGGGTGCCGACCTCTCCCGTGCGCTTCAGTTTCTGCCAGCGCAGTCGGCCGCCGGTCAGGGCGGTGACGCAGGAGTGGATCAGGACGAGGTACATCATCTGCCGGTACGCGAGCTGCTGGAGCGGCATCATCAGCAGATACCGGTACTTCTCCCGGTCCAGGCGGAAGGCGTACGCCGCGCAGGACACCTGGACGCCGAGCACCGCCAGCCACGCCAGCAGCGCCGCCCGGAAGTCGATGAAGATCATCGAATAGGCGGTGAACACGTCGATCAGCGGGGCGAAGAGCGGCGTGACGATCTGGAAGAGCACCACCAGTGGCATCCCGACCCGGCCGAAGCGGCCCGAGGGCCCCTGGTCGGTGAGGGACTCGCGGTGCTTCCACAGCGCCTGCATGGTCCCGTACGACCAGCGGTAGCGCTGGGACCAGAGCTGCTTGAGGGAACCTGGGGCCTCCGTCCAGGCGCGGGCGTGCTCCTCGTAGACGACCCGCCAGCCCGCGCGGTGCAGGGCGATGGTGATGTCGGTGTCCTCGGCGAGGGTGTCGTCGCTCATCCCGCCGGCGTCGAGCACCGCCGCGCGGCGGAACGCGCCGATCGCGCCGGGGATGGTCGGCATGCAGCGCAGCAGGTCGTACATCCGCCGGTCGAGGTTGAAGCCCATCACGTACTCGATGTGCTGCCAGGCGCCGATGACGGTGTCGCGGTTGCCGACCTTGGCGTTGCCCGCGACCGCGCCGACGGCGGGGTCGGCGAACGGCTGGACGAGGTGCCGTACGGTGTCCGGCTCGAAGACGGTGTCGCCGTCCATCATCACCACGATGTCGCACCTCGCGTGACGGACGCCGTTGTCGAGGGCGGCGGGCTTGCCCGCGTTCTCCTGGCGGATCACCCGGACGTCGGTCATGCCCAGTGAGCGGGCCGCCTCGCGGGCGATCTCGCCGGTGCCGTCGGTCGAGCCGTCGTCCACGACGACGACCTCGATCGGATGGGTGCTCCGCGCCAGCGACCGCAGGGTGTTGGCGATGCACTCCTTCTCGTTGTACGCCGGGACGACCACGCTCACCGGCCGGGTGACGGGCGGTCCCCAGCCGAACCGGCGTCTGTTGCGCTGCCGGTGGTGACGGCGGGCGAGCAGCAGCATCATCCCGAACCGGCCCAGGACGGCCACGCCGACGATCGTCAGCCCCACCGACAGGGCGGGCACGGTCCACTCGGCGACGGCGACGGCCGCGACGAGCGCCTTGCCCTCGTAGAGGGTGGCGCCGGTGGCCCGGTGGTGGGCGGCCTGGAGCCGGGAGGTCCCGTCCTGGAGCGGTGCGGCGCCCTGTCCCGTGCCGCGCTGCTCCGCCATGACGCCGCTGACGGTGGTGAAGGTGTAGCCCTTCGCCCGCATCTTCTCGATGTACTTCGGCAGCGCCGCGATCGTCTGCGCGCGCTCGCCGCCGGCGTCGTGGAAGAGGACGGAGGCGCCCTCGCCGTCCTCCGGCGTGGCCCACTCGATGATCTTCGAGACGCCGGGGCGCTTCCAGTCGTCGCTGTCGGTGTCGATGAAGACGCTGGTGTAGCCGTCCTCGCCGAGCTTCTTGTAGACCGGCCAACTGTAGTTGTCGATGGCGTCCGTCTCGGAGGAGTACGGCGCCCGGAACAGCGTGGTGGTGATGCCGGCCGCGCCGGCCAGCGCCAACTGGGTCTGCTCGATCTCGCGGGTGACGCGGGCGGCGCTCTGGTAGGAGAGGTCGACGTGGGTGAAGGTGTGGACGCCCACCTCGTTGCCCTGTTCGACCATGTCCTCGACGATGTCCGGATAGCGCGAGACCATCGAGCCGACCAGGAAGAACGTGCCGGGCACGTCGTACTTCTCCAGGATCTCGAGGACCTTCGGCGTCCAGGTGGCGTCGGGGCCGTCGTCGAAGGTCAGCGCGATCGTCTTGTCCGGGACGGAGACGGTGGTGGCCTGCCCGCCCCGGAAGGTGAGGATCGGCCCGCCGTCGATGATGTCGTCGGGGACGTCGCTGGAGCTGGCCCCGGTGCGGACGCGCTGGTCGCCGCCGACCTCGGCGCGCAGATAGCCGTCCAGGAGCATGACGCAGGTCAGCGCCAGCAGGAGCAGCAGGGCGAGGACGACCCGGGGCCGTTGCAGGGCGGCGGCACGGCCGGCGGCCCGCTCCATGCGGCCGGGGGCACGGCGCCGGCCGCGCGAGGGTGTGGTGCTGGTCATGGGGTGGCTGCGACTCCGGTCAGTCGGCGGTCGCGGAGGCGGCCGGGGCGGGGACGGTCGCGGAGGCGGCCGGGGCGGGGGCGGTCGCGGAGGCGGCCGGGGCGGGGGCGGAGTCGGCGGCGGCGCTGGGCGGGGCGCCGGTGGGGGCGCCGCTCGGAGCCCGGCCGGGGACGTCGCTCGGGACGCCGCTCGGCGCGGTCCCGCCCCGGGGCCGGATTCCGCCGCCCGGGGCGGTGCCGTTCCCGCTCGCGCCGAACGGCAGCAGCGAGGACGGGTTGATGGAGGTGCCGATGCCCATGAAGGCCAGGCCCAGCACGATCGCGTACCCGGAACAGACGACGCCCAGGAGCAGCCCGATCCGGCGCAGCAGCCGGGCCCGGCGACCGGAGGTGTCAACGAACACGGGCCCGCCGGCGGGCCCGTTGCCGCGTTTGCGACGGCGACCGCGCGCTGCGGCGCGGGTTTCGATGGCAGTCTCGGAATGCATTCCCCGGATATTAGAGAGCGTTTATGTGCCCGAAACTCTGGCTCTCTTGTGCGCCGTCCATGAGAAACGCCCGGACCTGTCATTCACCTGAGAAATCCTTCGGCATAACGGATGTTCTCCCAGGTGAGACACAGTGTCGTATGGAACCTTTCCGGTCCGGGGACAGTCTTCGTCTCCATTCTGGGACACCATCCACAAAAGCAGGAGCGCACGCGATGAGCCGTCCACGAAAGTCCGCCGCCGGGCTCGTCTGTCTGGTCGCCCTCGCGGCGGCGGGATGTTCGCAGAACGGTACCGGCACGACGGACGCGGCGCCCACCACCCCCTCGTCGGCCACCGCGTACGCCCCGTACGTGAGCGCGACCGGCGCCTCCGCCGACGACTCGGCGGGCTCCCCCTCGACGTACAACCTGGCCTTCGTGATCTCCTCGGGCAGCGGCTGCACCCCCGAGTGGAACGGCACCCACGCGATCGACGACTCCTCGGTCACCTCCCGCATCGACCGGCTCACCGAGGACGGCGCCGACGTCCGGGTCTCCTTCGGCGGCGCCTCCGGCAAGGAGCTGGCGGCGACCTGCGACAGCGCGGCGGAGCTGGCCGAGGCGTACGGCGCGGCACTGGACGCCGCCGGTGCCACGCTGGCCGACTTCGACATCGAGGGCGACGAGCTGACCGACCCCGACTCGGTCGCCCTGCGTTCGCGGGCGCTCGCGCTGCTCCAGGACGAACGCGAGGACCTGCGGATCTCCTACACCCTGCCGGTGATGCCCTCGGGTCTCGACGAGGACGGCCTGGCGCTGCTGGAGTCCGCCGACGACCACGGCGTCCAGGTCTCCACGGTCAACCTGATGACCATGAACTACGGCGAGTCCTACACCGGCGACATGGGCGACTACGCCATCACCTCCGCGAAGGCCGCGCACCGCCAGCTCAAGGAGGTGTTCGGCCTGTCCGGCGCGGACGCCTGGCGGGGCATGGCACTGACCTCGATGATCGGCGTCAACGACGTGGCCGGGGAGACGTTCACGCTTCAGGACGCGGCACGGGTGCGCGCGTTCGCGGAGGAGAAGTCCCTTGCCTGGGTGTCGATGTGGGCGGCCTTCCGCGACCGGAGCTGCGACGGCGACGCCGACTCGGACGACGCGGCGACCGACTGCAGCGGTGTGACGCAGGAGGCGGGGGCGTTCGGGGAGGCACTGGCGGGCTGACCGGCTCGACGGGCCCCGGCAGCAGGCCGCTTCAGCGCCGCCGATGCACCAGGCGCCCCGCGCACACCGTCGCCAGGCACGCCCCGTCGGCGTCGAGCACGGCGAGGTCGGCGCGGCCCCCCTCGGCCAGGACGGCCGGGCGCGCGGCCGGCAGCACGAGGACGCCCCCGCGCACGGCGGCGGCCCGCAGCTCGGCGTCGACGTGCTGAGCCAGGACGGCCACCGCGCCCAGCTTCAGCACCGCGTGCACCCGTTCCCGCGGGCTCGGCGCGTCCGGCAGCGGCCCGTCGTGCACCCGCCCGGGGCCCAGCGCACCGGGCCAGCGCCGCAGCCGGGCGCCGGGAAAGGCCCGTACCACGTCCTCGGCGGGCCCCACCCGGGCCAACCGCTCACCTTCCACCGCGACCGCGCCGTCCGTCAGCGGCTCACCGTCCCAGGCGGTGCGGACCTCGTCGGCGGCGTGGATCGTCAGCACGGGGACGTCAGTTGGTCGCGATCAGCTTCAGCTCGGGGTGCGCGGTGCCGCCCTCGATCGCGGTGGAGGAGATGTGCGAGACGACACGGTCGTCGACGGGGTCGTTCGCCGGGTCGTCGTGCACGACGAGGTGCTCGTACGTCGTGGCGCGCTGCGCCGGGACCCGGCCCGCCTTGCGGATCAGGTCGATCAGCTCCAGCCGGTTGGAGCGGTGCCGGGCACCGGCCGAGGACACGACGTTCTCCTCCAGCATGACCGAGCCGAGGTCGTCGGCGCCGTAGTGCAGGGAGAGCTGGCCGACCTCCTTGCCGGTGGTCAGCCAGGAGCCCTGGATGTGCGCCACGTTGTCGAGGAAGATGCGCGCGATGGCGATCATGCGCAGGTACTCGAAGAGGGTCGCCTGCGTACGGCCCTTCAGGTGGTTGTTCTCGGGCTGGTAGGTGTACGGGATGAAGGCGCGGAAGCCGCCGGTGCGGTCCTGCACGTCCCGGATCATCCGCAGGTGCTCGATGCGCTCGGCGTTGGTCTCGCCGGTGCCCATGAGCATGGTGGAGGTGGACTCGACGCCGAGCTTGTGCGCCGTCTCCATGATCTCCAGCCAGCGCTCGCCGGACTCCTTCAGCGGCGCGATCGCCTTGCGCGGCCGCTCGGGCAGCAGCTCCGCGCCGGCGCCGGCGAACGAGTCCAGCCCGGCGGCGTGGATGCGCTGGATCGCCTCCTCCACGGACACCTTGGAGATCCGCGCCATGTGCTCGACCTCGCTCGCCCCCAGGCTGTGGATGACGAGCTGCGGGAACTCCTTCTTGATGGCGGCGAAGTGCTTCTCGTAGTACTCGACGCCGTAGTCCGGGTGGTGGCCGCCCTGGAACATGATCTGCGTCCCGCCCAGCTCGACGGTCTCCGCGCAGCGGCGCAGGATGTCGTCGAGGTCGCGGGTCCAGCCCTTCGCGGTGTCCTTCGGAGCCGCGTAGAACGCGCAGAACTTGCACGCCGTGACGCACACGTTGGTGTAGTTGATGTTCCGCTCGATGATGTACGTCGCGATGTGCTCGATCCCGGCGTACTTGCGCCGGCGGATCGTGTCGGCGGCGGCGCCGAGCGCGTGCAGCGGGGCGTCGCGGTACAGGGCGAGGGCCTCTTCGGGGGTGATCCGCCCACCGGCGGCGGCACGGTCGAGGATGGGCTGAAGGTCGGCCTTCTCGGTCACCGGCGTCCCTTTCGTAAGGGTTGTGGACGGACCGATCCAGCGTACGCCAGCCACTGCGCGCCCCCGACGTCAGGCCGTTACTGATCGCGGGCACGTCACGCGTGTACGCGCCAGTGGGTCACGCCGCGTACGCCCCCGCCAGCACGCCGAGGAACGCGCCCGCGACGAGGAACGGCCCGAACGCGATGGCCGTCTTGCGTCCGGCCCGGCGTGCGAGGACGAGGGCGCCGCCGTACACCGCGCCCAGCAGGAACCCGGCGAGGGTGCCCAGCATCACCGTCGCCCAGCCGTACCAGCCGAGGACGGCCCCGGCGCCGAGGGCCAGTTTCACGTCACCGAAGCCCATGCCGGCCGGGTTGATCAGCCACAGCGCGAAGTAACCGGCGCCCAGCGCGAGGGCGCCCAGCAGGGCGGTGGTCCACGACCCGGCGTGCTCGGGCAGGAACGCGGCGACCCCGAGCAGCGCGAGCGCGGCACCGGCGAAGGGCAGGGTGAGCGGGTCGGGCAGCCGGGCCACCCGCAGGTCGACCACCGCCAGCAGCACCCCGACGGGCGCCAGCAGCAGCCAGACGACCAGCTCGGGCCGGACCCCCGCGGCACCGGCGAGGGCGGCGCACACGAGGGCGGTCACGACGGCGGGGAGCGCGGGGCCGGGGGCGTACGAGCCGTTGCCCGGGGCGGGCGGGCCGTCGTTCGGGACGGACGGGCCGCCGTCCGGGGCGAACGGGCCGCCGTCCGGGGCGAACGGGCCGTCGTTCGGGGCGTGGGAGCCCCCTTGCGGAGCGTGCGAGGCGCGCGGGGCGTGCGTCCCCCCGTCCTGGACGGCGTACGCCCCCTCCCCCCCAGCGCACGCACCGCACCACGCCCGCCCGAGCCACCCCCGTACCGGATGTCCCCCCGGACACCGGTCCCGCCAGGGCTCCCCGGCGGGCGCGGAGAAGCGGTAGGCGGCGCGCGGCAGCAGCGCGCCCATGGCCGCGCCCCACAGCGCGGCGACGCCGATGACCAGCACGTCGAGGGCGCCCACCGAGGTCATCCCGCCGCCGGGGACGCCTCGCGCCAGGTCGGGAGGAGTTCGTCCAGGAGCGCCTCGGTGCGCGGCGGCAGCCCGCGTGCCCCGCCGCGTCCGACGAGGTCGGCGGCGAGGGCGCGCAGCCGTGCCGGGTCGCCGGTGGCGTGCGTGGCGCGCAGCAGTTCGTGCCAGAGCCGCTCGTCCGCGGGTGCGGTCCGCAGCGCCGCGTTCAGCGCCTCGATGGCCTTCTCCGCCCGGTCCTTCTCCATGTGGAACTCCGACAGCGCCAGCCCTGTGTCCGCGACCAGCAGCGGAAGCCGGGCGTCCACGATCTCGTGGGTGAGCCAGCGGTAACGGTCCCCGGGCCGGTCGGCGAGCAGCGGTCCCCGCACCAGCACCAGCGCGTCGGTGAGCAGCCGGCCGCGCACGGCCCGGTTGTCGGTGCCCTTGCCCTGCGTGGCCTCGTAATAGAGGGAGCGCAGCACGTCGAGGTCGGAGACGACGGACCGGGCGAGGGTGAGCCGTCCGGTGGCGTCGGTACGGAGCCGGGGGCTGCCGTCGGGGTCGGTGCCGAGCCAGTCGCGCAACCGTTCCAGGAGGGCCTCGCGCACGTCGTCCGTCACACCGCGCGGCCAGAGCGCGGAGGCCAGGACGCGCGGGTGGACGCCCTCGCGGTGCAGCAGGAGCAGCGCGAGCGCCTCGTGCAACTGGGCGCTGCGCTCGCCGTCCGGGGCGTCGAGCCCGATGATCTCGTACGGGCCGACCAGCCGCGCGTACACCGCGGGCCGCCCCTCCTCGCTGATGTCGACGAGGAACGGCGGGCTGTTGCCGGGCCCCCCGTCGGGTCCGCTGCCGGGGTCGGCGGCGGAGAACAGCTCGACGACGGCCCGCCGCTGGGCGGCCGGCAGGAGCTGGGCGTCGAGTTCCAGGCCGAGCAGCGGGGCGAGCAGCCGCCCGTCGGCGGTGATCTCCATCTCCCAGGCGGCGCCGGGCAGTTCACCGCCGTCGGTGCCGACGAGGTACCCGATGCCGAGCCGGCCGGCGTCGGCGGCGAGTTCGGCGAGCCGGCGCGCGTCCTCGTCGGAGGGCCGCGCGGCGAGCAGCACCAGGTGCGGGGCCCAGCGGGTGTGCCGGGCCGGGCCGGTGCGCCCGGTCAGTACGGAGTCGTGCCCGGCGGCCCCCAGCGCGCCGCGCCGCTGCCGCGTCTCCGCCTCCATCGTCTCGAACAGCGCCTCGGTGCCGTCCAGGTGCCGGATGCGGTTGGGCGCGAGCGGGGTGAGGTCGTCGCCGAACCCGACGAGCGTGATGGTCATACGGTCCGACCAGCCGTTGGTGGCCAGTTCGGCGGCGATCGACGCGAACACGGCGGCCCGGTCGGCCTCGCCGCCGCTGAGCGAGACGATGCCGGGCACCGACTCCAGGTTCAGCAGCAGCCGGGAGTCGTCCATGGTGCCGAGGCTGACCAGGCCGGGGTACGGGGCGGCGGTGTCGGCGTCCTCGTACCGCTCGGCGTCGGCGCGGCCCAGCGTCCAGAACGTCTGGTCCTGCCCCGGTCGCCAGGGCGCGGGCGGCTTCCCGGCGGGCTGGGCGAGCTGAAGGTGCAGGTCCCCGTTGCTGAGCCAGGCCGCGTACACGACCGGCAGCGCCCGCGACTCCGCGGCCAGCGAGGCCGCGAGCCCGCGCAGCGACCGGTCGAGCATCCGTACGCCGTCGGGGTCGGCGCCGACGAGCAGCGCGTCCTGCACGTCCTGCGCGTCGCCGGTGGGCGTCGGCGGCTCCATGCCGCGCCGCCCGCCGACGGCCCCGAGCGCCGACTGCCACAGCGCCTGCCGGCGCCGCCGCCCGAGCGCCCCGAGCAGCCCGGCGGCGAGGAGGGGAGCGGCGAGGAGTGCCTCGGGCAGCCCGAACGACCGCTGTTCCTGACCGGCGGCATCGGGGGCGGGGGTAGCGGGGGCGGGGGTAGCGGGGGCGGGGGTAGCGGGGGCGGGCCGCTGCTCGGGAAGGGAGGCACGGGAGCCGGCGTCCCCCTGATTCTCCCGTTGCTGCTGGTGCTGATCCCCGGTCCGGGCGTACGCGTCGATCTGCTGCCGCACCTGCGGGGAGACGCCCGGCGCCTCGTCGGGCATCTCGACCAGCTCGCCGCCGTGCGCGTCGCCGGGCATCTCCATGATCCACCCGGGCCGGATGAGGCTGGCCTCGGACAGCTTCGAACCGTCCGGCTGCACCCGGTCCTTGTTCAGCTCGAAGATCTCCTTGTACCGGCGTCCGTCCCCGAGGTGCCGCTCGGCGATCTCCCAGAGGGAGTCGTGGTGACGTCCCTCGGGCGGCTGGATGCGGTAGTACTTCGTGTCGCCGTGCTCGGCGGTGCCCCGGGCGTCGGCCGCGGCGTGGGCCGCCTGCTCGGCGAGGGCGCTCGCGGCGGCCCCGGTGCGCGCCTCCTGCTGGGCGAAGATCCCCGGCGTCTGCTGGGCGGCGGCGACGGCGGGTTTCTGGTTGCCCTCCAGTCCGTGCTGCTGCCCGAGCTGCGCCAGCCCCGGCATGAGGCCGGCGGCGGTGGCGCCGACCAGCAGCAGCGCGGCGACGAGCTGCCGCGCCAGCAACTGACTCGGCCCGGCGCCCGGCACCCGTCCCGGCACGCCGACCCCGGACAGCGCGGCCTTGACCTCGACGAGCACGCAGGCGGCGAACTGGGCCCAGGCGAACCAGACGATGACGGTCAGGATGTTCAGGAACGTCTGGACACTGATCTCCCGCTGCAGCCAGTCCAGGCTCGGCGCCCCGCTCGGCAGCGGCCACCCGATCTGCGTCGCCAGCGCGAACGGCACCCCGAGCACCAGGACGACCAGCACGACGAAGGCGAGGAACGCCTTCACGAAGTCCCCGGCCGTACGCCGCCGCATCCGCACGGGCTGCGGCGTCCGGTTCCTGGGGCCCGGCGAACTGCCCGTCGGACTCGACGGACTCGACGGACTGGAAGGGCGACGTCGCGGCATGGCGGGTGTCCCGGGTCGGTGTGGAGGGAGAGGCGTAGGGAGATCCTATTGACTCCACAAGCCCCGGTCGAAGCCCCGACCGAACCGAGCACTCACCCCCGCCCGGTAAGCCCGACTTGCCCACCGCACCCGCCATTTCACCCCCCACCCCCCGAAGATCTCCCCTGGGAATCGGCCAGGCACGATTCGACGAACTGCCGGAAAACCGCCGCGCTCCCCGCGTCGATAGTCCGCAGGGCGGAAGCCAGTGCCCCCGGTACGGCGCCGGCCCTCGGACCACGCCCGTGCCGCACTAGGTCACACCAGCCACACCAGCCACACTCGCCCAGGCCGCTCTTGAGTCCGCCACCCCACCGTGCGGTAGCTTCGCTGCACGCTCCGACACGGGCGTTGCTGAAGTGATGACGGGGGAGTACGCGTGTCGCACAGGCCGACGGACTGGCACATACTCGATCTGGACGACGACCCCACCCCCGGCGACCCGCACCGCATCCGCAAACTCGCCAGTACCCTGCACGACTTCGCCGCCGATGTCGGTGAGGCGTTGCGCGACCTCAAGGGGATCGCCAAGGAGGACGAGATCCTCTCGTGGGCCGGGAAGACGGCGGACGTCTTCGCGGAGGAGTTCGCGGACGCGCCGAAGAAGCTCCGCAAACTGAAGAAGTCCTACGACCTGGCCGGTGACGCGCTCGCCTCCTTCTGGCCCGACCTCCAGGACGCCCAGGAGAAGGCCGACAAGGCACTGCGCGACGGCCGCAAGGCACGCGAGGAACTCACCACCGCGCAGACCGCCCTGTCCGGCGCCCAGGACTGGGTGCGCACGGCGACCGAGAAGGCCGACTCCTACGACCCGGCCGAGAACGGCGGCCGGGACATCCCCAAGCCCGACGAGGCCGACGTCCGCCGCGCGACCCGCGACGCCCAGCACGCCAAGGCCCGCGAGGCCGCGGCCCAGCGGAACGTCGACGACGCGCAGAGCGCCCTCGACGCGGCCAAGAAGCTCGCCGCCCAGGCGAGGGGCCTGCGCGAGGAGGCCGCCCGCCGCACGGTCACCAAGCTCCGCGAGGCGTCGGACGCCGGCATCCCCAACCGCCACTGGTGGGAGGAGATCGGCGACTGGGTCTCCGACCACTGGGACGAGATCGTCACGGTCTGCAAATGGGTCGTGGCCATCGTCGGCATCATCGTGATGATCGTGGGCGGCCCACTGGGCTGGCTGGTCTTCGCGGCCGCGCTGATCGTGATGGCCGACACGATAAGAAAGGTCATCAAGGGCCAGGCGGGCTGGGGCGACCTGGTCTGGGCGGCCCTCGACTGCATCCCCGCCACCAAGGGCTTCACCAGCCTCGCCAAACTCGGCAAGCTGTGGAAGGCGGGGGGCCTCAGGGCACTGGGCACCGGCCTCATGGGCGGCATCGGTGGCGGTCTGAAAGGGCTGGCCAACGGTATTCGCAACGGATCGGCCAACGTCGTCTCGCTGGTCAAGGGACTCGCCGGCCGGGGCAAGAGCCCGCTTTCCTTCAAAGTTCAGGCGTTCAAGGACGGGCGCCCTGGAATGCTGGTTTTCAAACCCGGGGACCCTCTACTGAAAAGCATGAACCGAATCAAGAACAACGGGACCTTCGATGTGGGAATTCACGGCTCCCCCACCTCGGTGGGGTACCAGATCAAAGACGGCCCGGCACACCTCTCCGAGAACTGGCACAACTTCAACCATCGAGAGATCGCGTCACTGATACGTGCACACGGCTGGAACGGCGAGACCGTCAGGCTTCTCTCCTGCCAGACAGGCATGAAATCCGACGGTTTCGCACAGAACCTGGCGAACTCCCTCGGCGTCAAAGTCGAGGCACCCAATGACTTCCTGTGGGTGTGGCCCAACGGCAGGACGGCCGTGGCTCCGTTCGACGCCAACGGCACCTACATGCACCCGAAGCTTCGTGGCGATTTCGAGACCTTCTATCCCAACGGAGGGAAGTAAGACATGGCCAAGGTCCCCGTACCGCATCGCATCGGTGAACCTCGAACGGAAGCCGACTTCCTAGCGAATACCCTGCCAGCGGAACTGACCGATCGCCTTGCCAGTTTCCTGGAAGAGGCCGAACCACTGATCTACTCCCCCGGGACCGTACCGGACCCGTTTTCCGAATCTCCGGAGATGCACGTACGCATCGGCGTCATGACGGACGGGGAATGGGTATGGCATCTCGCCTGGTCCGACTACGTCAAGTACCACCGCGTGGCCCCACCGACTGCGTTTCTCGATCATATCGCCTCACTCGACTACACAGCACCGGACATCGGTGTGGAACGCGCCATGGAGATCGCCGAAACAGAAGGAATCCCCATGCCCGAATGATTCGAGAACGCGGCGGGACAAAACCACTCCACTGGACAGCGCGACACCGAGAAAAACAAGGTCATGAGCGAGACACCATCAGCAAACACAGAGCACCAGGACACTCCTTTCGGCATCTCGGTCTCCGTTCCCGAGTCGTGGTGGGAGTTCGACATCCGGCCCGAAGGGCGGGAGGCGACCATCCGGAGCTTGGTGGACGCGCGGGTCCGGGACCTGCCCGACCTGGCGCCGTACCGCGCCGACATCTCCGCCATGCTCCGCAAGATGGCCAAGGACGCCCACGACTCCGGGGCGTTGTACCTCGGTTGCATGGCCGAGAACTTCGACGGTGTCCCGCTGTCCGCGACCGTCACCGTCTCGGTCCTCGGCGCGAAGGACCGGCAGGGCGTCGCCCTGTCCACCGATCCCCGGGCGATCGCCGAGAACCTGCGCACGATCACTCCGCGCCGCGAGGGCGACGCCTGGCGCGAGGTCACGACCGTCGACATCCCGGACGTGGGCACCGCGGCGCGGACCTACGGCGTCGAGGACGTCCCGGTCGCCGAGGGCGACAGCCGTACCCTGCGCATGGTGCTGACGCAGACGTACATCCCCGTACCGGGAACCACCGATCAGGTCGTGCTCGTCTCCGGGGCCAGTCCCGTGCTGGACCTCGCCGAGGCGTTCCACGACATCTTCGACGCCGTGACCGGCACCTTCCGTTTCGTCTGACCCGAGGAGGGCCGCACGCCATGGGCAAGGGCAAGAGCGATCTCGCGCTGCCGCTGGAGGAGCTGGAGGGATACGGGCGCCGGCTGCGGTCGCTGAAGACGCGGCTGAATCACACCAGGAAGCTGTTCGAGTCGTACAAGGACGACATCGGCGACGGCAGTGTCAACGACGCCCTCGGCGACTTCGAGTCCAACTGGGAGGACGGCCGCGAGGACATCACCCAGCAGCTCGACGCCCTCGCCGACATGTCCGACGCCGTCGTCCGCGAGTTCAAGAAACTCGACGACGAACTCACCAAGCAGATCAACGACGCGGTGAAGACGGAGGACAAGCGGGGCGGCAAGGGTGGCGGCGCGAAGTGACCGGGCGTCTCGCAGGTCACCGCCGCCTTGGCTGAACCGAGGAAAGGGACGGGCAGGGCTCAGCCGACCTCGTTCTCCGCCACCGCGCGGCCCCGGACCACCACGTCCCCGCCGTAGAGCATGCCCGTGAACACCGGGGAGTACGTGAGCCGCACCTCGACCTCGACGCGGTCGGTGTCGGCCGCGACGCAGTGGGTGCCGGCGATGTCCGCGCCGGTCATGTCCATCTCGCGGGCGAAGGTCTTGACCCGGGCGTCGCAGTTCTCGTAGTTGATCGGCGCGGGTCCGCCCTCGTTGTCGTAGAGGGCCTCGCGGTCGATGTCCTGCGCGGCGAAGCGGGCCGCCTGTTCCGCGATGTCGGCGGCGCGTTCGCGTTTGGAGATGGACAGGCCGCCGTCGATCACGAAGGCGGAGAGGGAGAGGAACACCAGCGCGAAGATGATGACCGCGCCGGCGCCCGAGCCCCGGTCGTCCAGTCGCCCGAGCCGCGCACCGAGCCACCCGCGCGCCCACGCCCTCACGCCGTCCTCCGGTACGGGTCCAGTGGGGAGCTGAAGCTCGCCGACAGCGTCGTCGGGATGTCCAGGCCGATCATCGCCAGGCCCCGGACCTCGCAGCTCACCTCGACCGTGAACAGCGTGTCCGGTTCGAAACCGGCACTCTTCTGCACCACCGACACCGGGCCGGAGCAGATGTCCTCCAGGTCGGCCTGGGCCGCCTTGCGCGCCTCCGCCATCGCCGTACCGTGGTCCTTCTGGATGGAGCCGGCGCGGGCCGCGTCCCGGGCCGCGCCGTCGATCGCGCCCCGGCCGTCGACCAGTTGCCCGAAGGCGACCAGGACCAGGATGAACAGGATCATCACCGGCGCGAGGATCACCACCTCGACGGTCGACAATCCGCGGTCGTCCGGCCCACGGCCCCGCGGGCCCCGGTCGTACGGGCCCATCAGTTCTCCTCCTCCCGCACGAACCGTTCCACCGGCCCCACCGACCGCGCGTGCACCGTCAGGTCCAGGCCGGGGAAGACCGTCGGGATACGGGCGGTGATCTCCACGCCGACCATGTCCTGCTCCGGCTGGAGCATCGTGACGTCGGGGGCGAGGACGAGCTGTGGGCCGAGCTGGCTGATGTAGCTGTCGACCACGGCCCCCGCCTCGCCGCGCCAGCTTCCGGGCTGGGCGTCGGCCGTCGCACGGGCCTTGCGCGCCCCGGCCTGGGCCGCCGCCTGGGCGACGTGGTCGGCGAAGAAGTACAGCGCGAACTGGACCGTCGCGAAGATCATGAAGAACAGGACCGGCGTGAGGAACACGAACTCGATCGCGGTCATGCCGGAATCGCCGCGGGTGGCCGCCGCCGCACGCGCGGCCCCCACCCTGCGGCGCGTCCAGTCGCGCAGTCTCGCCCGCATCCCCGTGCCCCCGGTGTCCCCGTGTCCCCGTGTCCCCGTGCCGTCCGCCGTCCCGCGTCCGGCTCAGCAGGTGCCGTCGGCGTCGGCGCCCTTGATGCAGTTGCCGACCTTGTTGGCGCCCTCGCTGAGCGCGGCGTTGATGATGGCCGCCACCACGCCGACGATCGCCACCACGACCGCGGAGATGATGACCCACTCGACCGCGGACGCGCCCCGGTCCAGTTCGCCGGAGCGGGCGCGCTCCACGCGGGCGCGCAGGAAGGTGACCAGGAAGTCCATCGCCGGGATGCCGGTGCTGAAGTTCCGTCCGTTCATGATGTGTCGTCCTCTCGAAACAGTGGGGTGGGCAGGATTCGTCGGGAGCCGCTCACACCTGGAACACCCGCATCGCGGCCGGAAAGATCAGGAACACCAGGAACCCGGCGCACAGCAGCAACTGGGCCACCAGCATCGACTGCGACTTCTCGCCCGCGCTGCCCTCGATCTCGGCGAGTTCGCGGTGCCGCATGGTCTCGGCGCGGGAGGCGAGGGACTCGCGGACCTTGGCGCCGTCGTCCGCGACCAGGGCCAGGGAGGCGGAGAGGTCCTTCAGTTCCTCCACGCCGAGTTCCTCGCCGAGCCGGCCCAGCGCCTGCCACTGGCTGACGCCGGTGATACGGGCGTCGGCGAGGGCGTTGCGGATGCGCTGTGTCGCCCAGCCGTCGGACACCTCCGCCGCCGCCATCAGGGCCTCCGGCAGACCCCGGCCGCCGGCCAGGCTCATGGAGACCAGGTCCAGATAGGCGCCGATCACCCGCCGCAGGTCACGGCGCTTGTCCGCCGCGTCCCGCCGGATCTCCAGGTCGGGGAGGAAGAAGAAGACCACCGCGCACAGCAGGGCCAGCCAGACCGGGACGGCCGGGCTGCGGTTGAAGCCCAGCGCGTAGACGACCGCGAACAGGAACGGGCCGAAGAACAGCCCGGTCGCCCCCAGCAGCACCTTCGTGGCGAGGAACTTCTCCCAGCTCCGGTCCAGCACCGCCAGGTCCGCGCGCAGCGAGCGCTGCTCCCAGCCCTGCTGGAGGTAGAACTCCGCGACCCGCGCCCCGACCTGGGCGCGCAGCGCACCGAACCGCCCCGTCTCCTGCGGCGTGCGCGCCGTCTCGTACGCCGATCCGCGCGCCCGCATCGCGTCGATCCGGGCGACCTGCTGGACGGGGCTGCGCCTGCTCGGCATGAGGGCGCGGACGAGGGCGTAGACGCCCAGGCCGAGGACCGCGCCGACCAGGACCGGCATCGTCAGGTTCACCGTCGTACCCCCTCTCCCTCTCCCTCTCCCTCTCCCTGCTGGCCCGGATACGGCTGGGACTGCACCGCCGCCGGGGCCTGCCCCGCCGTCTGAGGCCGGCCCGACGCGGCCGTACGGGGACGTACGAACCGCACGCCCGAGTCGCTCCGCACCAGGAACCGCTCCGGCGTCTCGATCGTGGACAGCTTGCGCAGCCACCAGAAGCCCAGCGCGAACAGCCCGCACACGCAGAGCAGGACCAGTTGGCCGACCGGTGTGCCGTACGGCTCGACGAAGTCGCGGTTGAAGACGGACAGGCCGAGGACGAACGCCACCGACACGGCGACCACGATCTGCACCGACCGGCGGGTGGAGGCGCGCTGCGCCATCACGCGCTGGCGCATGTCGACCTCCTCGCGCGCCGACTTGGCGAGCGCGCCGAGCACCTGCCGCAGGCCGGGGCCGCGCAGCCGCGCGTTGAGGATCAGCGCGGCGACGATGATGTCGGCGGAGGCGTCGTCGATCTCGTCGGCGAGGTGCTGGAGCGCGTCCGGCAGCGGCGTACGGCTGCGCAGCCGGTCGACGAGGGCGTCCAGATGGGGCCGGAGCACGGGTGCGGCGGCCCGCGCCGACGCCGGGATGGCCTGCTCCAGGCCGACCGCGCCGGCGATGGTGTCGCGCAGCGACTCCGTCCAGGAGGCGAGGGCCTCGACGCGCTTCATGGCGGCGCGTTCCTCGGCGGCGCCGCCGAAGAGGCGGTCCCAGAAGAAGACGAGGACGCCGGCCGCGATGCCGAGGACCGCCCAGCGGGTGAGCAGCAGGACGGCGAGGCCGACGATGGCGGCGAGGGAGCCGCGCTGACCCGCCCAGCGGATCAGTTCGCCCGCCCGCTCACTCGCCTGCCGCTTCTCGTGCTCGGGCTTGACCGGCAGCCCGCGTACGGCGACCAGGAGCAGCGCGAGGCCGCCGCCGACGGCGACGCCGCAGCCGATGGAGTACAGGACGGTGGCGGAGAACAGTCCGCCCAGCGAACCGAGCGAGCCGAGTGCCGCGAGCGGGGTGCTGGTGGTCATGCTCACCCCCACGTTCCGCTGGGCCGGTATCCGTGCGCGATGAGGTCCTCCAGGCAGGCGAGGGGGGCGTGCGGCACGATCCGGCCGTCGGGTGCCTCCGCGAAGACCTCGCTGGACAGCACCCGTCCGTCGACGCCGTTGACCTCGCGGACGGAGGTGACCATGCGCTGGAGGCGTCCGCCGGTCTGGAAGTCGTTGCGCCGCTGGACGAAGACGACGAAGTTGACCGCGCCGGCCACCAGCATCTGGCTGGCCTCGATGGGCAGCCGTTCGGTGGCCTGGAGCGCGTACGTGGAGATGCGGTTGAAGACCTCGCTGGAGCTGTTGGCGTGGATCGTGGACAGCGAGCCGTCGTTGCCCTGCGACATGGCGTTGAGCATGGTGACGATCTCGTCGCCGAGGACCTCGCCGACGATGACGCGGGAGGGGTTCATCCGCAGGGACCGGCGGACCAGTTCGGCCATGGAGATGGCGCCCTGTCCCTCGGAGTTGGGCAGCCGCTCCTCGAACGCCACCACGTTGGGGTGGAGTTCGGGGAACTGGTCCAGGCCCAGCTCCAGGGCCCGCTCGACGGTGATGAGGCGTTCGTGCGGCGGGATCTCGTTGGCGAGGGCGCGCAGCAGCGTCGTCTTGCCGGCGTTGGTGGCGCCCGCGATCATGATGTTCTTCCGGGCCCGGACCGCGCAGGCCAGGAAGTGTCCCAGCTCGGGCGTGAGCGTGCCGTTGCCGACCAGGTCGGAGATGAACACCTTGCCCATCCGGGCCCGGCGGATGGACAGCGCGGGCCGGCGGGCCACGTCCATCACGGCCGACAGCCGGGAGCCGTCCGGCAGCCGCAGGTCGAGCTGCGGGTTGGCGGAGTCGAACGGACGGGACGACAGCCCGGAGTACGCGCCGAGCACCTGGATCAGCTCGATCAGTTCCTCGTCGGTGTCGGCGACGGGCTCGCCCCGCACCTCGCGCCCGTCGCTGTAGCCGACGAAGACCTGGTCGCAGCCGTTGATGTCGATGTTCTCGACCTCGGGGTCGTCGAGCAGCGGCTGGAGCCGGCCCACGCCGAACAGCGCGGCGTGCACGGCGGCCGCGTACTGCTCCTCGGTCTCGGCGTCCAGCGGAGTACGGCCCGCGGTGATCTCGGTGCGGGCGTACTCCTCCAGGATCTGCGCGATGACCGCCCGCGCGTACTGCCGCTCGTCCTCGGTGGACATCGGCGTGACGCCGTTGACCTGGTCCAGGCGGCGCTGCTCGGCGATCCGGTCGCCGGCCTCCTGCCGGAACCGCTTGACCAACTGGTGGTCGACAGCGGTCATCGCCCGGCCTCCGCGCGGCCGTTCAGGTGCGGACCGGCGGGTACGGACCAGGCGGCGCCGAACTGCTGGTAGAGGTCCGCGGTGACCTTGCGGGCGGTGCGGATGAGCAGCGACTTCTCCAGCTTGCCGCGCTTGCGCCCGGCCAACTGGCCGGCGCCGGCGGGGTCGTCGGCCATGGTCCCGACCACCCGGGCGCCGGTCCCGGCGTGCACCAGCATGTCGTTGACCTGCCCGGAGAGCTTGCCCGCGGTGTTCGGGTCGGCTATCAGGACCACGCCGATCGCCGGGGAGGCCAGGCCGGCGGCGCCGCGCGGCCCGCCGTGCAGCCTGGCGGACAGGGCGGCGGCCCGGTCCCGGACCCGGGCGATGGCCTCGGGTTCGGTACGGGAGACCAGCAGCACCAGCGCGGCGTGCGGGAACAGCTCGACGGCCGGGGTGTCGCCGCTGATCCGCCCGCAGTCCGCGATGACGTCGGCGGGCGCGTGCGGCGAGTCGGCGAGCGAGGCGAAGGCCCGCCCCAGCGTGGGCCACAGCCCGGCCAGCCCGGCGGCCTGCTCGGCGATCCCCAGCCCGACGAGCACCTCCAGCCCCCCGCTCAACGGCTGCACGTGGTCCCACAGTTGGTCGGGAACGAGTCCGCGCCGCGCGGTCGCGGCGATGGACAGCATCCCGGTGTTGGGGTTGAGCGGCCCGCCGTGTGCGGCGGCGGAGCGGTACACCAGGTCGCCGCCCGCCGGATCGGCCTCGGCGAGCAGGACGCGGCGCGGCCAGACCGCCGCGAGGGCGACGGCCGCGGTGGTGACGCCGGGGGAACCCTTGTCGGCGGCGAGAGCGATGAGCGCCATGGCTTGTCGGTGCCGCCTTCTACTTCGCCGGGACGCGCACGACGGCCAGCTCGCCCGCCGACGCCGCCGAGGCGAGCGCGGCGGCGTCGCCCGCGTCGACGAGGAGGGTGAGGGAGAGGGTGCCGGTGCTGATGGTGGAGTCGCCCGGCTTCTTCACGGTGTAGACCTGAGCGTCGTCGACGAGGGCACCACCGCCGGAGGACGCGGCGGCGTCGTCGCCGCTGCCGGAGGACGAGGACGAGGAGTTGTTCGCCCCGACCCGGTAGGCGGCGACATGGTCACCGGGCTTGATGTCCGCGGGGTACTGCCCCTCCTTGAGTGCGACACCCAGGGCGGCTTTGCCGGCGGGAAGTTGCTCTTCCTTGGCGAACATCTCGCCGACGGCGAGGGAGCCCGCGTAGATGGTGGACTTCGCCTTGAAGGTCTTGAGGACTTCGCGGCTCGACCACTCGACGTAGTGGATGTCCGGGTCCTCGGCGACCATCACCGAGGTGACGTTCTTGTCGGTGATGGACTCACCGGCCTGGATGTCGGCGGTCACCTTGACGACCTCGACCCGGTCCCCCGCGCGCAGCACGAGCATGGTGGCGCCCAGCGCGCCGACCAGGACCAGCAGGACGGCGAGCGCGGCGAGTGCGGGTTTGCGCTCGCGAGGAGGGGTGGGAAGCCGGTCGCCGACCGGCGCCTGAGCCGGAACCGCGGCACGCCCCGCGCCCGCCCCCGTACGCTCTCGGATCTTCACGCAACCGCTCCCCGTACACCCAAGATCTGTCTGCCAAGTCCGCAGAAGACTCTGCGTTTTCGGACACTTCGCCCGTGTCCGCGCGACCTGGGCGAACGGCCAGCGCCGCGGCGAGTGTCAAGCCATCGCACCGTATCAGCCGCCCATAGGCCCCTCAAGGCATACACGACCCCCCGCCACCCGCCGCCCACCCCGTTACTCATCTGCAACTTCGCACGCCTGACCCCCAGTTGCCGAGGGCACCGCTCACCGCCTACGTCATGTGCGGCAGCGAACCCCCGGCCCCCGCGACGGTGCCGCACGCGGCCGGAGCCCATCACGGGCCGGACATGATGCCTGCACGATTCACTCACGAGGGTCACAAGCCGACGCACGGCGCACCGTCCGCCCGGAACGGCGACGACGGCTGCGCACGGCGCGCACGGGTGCGCCCGCACAACTCCCCCGGCCCTCACCCCTCCCGCCCCGACCGGCTCCGGCGGCACGATCGGGGACCTGCTCGCCGGCATCTTCGGCACCACCCGGGCCGCAATCGTCCAGGAGATCCAGTCCGTCGACCGGTGGTGCGGCGCGCATCCGCCATACGCGACCACACCCTGTCCGAAAAGCTTCGCACTGGCGAAACCGAGATTCCCACGGATACCGTCTGTGGCCTTGACTGACCATCTGTCTCACGGGGAGCCCACTGTGAAGCGCCGCACTGTGCACGCCGCTGCCGCGCTCGCCGCCGCCTCAGCCCTGCTGCTGACGGCCTGCGGCGGCGAGGACGGCAAGTCCAGCGACAACGACAAGATCGCCGGAGCCGATCAGGGAACAGAGGCTCCCGAGAAGCCGGCACAGCCCTCGGGAGCACCGGCGGCCGACAAGCCCGACGGCGTGGACGTGTCCCTGCCCAAGGACATGAACCTGGTCTTCGACTGGGACAAGCCGCAGAACGAGAACGAGGCGGCCGCGATGGACGACGCGGCGAACTTTTTCCGGGCCATCTACCGGGGCGTCGACAAACGCACGGCCAAAGACGCGGCCGTGACCGCATATGCCACTCGCGAAGGACTGTCGTACGCACAGACGCAGATCAATGCCTGGATCGAAGGCGGCTGGACCGCGGCCGGCACACTGCGGCATTACGACGTCACCACCCGGTCCGCCGCGAACGGCACCTCTGTCGAGGTGGCCTTCTGCGCGGACTCGGGGAAGTTCTTCGGCAAGGAAATCAAAACCGGGAAGGTCCTCAAGACCGATCCCAGCATCGAGGACTTCGACTACTACAGAATCATCATGGTCAAGTACCCCACGGGTGAGGGGCTGTGGCAGGCGTCGAAGGTGTTCGTGGAGACGAAGGCGGCGAAGTGCCAGTGAAGGCCTCGGCCCGCACGCTTCTAGGCACTGCCGCACTGACTCTGACCCTCAGCACCCTCGTCTTCACAGAGTCGGCGTACGCGGCGAAGCCGGTGGGCTCCGGCAAGGGCGCCACCACGGAACAGACAGGCGGCGGTGACACCACCGGCATCTACGCCGCCGCCCGCATCCAGTACTCCGGCTCCGTCACCAAGGACGGCAGCGCCGGAAACGTCACGCCGTCCGACGTCAACTGGTCGCCACCGCCCTGCTGGTACGCCCCTTACCTCGGTGCCAAGGACTTCAAGGAGAAGATGTCCGAGGACATCGACAACGCCCTGAACACCCCCGGCATGGGCGGCACCGCCGGCTCGGCGATCGGCGAGGTGAAGCGCCACTACGAGGACGAGTACGGCTGGACCGGCACCCCCGGTTACAAGGACTACAACGTCGAGCAGGACGGCAAGGGCATGTTCTGGGCCGGCGTCGAGAACCCCGACGAGCCCGACATCCTCAAGCGGGGTTCCTGCACGGATCTCCCGTTCTGGGTCGACAACGGCGAGGCCCCGCCGCCCCAGTACGAGGAGGCCATCCGCCCGGAGCTGCTCGCCGCCCTCGCCTACCAGCACATGCAGCTTCCCGGCACCGAGGTCAGCCTCGCCCCGGCGGGCACGACCAAGGTGAACCTGCCGACCTGGGCATGGCTCGACAAGGCCGTCTTCGACGAGGTCCGGGCCACGGCGGCCATCGACGTCCCCGGCTTCAGCATCCAGGCCACGACGACCGCCAAGCCGGTCTCCCTCACACTGGTGCCGGGCACGCCCGACGCGGAGACGTACCCGGCCTCCGGTGAGTGCCTGATCGACGGCGGCTCCATCGGCGAGCCGTACGCCAAGGGCAAGGCCGACCGGACCCCGCCCTGCGGCATCAAGTACCTGCGCTCCTCCGGCGACGGCACGTTCAAGCTCCGGGCCACCATCACCTGGGACATCACCTGGACCGGCACCGGCGGCACGGGCGACGACCTCCCCGACGGCACCTTCGGCACCACCCAGGCCGTCACCGTCCAGGAGATCCAGTCCGTCAACCGGTGACCGTCAGCAGGGAACTGTTCGCTCGATCGCTACAGAACATGCACGCGAAACGCCCCTGATGCCCGCTTTACGAAACTGTTCGCGCTGGCGGCACGAGGAGCCGCCCCGATACCGTCGATCAGCTCGGCCGAAGCCGTCGCGCAACGCCTCCTTCGGCCCCGCACACCCATGACGACCGCTCGCGGAGACCGGACACCAGATGAGTGACCTGCGCCTCGAAGACACCGTCTTCGAGCATCTGAAGAAGACCTTCTCGTCCATCAGCGACCGCATGGAGTCGACCCGCCGCACCCTGCGCGGCTCCGACGCCTCCGTCGTGGGCGAGAGCGGGCTCATCGAAAACCTCCAGGACTTCGCCGACGACTGGGGCTACGGCATCAAGCAGCTCGGCAAGCACACCCACGGCGCCGTGAAGATGATCAATACGATCAGCAAGACGTTCGACCAGCTCGACCTGGAGCTGGCCGAGTCGCTGAAGGTCAAGAAGAAGGGCAAGTGACCGTGTCCGGAAAGCGGCCCGCCTTCCCCCGCATAGGCTGGGACCCGACTCCCGGAGACGTGGAAGACACCCGCGAACTCGCCAAAAAGTTGGGCAGCCTGGCCAGTGAACTGGGCACCACGGTGGAGGAGCTGTCGCGCATCGAGTGCGGCGCCTGGAAAGGCAAGACCGCCCTCGCCTTCACCGAGTACATAGGCCACGACGTCACCCCTCTCGTACGCAAGAGCTACGAGTCCTTCGACAAGGCCTCTCGCGCCCTGCACCGCTGGGCCAACGAGTTGCAGGAATTCCAGGACGAGGCCGACCGGCTGGAGAAGGCCGCCGGCGAGAAACTCGACGAGCAGGAGAAGGCGGAGACCGAAGCCGGCGGCAAAGGCAGCAAGGAACTCGCAGAAGCGTCCAGCGCTGTCGACCAGGTCACGCAGAAGGTCTACGACCTGCAAGAACGCTACAAAGAGGCCGCCCGCCAGATCAGCAAGGAACTGGACAAGGCCGCCGACATCGCTCCCGACGAGCCCGGCTTCTGGGACAAACTCGGCAAGGGCATAGCCGACGCCTGGGACGCCACCGGCGACTGGCTCAAGGAACACGCCGACCTGATCAAGGCGATCGGCGACGTACTCAGCGACATCACCGCCGTACTCAGCATGCTGGCCATTGTCACCCTTCCCTTCCCACCCCTCGCCGCGATCTTCGGTACGGCGGCTCTGATCGGCAGCGGGCTGTCCCTGGCGGCACATGGTGTGGCCAAGGCCGCGGGCGCCGACGTGAGCTGGATGCAGGTCGGACTCGACGCGGTCGGGCTGCTGCCGGGCATCGGCATGTTCGGCAAGGGAGTCAAGGTCGTCAGCGAGGCGAAGGCGGTGACCACGGCGGGCAGGCTGGGCAAGGGGTTCGAAGCCACCAAGATCGGCAGCTCGCGTGTGCTGCTCTCCTTCGGCCAGGAGTCGACCGCGCTCAAAGGCGGCCTGGGAAAGGCAGGCTTGGTGAAGATCGGGGGCATCTCCGATGACGTGTATCAGGTGGCGCACGGAAGCAGTGGGCTGATGTCCCGTATGGGGGGCTTGGCCGTGCAGGGTTACCACCAGGGCCAGCTCATCGGTACCAAGGGCGCTAACTTCATCCCCGGGGTGAACATCGATCCGTTCGGAGCGGGTATCGCCCTCGACGCCGGTCTCAAGATCGCACCCAAGGTCTACGGCCATGTGACCGACGACTAGCCGATACGCCTCGAGGAGGATGCACGCCGATATGCCCATCTGGGAGCCCGGTCCGGAGGAGACGACGCTGGAGCGCGTCCCGGTCAGATTCGCCACGGGTGCCGCCACGCGCGTCAAAGGTATGCGGTGGTTCCGCGACCCGGAGCGCCGCGATATCCAGCGGGACCTGGAAGGCTGGCCCGGAGGACCGTCGTACACAGCGCGTCCGACCGGCGAGACGGCGTCGCGGAATACCCTCAAGGGCGTGGCTGTGGCAGCGGGGGTCGCGATTCTCGGTGTGTTCACCTCTCAGGGCGGCAGCACGCCTGGTGGTCCGTCGGAGGACGGCTCCGATTTCTCTCATGACCACGCCGATGAAGTCGACGACTTCCCCGTCATGTGGGCCGCGCCCGGCACCATCGCCCGGTCACTGCCCTGGCGACTGGACCCCGGGCGTTCCTCGGACAAGGTGTACCGCACCCATGCCGTCATTACCGACCGGCGCCTGCTGATCGTGGGCTTTCCCTACATCAAGGGCAACGATGAACTGATCGACGACGAGGTCCTGTTCGGTGTCCCGCGCTCCGCCGTCCGGCTGGTCGAGAGACGGCAGTTCAGACACGGCACGGACGCCAAGGTCGTTTTCGCCGACGACTCATGGTGCCGACTGGAGAGCATCAGACGGAACCGGCTGGTCCGGTCTCTGGAAAAGCCACCGGAATTCCTACCCCTCGCATCGCTCACCCCGGCACAACGGGCCACGGCGGAGTCTTTCGCTTCGGCGCAGGCTCCGGACGCCCAGCCGCCTCTGGTGACCCGCAACGCGTGCGGCTGTTTCCGGGTCGACGTCGTGGCCCCGAGCCGGACCGACGCATTCTTCGGCCGTCCCGACCTGACCATGGTCATGGCCTCCGACGGCACGGAACGCCGACTCACGGAGTATCACCCCGAGGACGTCCGTGACTGACCACCACCCGTCGGACCGACCCGAACGGCACCACCCGTGACAGACACACTCATGGCGGAGGGCATTCCACCGCTCTGGTTCCTCGCCCCTGAGGGATTCTTCGCCCTCCCGCTCTCCTCGCGGGCCGAGCAGATCACCGACCGCGTCTCCTCTTTCGTCCGGGAGCTGTACTCCCGGGGCGACGAAAGCGTGTGGGAACCCGCCGTCCCTTACTACGCGGCCATAGCCGACATGATGGGCTCAGCGGGGCTCTCGTACGCCGCGTTGGGCCTGTTCTCCACAGCCGACGAAGCGGACGACACCGACGGGTCGGCAGAGAGGCACGAACCTTCCGAAGGCGTCGCGCAGTGCGCCTTGACCGTGGGCATCGTCGCCACGGACCACGCCGGCCAGGACACCGACGTCGTCGCCCAGGGCATCCTGGCCACACTCGCGGCGGACCCCTACAACGACGCCGTATGGCTCGATCTCCCCTGCGGCCCGGCGGTCTCCAGCATCACGCTGCGCGAGTACCGTCTCGGGCCCGAGGTGACCGCCAGCACCGAGGAGACGACACTGCTCACGGGACAGATCCAGGTGCACATTCCGTTCCCCACCGGCCCGTGCACCGCGGTTTTCACGCTGCACACCGCCTCGATGGACCACTGGACGGCGATCTACCGACTGATGTCGGCCATCCTCCAGACGGTCTCGTTCACCGACCCGGCCGAGGAATGGGCCGGTGAGCCCGCGACGTTTGCCTCCGAGCAGTCGTAAGGCGTCAGAACTCGACAGTCACCGTCTGGGCCATGCTGTCGATCGCCTCTTCGATCTCCTCGGCGATGCCAGGAATCGTCCAAGAGCCGAGGAGCATCACAGCAGCCTCCGCACCGGTCGGCCTGATCCCGTACGTGAGTGTCTCCATCAGGATTCCGGGTCCGCCGGGCGGCCGGTCATCCGCTGCGAAGTTCTGCCGAATACGCACGGCGGGTCCGGCCGGCAGATCGACGCGCCTGACATCCGGCGCTCCGAAGTCGTGTGCGCTGAAGGTGTCGGTGAGCCAGTCGAGACTCAGCTCGGGAACCGTTGTGTCCGGGTGGATGAGATCGACCTCCAGCAATGCGAGAGCGGTGTCGAACCCGTCGGGGTAGTACGCGAAGGCGTAGAACGGGTCGCGTCCGCGGCTGTCGTCGGCACGGGCGCGCAGGTTCTTCCGCAGGACACGCTTGTCCAATTCATGGCCGGCCGCCTTGCCGCGCTCCCAGAGGAGGGTTGCGGTCTCCTTGGCCCAGCTCCGCACGTCGTCCGTCGGTTCCAGCGGAAGCGGTACCCAGTCCGTGGGGCAGACGATGCCGCATGTGCTGATGTCACTCATGGGAGCCGTCACCGCCCACCCAGGTGAGAGAGCCCGCCACGGCGTCGAAGAGTTCGGTCATGGCGTCGGCGATCCGCACCAAGGGCGAGGAGAACGTCAGCAGCAGATGCCCTCCCGTTCCCGGTACCGGCATCTGATAGCTCACGGTGACCGAAGGAAGAGCCTCCGCGGAACTCCCCGCTGCGCCCATGGGCGCCGGGTGGCCCGGCTCTCCCGTTGACCTGCGCACCCGGAGGGCCGTCCCGGCGGGCAGCTCGACCTCTGACACGTCCGCGTCCACGTTCTCGGAGTACCGGGAGGCGAGGTTCGACACCGTCGGTACGCTGCCACCAGGCAATGGCGGGACCAGGCTGACCAGGAGCGACGCGGGCACAGTGAGCGCGCCTGCCCGCTGCAAGCTGATGTACAGCTCGATGCCGCCTTCTTCATAGGCAGCTTCGGCCTGGGTGAGGAGTTCCTGGCGCAGCCGTTGTTTGATGTGCGGCGCGCTGTCCGTCCCCTCGAACTGGCGGTTGACCAGGGCTTCGACCGAACGGACTCGCTGTTGCGGCTCGATATGGACACGGAACCACCCCTCCGGCAGGAGGAGTCGGTAATCGGAGGGAGGCACCGTGGCGGTCCCCGCTTGCGAAGTCAAAGAGACGACTCCTGTTCTTCCATTTCGCGCATCATCGATTTGTGGGATTCTGCCGTACTCTGTCGAGATACAGTCGGCTGGCGAGCGAACTCACCGAAACCGGGCCCCACGTGGCCACGATGGTGAGCGCCGACAGCAGGCCCGCGGTGAACTCCGGCACCGTGCCGCCGAACAGCCCCGCGAGCAGCACGGCGGCCATGAGAGGTACGACGATCAGCTCGTTGCCGCCTATCACCGCGCGATGCCAGTCCGTCTCCGTGCGCGCCGTTCTGGCGTCCATGGGTGACATCCTGCGAGCGTCCGCGGCCAGCACGTGGCCATGCCACCAGGGGTCACCGTCGTTGGTGTGCCGTAGCTCCTCGTCCGTCGCGGTGCCGCCCAATGCCCCGGCCAGTTCCGCCCATCGGTCGGCTCCGCCTGGCCCCGAGAACCAGTACCGGTACGGGAGCAGGGCCCGAGCGCGGCCGGCACCGTCTCGGATCTCGACGCCCAGCCGTTCCCCGGTGTCCGGGGCGACGAGGCTGACCATCCGGGCCGCACCGTGCGTACCGGTGCGGCCCAGTCGACGTTCTTCGCCGACCGTGTTGGTCAGGACGACTTCTCGTGGGGTCACCCGTACGACCGCCGTCCGCAGGAATCTGCGGGTCGTCTCCGTGCCCGCCGCTGGAGCGGGCCGGATCACGGTGGCCACGGAGACCGTGGTGTCCCTTCTGGTGCGCCACCAGGCGCTGAGGCGCAGGATCGCGTCAGCCGAAGGGACCAGCAGCAGACCGAACGCCGCGATGGTCAGCGCCCAGTCCAGTCCGGACGCGAATCCGACGACCATGCCGATGAACCACCCGAGAAGCCCGATCCCCCGGGCCCGGCCGTGCCAGCGGGGCAACTCGGAATGGCTCGCCCGATCCGGTCGTGCGCCACGGCTGCGGTCGTACCGCCCGGTACCGGTACCGTCTCGCGAACCGTGTGCTCTCTCCTCCAGCGGAATCCCGACGGCCGCGACGACATCGCGGAGCCCGGTCCGGCCCAGGCACTCGGATGGGCGCAATTCCGCGACCCCCACCGCACCGGCCTCCGGGAGCCAATCAGCCAGGGGCGCGGTCAGCAGGTCTCGGCCGTCGTCCGCACGGAAGACGAGGACACCCCAGCGCTCCGCCGGTCGACGTGTCGCGGCGTCCCACGCGTCACCGTCCGGTGGCAGGAAGACGGCACGGTGGATACCGCCGGGCCCTGCTTCGTAGCGTTGTTCTCGCAGTCGGTCGTCGCGCACGACCAAGGTCCGTCCGTCTGCGTACAGCCGGGCCCGGCGTACCAGGAGCGTGCGATGCCGTGTCATGCCCCGAGGCCGCACCACGGGCTCCGCCGGAGGCTCCGGCGGCTCGCGCCGTGCCGGCCGCTCGGTCATCACTGGTTCCATTGGCCCACCGCTCGTCCGTCTCACCCGTTGCTCGTCGTCGTGGCGTCCTTGACACCGGTTGCCGACCACACGCCGTCGTCCAGTCCCGGGATTCCCACCTGATCACCGATCAGGCCGGTGATCGGCCCCTTGTCCAGTGCGTCCGTGGCCGACGCGACCGCGGTCGAACCCGCCCAGATGCGGGTCTGGGCCTGGTATACGTCCGTAGCCGCCTTCACCGCGCTGTCGGCGTGCAGGGAATCCGCCATTCGTCCGAGGCTGCTTTGGATGTCGGCAATGCCCGAATCCCCGACTCTGGGCCGCGCGCCTGCCCACGTGTCGGCGTCGAAGAGCTGCTGCACATTGCTGGGACGCAGGTCCTTGGCTCCCTTGATGCTGTCCACCGACTCCTTCCAGATGAGTCTCGGACTGAACGCGTCGACCATGTTCCGTGCGCCCGGAAACCAGCCTTTCGGTGCCTTGGCGACCGCTTCGACAGCGGCCTTGCCGCGAGGCGCCCCGCCGCTGAGTTCATTCGCCTTTTTCCAGGCCTTGTTGACCGCCTTTTTGTACGCCGCCGTATTCGGTTTGGCCTTGATTCCCTGGCGGAGCGCCCGCGCTGCCGCCGACCGCCCAAGGCTCTGCGCCGCCTGCGACGCACCCTTGGCGCCCGCCAGTGCTCCCCGTCCGATGCCGAACGTGGCAAGACCGACAACGTCGAGAGCGACGTCGAACCAGCTTCCTTCACCGGCGAGCGCCAGCAAGGTGTGTCCCACCAGAGAGAGCAGCGTGGCCCCGAGCGCGATGGTGCCGAGGACCGCGGCAAGCGCCTGTCCGACGATCGGGACCCAGCCGACCATGAGGGACAGGGTCCCGCAGATGGTCGCGACCCAGCCCAATGTGTCCAGGGCTTTCTTGATCCATCCGGAATTGTCGTGCACCCAGTCCTTGAACTTGTCCCAGGTGCCGTCCTTCAACCCGTCGTGGTCGATGGCGTGACGAATGGCATCCCGTGCCCGCTTCGCCGCCGCGTCGCGGACACGCTTCGCGGCTTCTAAATCCTTCTTGGCCTTCTCGAGCGCGGTCGTGGCGGCTTCCTGCCGCTTCTCCAGCTTCTTGCGATCGGGGGCGTCATCGGCCGTCTTCTCCGGAAGCTTGTCGATGGCGCCGCTGCTCGCCCTCTGCTCGTCATCAGCCTCACGGGCATCCCGGAGCGCCTTGTCGGCCATCGTCTGCGCCCGGTGGAGCTCCGAAGCGTACTCCTTCGAGGAGCCGCCTTCGACCACTTTCTCGCCCAGGGCATCGGCGGCGGTGTCGTACCGCTTGAATGCCTTGCGCAGTTTCCCCTCCGCCTCTTCGGCCTCTTTGCGGAACTCCTCCGCCGTCTTGCTCTTCCACTCGTCGACGGATGCGAGTGCCTTGATCTCGTCCGCCTGCTTCTTGATGGCCTCGGCGGTCCGTCTCAGTTCACGGCCGAGCCCCGCGATCTCTTCCGGGTCGCCGGGGATCGGATCGGACAATTCCCCGATCACCGCCCACTCTTCGGCGCGAGGGCGCGTCACCGGCCGCCCCCCTTGGTGTTCGGCGTCTTCTTGTCCGTGCCGCGCAGGGCCTCGGCAAGCGCGTGGTCGATGTCCTCGTATGCCTTCGCAGCCGTGGAGAGAAGACTGGAGAGCTTCTCCAGTTCCTCCGTCAGTCGCTCCCGGTGGATCTTCCAGTTGTCACCGAAGGCACGGAAGACATCGACCAGTCCCTGGTCGCCCAGCGTGCCCACTCCCAGACCTTCGGCCGGGTTGGCGTTGCCGGTGAATTCCCGGTGAATCCGGGAGATCGACTTGGCACTCTCCTTGATGCGTCCGATATCGGCGGTCTGATCCGACACCCCTGCCCCCCGTCGAGGCTTCGCTCTGTGCGGGCCGGCCGCGAGCGGCCCGCGGCCGGCCCGCGGTACCGGTCAGGAACTCACTTGCTCCGGGCCTGCTTGGCCAGTTCCTCGTCGATCTGTTCGAACTTGTCGGCCGCCGTCGTCAGGTAGTCGCCCATGCCGTCCAGGCCGTCCAGGGTGTCCTTGGTGCCGCGGACGAACTCGTCGAAGTTCTCGTCGAACGCCTTGGAGGAGGACTTCGTGACGTAGCCGGACTGGACGAGGTTGTTGATGTACTTGCGGAGGCCGTCGAGCTTCTCCTGGAGCTTTTCCTTTTCCTTCACGACATGCTTCGCAGCTTCCCGCATGTCCTGGTATGTGATGTCAAGGTCCTTGGCCATGAAGCCGCTTCCTCTCAACATGCCGCAGGGCCAACCCCCGTGGCTCCCTGTTCGCGGACAGAACCGGTCGACTGCCGTCGGGCCGGGCCGGTGTGATCGTCCGTTCTCGAGGCAGCAGCTTACGGGGGTGACTTGTGGTGTCACATCCCCGAAGGAAGAGTGGACCGGAGGGGGAGAACGCGGTGGGGAGAGCCTGTCGGCCGTTGCCTTCGGGAACGGCCCCGCGCGAACCGTTGCCCCGTTGTCGTACCCAGCGGATATCGTCGTCCGGACCGTGACCCGCGTCGCGGAAGCGGCCACGGGGGAATGCTGGGGAGGACGAGCGTGCGCCTGACTCTGACCGTCGTCGACCCGTTCGGCGGGGGCACCGCCGATGTCGTGCTCGACGCCGATCCCGAGTCCACCGTGGGGGACATCGCCGCCGAATTGGCCGGGCAGGTCGGTGTGCGGGGCGCCCAGGTCGTTCCGCTCGGGCACCAGCGGCTCGCCCCGGCGGGCAACGCGCCGCTGGTGTACGTCGACGGATACCCCGTCGACCCGTCGGCGACGGTCGTCGGGTCGCCGTTGCGGGACGGAGCCGTCGTCAGTCTGCAGGACCCGGCCGGATGTGTGCCCGGCGAGCCGACCGGGCTGGTGGAGCTGCGGGTCGTCGGGGGCCCCGGCGCCGGGTCCGTGCACCGGCTCGGGGTCGGGCGGTACGACATCGGCAGCGGCGCCGCCTCGTACGTACGCGTCGATGATCCGGAGGTCGACGGGCGCGCGCTGACCCTCTCCGTCGCCGGCGACGGGTCCTGCGAGGTCGCCGTGCACGCCGACGGGCCGAAGGTCACCCTCGACGGGGAGCCGATCGGCGGCGGGGACGGTGCCGGCTGGCCGATCGGAGGGCAGATCGGCGTCGGCAACAGCCTGCTGGAGCTGGCCCGTTACACGCCGCCCGACGCCGCCCTGAAGTGGTCCGACGACGGGATCGGGCTCGATTACAACCGGCCGCCCCGGCTGCGTCCGCCCGAGCGGCAGACCACGTTCCGGCTGCCGTCGCCGCCCCGCGAGTTCGAACCCCGGCCGCTGCCCTGGCTGATGGCGCTCACCCCGCTGGTCGGCGCGATCGTCTCGGTGCTGATCTTCCAGCGCTGGTACTACCTGATCATGGCGGCGCTGAGCCCGCTGATCCTCTTCGCCCAGTACTTCAGCGACAAGAAGCACGGCCGCAAGTCCCACGCCAAGCAGGTCAAGGAGTACAAGGAGCAGAAGGAGCGGATCGAGCGCGACGCGCAGGAGGCGCTCGTCGTCGAGCGCGACGACCGGCGGCACGCCATACCGGACCCGGCGACCGTGCTCTCGATGGGGACCGGGCCGCGGACGCGGTTGTGGGAGCGGCGGCGCAACGACCGGGACCATCTGCTGATGCGGGTGGGCACCGGGCAACTGCCGTCCGAGGTCGTGCTCGACGACCCCGAGCAGGACGACCACCGCCGGCAGGTCACCTGGAAGATCGAGGACGCGCCCGTCGCGCTGTCGCTGCGCGACCTCGGTGTCATCGGCATGGCCGGACCCGGCGACTCCGCGCGGGCGATGGGCCGCTGGGCCGTCGCGCAGACCGCCGCGCTGCACAGCCCGATGGACGTGCAGTTCTACATACTGAGCGAGAACGCGGCGCGGGAGTCCTGGGACTGGGTGCGGTGGCTGCCGCACGCCCGGCCCTCCGCCGGCCAGGACGTCAACGTGCTGATCGGCACGGACGCCGAGACCGTCGGCGCCCGCATCGGCGAGCTGACCCAGATCCTCGACGCCCGCAAGAAGGCCGCCGAGCAGCACAGGTCCCAGGGCGCCTCCTTCAGCGACCCGGACATCGTCGTCGTCTGGGACGGTTCGCGGCGGCTGCGGTCCCTGCCGGGTGTGGTACGGCTGCTGCGCGAGGGTCCGGCCGTGTCCCTGTACGCCCTCTGCCTCGACGCCGAGGAGCGTTTCCTGCCGGGTGAGTGCCAGGCGTTCGTCGTCGCCGAGCCGAAGGCCGACGCCGAGGCCGCCCGCGCGGCCCCGCGACAGGCACAGCAGTTCGTCGGCGGGTTCCCGTCCTTCCAGGCGTGGCACACCGGGACGCCCGAGCCGGAACGCCGGTACGACGAGCGGACGTTGCGGCTGCGCGTCGAGGAGGCCGGCGCCGAGCGGATCGAGGACGTACGGCCCGACTTCGTCACCCCGGCCTGGTGTCTGCGGCTGGCCCGGTCGATGGCGCCGCTGCGGGACATCAGCGGGGAGACCGAGGACTCGGCGCTGCCCGGGTCCAGCCGGCTGCTGGACGTGCTCCGGTTGGAGCCGCCGACGGGCGAGGCGATCGCCGCGCGGTGGCGCACGGGCGGGCAGTCGACGCTGGCGGTGATCGGTGAGTCGTACGACGGGCCGTTCGGCATCGACCTGCGCAAGGACGGGCCGCACGGTCTGATCGCCGGTACCACGGGTTCCGGCAAGTCCGAGCTGCTGCAGACGATCGTCGCCGCGCTGGCCGTGGCGAACACGCCGGAGCACATGACGTTCGTCCTCGTCGACTACAAGGGCGGCTCCGCCTTCAAGGACTGCGTGAAGCTGCCGCACACCGTCGGCATGGTCACCGACCTCGACGCCCACCTCGTCGAGCGGGCCCTTCAGTCGCTGGGCGCGGAGCTGAAGCGGCGCGAGCACATCCTCGCCGCCGCCGACGCCAAGGACATCGAGGACTACCAGGACCTGGTCCGGCGCGACCCCGCGCGCCCGCCCGTGCCCCGGCTGCTCATCGTCATCGACGAGTTCGCGTCGATGGTGCGGGACCTGCCCGACTTCGTCACCGGGCTGGTCAACATCGCCCAGCGAGGGCGGTCCCTCGGCATCCACCTGCTGCTCGCCACCCAGCGGCCGAGCGGTGTCGTCTCCCCCGAGATCCGGGCCAACACCAACCTGCGCATCGCGCTGCGCGTGACGGACAGCGGCGAGTCCACGGACGTGATCGACTCGCCCGAGGCCGGGCAGATCTCCAAGAGCACGCCGGGACGGGCGTACGCGCGGCTCGGGCACGCCTCGCTGGTGCCGTTCCAGTCGGGGCGGGTCGGCGGCCGCCGGCCCGGTGCTGCGGACCCGGCGGCGCTCAGGCCCTGGGTCGGGCCGCTGGCCTGGGAGGACCTGGGCCGGGCGGCGCTGGCCAAACCGGCGTCCCAGGCCCGCGAGGACGACGAGATCACCGACCTGAAGGTGCTGGTCGACGCCGTCCGCGACGCCGACCGGGCGCTCGCCGTCCCCGCCCAGCACAGCCCCTGGCTGCCCGCGCTGGACGAGACACTGCTGCTCGACGACATCGAGGTCCCGGTCAGGCCGGCGCCCGCCCCCGGCGCGCTGCCGCCCGCCCCGTACGGCGTCGAGGACCTGCCCGCCGACCAGGCCCGCCGCCCGGTCGTCGTCGACTTCGCGTCCTTCGGGCATCTGATGATCGGCGGCGCCCCGCGCAGCGGCCGGTCCCAGGTGCTGCGCACCATCGCGGGCTCGCTGGCCCGCACCCACTCGGTCGCCGACGTCCATCTGTACGGCATCGACTGCGGCAACGGCGCCCTGAACGCGCTGACCCGACTGCCGCACTGCGGCGCGGTCGTCGCCCGCAACCAGACCGAGCGGGTGGTCCGCCTGGTCAACCGGCTCAAGGGCGAGCTGGACCGCCGCCAGACGCTCCTCGCCGACAAGGGCTTCGCGGACATCGGCGAGCAGCGGGCCGCGGTCGCCGAGGACGAGCGGCTGCCGCACATCGTCGTCCTGCTGGACCGCTGGGAGGGCTGGGTGCCCACCCTCGGCGAGATCGACCACGGGGCGCTGACGGACGAGTTGCAGACGATGATGCGCGAGGGCGCCGGCGCCGGCGTCCACCTCGTCCTCACCGGCGACCGCACGCTGCTGGTCGGCCGGATCGCGACGCTCACCGAGGACAAGTACGGTCTGCGGCTCGCCGACCGCGGCGACTTCTCCTCGCTCGGCATCCCGGCCCGCAAGGTCCCCGAGGAAATCCCGCCGGGCCGCGCCTTCCGCAACGAGTCCGGTACGGAGACGCAGTTCGCGCTGCTCGCCGAGGACACCACCGGGCAGGGGCAGGCGGCGGCGCTGGGCGCGATCGGCGAGGCGGCGGCGGCGCGCGACGCGGATGTGCCGCGGGCGCGGCGGCCGTTCCGGGTGGACAGCCTGCCCAGCCGGATCTCGTTCGCCGAGGCGTGGGAGATGCGGGACCCGGACGCGTCGCGCTCCAAGCTGTGGGCGCTGGCCGGGATCGGCGGCGACGAGATCGTGGGCTTCGGGCCGGATCTCGCCGCGGGCGTGCCGGCGTTCGTGATCGGCGGTCCGGCCAAGTCGGGGCGCTCGACGGTCCTGCTCAACATCGCCCGTTCGCTGCTCGCGCAGGGCACCCGGTTGGTCCTCGCCGCGCCCCGGCAGTCGCCGCTGCGCGCCCTGGACGGGACGGAGGGGGTGCTGCGGCTGTTCACCGGCGACGACATCGACGAGGACGACTTCGAGGAACTGCTCGACGAGGCCGAGCCGTCGCCCGGGGCGCCGGTCGCGGTGCTGGTCGACGACGCGGAGATCCTGGAGGACTGCGACGCCGCGAGCCAGATGAAGAAGATCGTCTCCCGGGGTGCCGAACGCGGCCTCGCGCTCGTCCTCGCCGGTGACGAGGAGGACGTGTGCAGCGGCTTCTCCGGCTGGCAGGTCGACGTGAAGAAGGCCCGCCGCGGCATCCTGCTCTCCCCGCAGGAGACCTCCAGCGGCGACCTCATCGGGCTGCGGCTCTCCCGCGGCCTGGTCGGCGGCCAGATAACCCCGGGCAAGGGCATGCTCCACCTCGGCGACGGCGAGCTGCGCACGGTGGTGGTGCCGGGGTGAGCGGCGCGGCCCGCTCCGGGTGACCCGAATTCTCACCGGGGGGTGAGCGGCGCGGTGCTTCGTGGCGGGGCCCCGGCCCGGCGGCTACCTGATCCGTGACATCCGGGCCTGCGGGCGTCCGGAGTCCTCGCTGTCCGACTCGTAGCGCACGTCGTCGCCCACGGGGGTGAGGCGGACGGTGTGCCGGGCCTGGTCGCAGACGCTCCGGTTGCCGGCGGCGCCCACCGCGTCGGCGACGAGCTGCCGGGCCGACACCCGCTTGAGGGTCAGTACGTCGTCGCAGGTGCCGCCGGCGGTGTCGGTGCGGCGCAGGATGCCGAGCCGCTGGCCCGGCCGCGCCTGCCGGACGGTCAGCCGGAAGGTGCCCAGCGGCAGGTCGCCGTCGCGGGCCGCGGCCCGCCCTTCCCAGGTGCCGACGTACGCGGCCGGGACCCGGTCGGTGGGGGCGCCGGCCGGCGCGGAGGCGGCGGGTCCGGCGTCGTTCGAGCCGCCCGCGTCGTCGGTGCCGCTCGGCAGCAGGTCGAACACGGCCACCGACCCGATCGTCACCGCCGCCAGCGCGCCCGCGACCGCCAGGGCGACCGTGCAGCTCAGCTTCCGGACCCGCCCGGCGCCTTCCTCCGACGCCGTGGCCGCCACGGTGAGGGAGAGCCTCCCGGGACCACGACCGCCCGCCCGCGCCGGCTCCCCCGCCCGCCCGGTTCCACCGTCAGCGGGCCGGGCGGGCTCGTACGACCGCCCGGAACCGGAGCCGGCGTCGGAGCCGGCGTCGGAGCCGGCGTCGGAGCCGGAGCCGGAGCCGGAGCCGGAGCCGGAACCGGAGCCGGAACCGGAGCCGGAGCCGGAGCCGGAGCCGGCGTCGGCGTCGGCGTCGGCGTCGGCGTCGCCGGGGACGCCCCCCACCGACGGGCTGCTGAACCCGATCGGTCCCGAGGCCGGTTCGCCCGTCGGGTCCAGGTTGAGCAGGTGTACGGCGCTGCGGCTGACCTGTTCCACCAGGGGGCCCGGCAGCCACCCGCCCGCGACGAGGCGGGCCGCGCCGCCGTCGGGAGCCAGGCGGCGGGCGATGTCCGCCGGGGCCGGGCGAGCGGACGGGTCCTTGGCCAGGCAGTCGGCGGCGAGGCCGCGGAGGTCGCCGGTGAGGGTGCCGAGGTCGGGCTCCTCGTGGACGACCTGGTAGAGCAGGGCGGCCGAGGTGTCCCCGCGGAACGGGGGTTCGCCGGTCGCCGCGAAGGCCAGGACCGCGCCCAGGGAGAAGACGTCGGCCGCGCCGGTGACGTCCCGGCCGAGTATCTGCTCGGGGGACATGTAGCCGGGCGAGCCGACCGAGACGCCGGTGGAGGTCAGGGACGTCGTGCCGTCCGTGGCGCGGGCGACGCCGAAGTCGATCAGCAGCGGGCCGTCGAGGGTGAGCAGCACGTTGGAGGGCTTGACGTCGCGGTGGACCAGGCCCAGGGCGTGCACGGCGGTCAGCGCCTCGCCGAGGCCCGCGCCCAGCACCCGTACGGTGTGCGCGGGCAGCGGGCCGCCGTCGGAGACCGCCGCCGCGAGGGACGGACCGGCCGCGTACGCCGTGGCCACCCAGGGCACGCGCGCCCCGGGGTCGGCGTCCAGGACGGGCGCGGTCCAGGCGCCGCCCACCCGGCGGGCGGCGTCGACCTCACGCCGGAACCGGGCGCGGAACTCCTCGTCCAGCGCGAAGTGCGGGTGCACGATCTTCACCGCGACCGTGCGCCCCCCGGCGCTGCGGCCCAGGTAGACCCGGCCCATGCCGCCGGAGCCGAGCCGGCCGAGCAGCCTGTACGGGCCCACCGCCGTGGGTTCGCCGGCCTCCAGCGGGCGCATGGCGTCCACCCCTCCCCCGGGTACGTGGCCTGGAGAGCAGGGTAGTGCGCCGGGGGCCGGTCAGGGCTGGAGCAGTTCCACCTTCACGTCCGCCGGGAAGCCGGTGGTCGGCCCGACCAGGCGGGCGAACTCGGCGGCAGCGGCGAGCTGCGGGGCGCCGAAGCGGAAGTCCAGGGTGGTGAAGTACTGGGCGAGGGTCGCCTCGTCGAAGTCCTCCCAGCGGGCGGCCTGCTCGGCGACCTTGTCGACCTCTTCCAGGGAGAGGTTGCGGGAGGCGAGGAACGCCTCGTGCACCTTGCGCGTGATCACCGGCTCGCGCTCGGCGTACTCGCGCCGGGCGGCCCAGACGGCGAAGACGAACGGCAGGCCGGTCCACTCCTTCCACAGCGCGCCCAGGTCGTGCACGTCGAGGCCGAAGCGGGGCCCGTCGAGCATGTTGGCGCGCAGGGCCGCGTCCCCGATCAGGACGGCCGCGTCGGCCTCCTGCATCATCAGGCTGAGGTCGGGCGGGCACGTGTAGTAGTCGGGCTGGACGCCGAAGCGTTCGGCGAGCAGCAACTGGGCGAGCCGGACGGAGGTGCGCGAGGTCGACCCGAGGGCGACCCGGGCGCCGTCCAGGCGCTCCAGCGGGACCTGCGAGACGATCACGCAGCTCATCACCGGACCGTCGCAGCCGACGGCGATGTCCGGGAAGGCGACCAGTCGGTCGGCGTGCTTGAGGAACTCGACGAGGGTGATCGGCCCGATGTCGAGGTCGCCGCGCACGAGCTTCTCGCTGAGCTTCTCCGGGGTGTCCTTCGTCAGCTCGAAGTCGAGGAGCGTGCCCGTTCTCGCGAGCCCCCAGTAGAGGGGCAGGCAGTTCAGGAACTGGATGTGGCCGACGCGCGGCCGGGTGCGAGATTTGTCCACATCGCGAGGCTAGCCCTCACCCGGTCCGGTCCGAGCGGCGACCCCCGGAGGGCTCCCGGGGCGTTCTCCGGGCGCCCCGGACACCCCCCGGGCGTCAGCCGGACGCCGCAGACGTTCAAACCTTCGAGTGAAGTGATCTTGGCCTCTGTTGCTTTCCGCCGCCCGCATGCTAGGCTCGCCGCAAGTTGCAGTTTGGTTTCCCTTGCAGTACAGAGCCTGCGGAGCATGTGACCGCGGGCTCTCGTCGTTCTCAGACATATGCAGTTGTGCGGCATTTGGTCTTCACACTTGCTGGTGCTGGAGCAGGGCAACCCTTTGAGCCCAAGGAGGGCTTATGGCTACCGGAACCGTGAAGTGGTTCAACGCCGAAAAGGGCTTTGGTTTCATCGCCCAGGAAGGCGGCGGCCCCGACGTCTTCGTCCACTACTCCGCGATCAACGCGACCGGTTTCCGGTCCCTTGAGGAGAACCAGCAGGTGTCCTTCGACGTCACGCAGGGCCCCAAGGGCCCGCAGGCGGAGAACGTCACCCCGGTCTGATCTGATCCTCCGATCCGGATCGAGTTAGCAGTACCCAAGGAGTCCCGCGCCGTCCCGACGGCGACGGGACTCCTGCCTTTTCCGGCGCCCGCCCGTTGTCAGTGGGGGCCGCTACTTTTCCGGTATGACGCAGACCACATCCGACGCGCCGCACGCCGGTGCCGTCCACCGCACCCGGGCCTTCTACGACGCCATCGCCGAGGACTACGCCGAGCACTTCCGGGATGTGCTGGTCGTGGCGCCGCTGGACGGGGCGGTCCTGGCCGCCTTCGCCGAGACGGTCCGGGCGGCCGGTGCGGACGCCGGTCCGGTGGCCGACCTGGGCTGCGGGCCGGGGCGGATCACCGGACACCTGGCCTCGCTGGGCCTGCCGGTCTTCGGGCTGGACCTGTCCGAGGGGATGCTGGCGGTCGCCCGGCGGGAGAATCCCGGGCTCCGCTTCCAGCGGGGATCGATGCTGGAGCTGCCCCTGGCGGACGGGGCGCTGGCCGGCGCGGTGTCCTGGTACTCGTCCATCCACACGCCCGAGGAGAAGCTCCCGGACCTGTTCGCCGAGTTCCACCGGGTGCTGGCGCCCGGCGGCCATCTGCTGCTGGCGTTCCAGGTGGGTGACATACCCCTCACCCTGGACCGGCCCTTCGGGCGCCCGGTCTCGCTGGACTTCTTGCGGCGGCGCCCGGAGCGGATGGCGGAGCTGCTGGCGGCGGCCGGGTTCGACGTGCGGTCCCGGACCGTGCGGGAGCCGGAGGAGACGGCCGGGGAGTCCGCGCCCCAGGCGTTCCTGACCGCCACCCGCGGATGATCCCGCCCGGCCCGCCCGCTCACCCCCGGTACAGGCCCTCCACCGCGTCCGCGAAGTCCCGCACGATCGTCTCGCGGCGCAGCTTCATCGAGGGGGTGAGATGGCCCTCGTACTCCGTGAAGTCCCTGGGCAGGACGGTGAAGCGGCGGATGGACTCGGGGCGGGAGACGAGCTTGTTGGCCTCGTCGACCGCCCGCTGGAGGACGGCGCGCAGTTCCGCGTCGTCCACGAGCAGCTCCGGCGGTACCGGGTGCTTGCCGTTCATCCGGCGCCAGTGGGTGACGCCCTCCGGGTCGAGGGTGATCAGCGCGGCGACATAGGGGCGGCGGTCGCCGACGATCAGGCACTGGGAGATGAGGGGATGGGAGCGCAGCCAGTTCTCCAGCGGGGCCGGGGCGACGCTCTTGCCGCCGGCCGTGATCAGCAGTTCCTTCTTGCGGCCGGTGATGGTGAGGTAGCCCTCGTCGTCGAGGCCCCCGAGGTCGCCGGTGGCGAACCAGCCGTCGGGGGCGGCGGGCACCACGCCGCCCGCCCGCGGGTCCCAGTAGCCGTGCAGGACCTGCTCGCCGGCCAGCAGGATCTCGCCGTCGGCGGCGATCCGGACGCGGGTGCCGGGCAGCGGCCAGCCGACCGTGCCGAGGCGAGGCTTGAGCGGCGGGGTGACGGTGGCGGCGGCGGTCGTCTCGGTGAGGCCGTAGCCCTCGAAGATCTCGATGCCGGCGCCGGCGTAGAAGGCGGCGAGGCGGCGGCCGAGCGGGGAGCCGCCGCAGATGGCGTACTTGACCCGGCCGCCCATGGCGTTGCGGATCTTGCGGTAGACCAGCGGGTCGTAGCAGGCGCGGGCGGTCTTCAGGGAGCGGGAGGGGCCGGTGCCGGTGCCGGTCTGCCGGGCCTCCAGCGCCTCGCCGTACCGTACGGCGACCGAGGCGGCGCGGTCGAAGGTGGCGGTCCGGCCGCCCGACTCGGCCTTGGCGCGGGCGCTGTTGTAGACCTTCTCCAGCATGTACGGGATGGTCAGCAGGCAGGTCGGGCGGAAGGCGGCGAGGTCCGGCAGCAGCTCCTCGGGTCTCAGACTCGGCGCGTGGCCGAGGCGGACCCGGGCGCGGACGCAGGCGACGGCGACCATGCGGCCGAAGACGTGGGACATGGGCAGGAAGAGCAGGATCGAGGGGTCCTCGTCCGTGCTCGCCTTGAAGACGGGGTAGAGCAGCTCGATGGCGTTGTCGACCTCGGCGAAGAAGTTGCCGTGGGTGAGGGCGCAGCCTTTGGGCCGGCCGGTGGTGCCGGAGGTGTAGATGAGGGTGGCGAGGGTGCTGGGGCTCAGCATGCCCCGGCGGACGTCGACCTCGGCGTCGGGTGTCCGCTCGCCGAGTTCCGCGAGCCGGTCGACGTGGTCCTTGTCCATGACCCACAGGTGCTTGAGGTCGGGCAGCCGGTCGAGTTCCGGGCCGAGGGCCGCCGCCTGGGCGGTGGTCTCGGTGGCGAGGGCGACGGCGCCGGAGTCCTGGAGTATCCAGCGGGTCTGGAAGAGGGAGGAGGTCGGGTAGACGGGGACGGTGACCAGTCCGGCGGCCCAGGCGGCGAAGTCCAGCAGGGTCCACTCGTAGGTCGTGCGGGCCATCACGGCGAGGCGGTCGCCCGGCATCAGCCCCTCGGCGATCATGCCCCTGGCGACCGCCCGGACCTGCCCGGCGAACTCGGCCGCCGTCACGTCCCGCCACCGCCCGTCCGGGCCCCGGCGGTTGAGCACCACCTTGTCCGGGACCGCCCGCGCGTTGTCGAAGGGCAGCTCGGCGAGCGACCCGTGCCGCACCGGGGGCGCGAACGGCGGTACGTACGCCTCCCGTACCACCCCGTCCAGCTTCCGTATCTCGGGCGCGACGAGGACGGGTCCGGGCGCGTCGGCGTAGGCGGCGGACGCGGCGAAGGAGGGAAGCGGTGTGGACACGGGCGGCTCCTGGGACGTGCGGCGGCGCTGCTCTGCTGCGTGACGTACGTGCCTCGCGCGCCGAGGCGTTCACCGGAGGACCACGAAGGGGGAGGTCCGGCGGTCAGGTCGGCGATCGTACGGGGCGCACGTGGGGAGTTGGTGCGGGTTCGGGAACGGTACGGCGCCGGGGGTGTGCAGTCTCGGGGGTTACCTGCCAGTACGTCAGTTTCGCTCCAGAATGGCGGTGACCCCCTGGCCGCCGGCCGCGCAGATCGAGATCAGCCCCCGGCCCGGCCCCTCGCGTTCGGCGAGCAGCTTGGCCAGGGTGGCCACGATCCGGGCGCCGGTGGCGGCGAAGGGGTGGCCGGTCGCCAGCGAGGACCCGGCCACGTTGAGCTTCGCGCGGTCCACGGGGGCCAGGCCCCGCTTCTCCCAGGCCGCGAGGGTGGCGAGGACCTGGGAGGCGAACGCCTCGTGGATCTCGATCAGGTCGAAGTCCTCGATACCGAGCCCGGCCCGCTCCAGCATCCGCGGGACCGCGTACGCCGGGGCCATCAGCAGCCCGTCCTCGCCGCCGGTGACGTCCCCGGCCACGAAGTCGACGGCGGCCGTCTCGTACGCGGTCAGGTACGCCAGCGGCTCCAGCCCCCGGGCCGCGGCCCACTCCTCGCTCGCCAGCAGTACGGTGGCGGCGCCGTCCGTCAGCGGGGTGGAGTTGCCGGCCGTCATGGTCGGGTCGGGGTGGGCGAGGCCGAAGACCGGCTTCAGTCCGGCCAGCTTCCGCGGGGTGGAGCCGGGGCGCAGGTTCTGGTCGCGGGCCAGGCCCCGGAAGGGGACCACCAGGTCCTGGAAGAAGCCGCGTTCGTACGCCGCCGCCAGGCGCTGGTGGCTGGTGGCGGCCAGTTCGTCCTGGGCCTGGCGGGTGACGCCCCAGGCGCGGGCGGTGACGGCGGCGTGCTCCCCCATGGACAGGCCGGTGCGCGGCTCGGCGTTGCGCGGGATGTCGGGGACCAGGTGCGCGGGCCGTACCTGGGCGAGGGCCTTGAGCCGGTCGCCCACCGACTTCGCGCGGCGGGCCTGGAGCAGGATGCGCCGCAGCCGGTCGTTGACGCCGAGCGGGGCGTCGCTGGCGGTGTCGGCGCCGCCCGCGACCGCCGATTCGGTCTGGCCGAGGGCGATCTTGTTGGCGGCGGCGATCACGGCCTGGAGGCCGGTGCCGCACGCCTGCTGGATGTCGTAGGCGGGGGTGCGCGGGTCCAGCGCCGAGCCGAGGAGGGTCTCGCGGGCGAGGTTGAAGTCGCGGCTGTGCTTGAGGACCGCGCCGGCCACGAACTCGCCGACCGCGCCGGGCTCCTGGAGGCCGTACCGCTCGGCCAGCGCGTCCAGGGCGGCGGTCAGCATCTCCTGGTTGGACGCGGTGGCGTACGGGCCGTCGGAGCGGGCGAAGGGGATGCGCGCACCGCCGACGACCGCGACCCGGCGGACCCGCGCGGACTCAAGGGAACTCATCTCGATCTGCTCCTCCACCGAACGGGACCGGTCCGACCCCACCTAGTATTACCTACGGTAACCTTACTCCAGAGTAAGCAGATCGGGAGCTGGGAGTCACGCATGGCCGACCGCTATCTGAGCTTCACCGGCACCGCGCCGGGCCGTTTCCTGACCCGGCGGTTCGGTCTGCCGCAGCCGGCGCCACTGCGCCGCTGGTCGCCGGAGCACCCCGAACTGGACGGCGGGACACTGCTGCTGACGGCCGGGAAGTCCGAACTGGACCTGTCCTGCCTGCGCGCGGACGCGTCCGACCGCCCCGCCGCCGTCGTCCTGGACGCCACCGGGGTGCGGGACGTCGACGGGCTGGCGGAGGTGCACGCGGCGCTGCATCCCGTGGTGCGGTCGGTCGCGGCCGGGGGGCGGGTGGTCGTGCTCGGCGCACCGTTGGACGCGGGGACGCCGCTCGGTACGGGCTCGTCTCCCGGCGCGAGGACGCCGCTCGACGCGGGCCCGCCCCGTGGTGCGGACTCGTCCCTCGGCGCGGGATCGCTCGGCGCGGGAGCGTCCCTCGGCGCCCGTGACCACCATCGCGCCGCCGCCCAGCAGGCTCTGGAGGGATTCATCCGCTCCCTCGGCAAGGAGATCGGCCGGGGCAGGACCGTCAACCTGGTCCGGACGGCCGACGGACCGGCCGCCGAGTCCACGCTCCGCTTCCTGCTCTCCCCGAGATCGGCCTACGTCAGCGGCCAGGTGATCGGCGTCGGCGCGGGCCCGGTCACCGCCCCCGCCGACCCCGCCCGGCCCCTCGCCGGCCGCACCGCCCTGGTGACCGGCGGGGCACGCGGCATCGGTGCGGCGGTCGCCGAGACCCTCGCCCGGGACGGCGCCCACGTGGTCGTCCTCGACGTGCCGGGGGCCGAGGCGGACGCCCGCCGCGTCGCCGGCCGGCTCGGCGGCACCGCCCTCGCCCTCGACATCACGGCCGCCGACGCGGGCGCCCGGATCGCCGCGGCGCTGCCCGACGGACTCGACGTGCTGATCCACAACGCGGGCGTCACCCGGGACCGCAGGCTGGTCAACATGCCCGCCGACCGCTGGAGTTCCGTCCTCGACGTCAACCTGGCGAGCGTGCTGCGCACCACCGACGCGCTGCTCGCCGCCGGGACGCTGAAGGCGGGCGGCCGGATCGTGGCGACGGCGTCCATCGCGGGCATCGCGGGGAACGCCGGGCAGACCAACTACGGCGCCAGCAAGGCCGGGATCATCGGCCTGGTCCGCGCGCTCGCGCCGCGCGCCCTCGCCGAGCACGGGGTGACCGTCAACGCGGTCGCGCCGGGCTTCATCGAGACGAAGATGACGGCCGCGATCCCGCTGTTCATCCGGGAGGCCGGCCGCCGGATGAACTCCCTCGCCCAGGGCGGCCTGCCCGTCGACGTCGCCGAGACCACGGCCTGGCTCGCGCACCCCGCGTCCGGCGCGGTCAACGGCCAGGTCGTGCGGGTCTGCGGCCAGAGCCTGCTGGGGGCGTGATGACCACCGCCGCGTACCGCACCGGCACGCTGAGGTCGGTGCCCGCCCTGCCGCCGCTGCTGGCCCGGGGCGCGCTGCTCTCCCCGGTCAAACGGCCGCGCCCCGGCGCGGAGTTCCCCCGCGTCCGCCTGGTCCTGCCGGGCCTGACCGCGGACCTCGCCAGGCTGGCGGCGTACGAGCGGGTGTGCGGCCTCCCGGTCGGCTCGGACACGCTGCCCGTGACGTATCCGCACGTCCTGGGCTTTCCGCTGGCGATGCGGCTGATGAGCGCGCGGGACTTCCCGCTGCCGCTGCTCGGCCTGGTCCACACGTCGCTGGACATCACCCGCCGGGCCCCGCTGCCGGCCGGCGGGGAGTACGAACTCGCCGTCCACGTCGCCGGGCTGGCCCCGCACCGCCGGGGCACGGAGGCCACCGTCGTGACGGAACTGCGGGCGGGCGGGGAGCCGCGGTGGGAGTCCCGCAGCACGTACCTGGCCCGGCACGGCACACCGGACGGCGCCCCCTCCGCGGCACGGCCCGACCCCCTTCCCGTACGGGCCGAGTGGCGGGTCGCGGGGGACCTCGGGCGCCGGTACGCCGCCGCGTCCGGGGACCGCAACCCGATCCACCTGCACCCGCTCACCGCGCGCCTCTTCGGCTTCCCCCGCGCCATCGCGCACGGCATGTGGACGGCCGCCCGGTGCCTGGCCGAGCACGGCACACCGGAGGCGGTGACGGTACGAGCGGAGTTCCGGGCGCCGGTCCCGCTGCCGGGGACGGTGACGTACGGGGCGGAGGACGGGCGCTTCGAGCTGCGGGGCGCGGACGGGCGACTGCACGTCACCGGCGAGGTACGGCCACTGTGAGCGCCACCCCGACCGGCCCGCGCGCCACCCCGACCGGCCCGCGCGCCGGCCCGCCCGGTCGGGCCGCTACCCCGCCCGGACGGCCGCCCCCTCCCCGGCGTCGTCCTCCGGCGGTATCCAGGGCCGGCCCCGCATCAGGTCGTCGAGGCCGGCCCAGGCGAAGTTCATCAGGGTCGCCGCCGCCTGCCGGGCCGTGACGCCCGGGGTGGCGCCCGCCCAGTCGGCGAGCGACTCGGCGGCGCCGACCAGGGCCTCGGCGAGCCCGGCGACCTCCCGTTCGGGCAGGTCGGGATCGCGGTGGGCGTCGCGGGCCGCGGCGGCGATGAGCTGGGTGACGAAGGCGACGATCTCCTCGCGGGCCGCCGCCACCTCGGCGGCGAACCGCTCCCCGTGGGTGCGGGCCTGGAGATGCAGCACCGCCCAGCCGTCGGGGTGCTGGGCGGTGTGGGTGAAGAACGCCCGCAGCCCGTTCCACAGTTGGCGGTCGGCGGGCTCCCCGGCGGGCCGGGCACCGGCCCGGACGGCCTCGGCGAGGGCGCGGGCCTCGCGGCGGACGACGGCGGTGAAGAGGTCTTCCTTGGAGTTCAGGTACAGATAGACCAGCGGCTTGGACACGCCCGCCAGTTCGGCGATCTCGTCCATCGACGCGGCCGTGTACCCGCGCCGCGCGAAGGTCTGTACGGCGGCGTCCAGCATCTGCTGCTCACGGACCGCACGCGGCATCCGCTTGGTCTTTCCGGCACCCATGCGGATCAGCGTACGGTCCGTGCGGCGGTCGTCGGACCGCGTCCTACGCGGCGGCCGGTACCCGGGGCTCGTCGCGGACCGGCTCCGGCTCCGGCTCCGGCTCGTCGATCGGGGAGCTGTGCGCCCGGTCGTAGGCGTCCCGGTCGAGCAGGCCCTCGCGGGCGGAGACGATGACCGGGATCAGGGCCTGGCCGGCGACGTTGGTCGCGGTGCGCATCATGTCCAGGATCGGGTCGATGGCGAGGAGCAGACCGACGCCCTCCATGGGCAGGCCCAGCGTGGAGAGGGTCAGCGTCAGCATGACGGTGGCGCCGGTGAGGCCGGCCGTGGCGGCGGAGCCGACCACCGAGACGAACGCGATCAGCAGGTAGTCGCCGACGTTGAGCTGGATGTCGAAGATCTGCGCGACGAAGATCGCGGCGATCGCCGGGTAGATCGCGGCGCAGCCGTCCATCTTGGTGGTGGCGCCGAACGGCACCGCGAAGGACGCGTACTCCTTCGGCACGCCGAGCCGCTCGGTGACCTTCTGGGTCAGCGGCATGGTGCCCACCGAGGAGCGGGAGACGAAGGCCAACTGGATCGCGGGCCAGGCGCCCTTGAAGAACTGCAGCGGGTTGGCCTTGGCGACGGTCGCCAGCAGCGTCGGGTAGACCACGAACAGCACGAGCGCGCAGCCGACGTAGATGTCGGCGGTGAAGGTGGCGTACTTGCCGATCAGGTCCCAGCCGTAGGTCGCGATGGCGGTGCCGATCAGGCCGACGGTGCCGAGCGGGGCGAGGCGGATGACCCACCACAGGGCCTTCTGGAGGAGTTCGAGGACGGACTCGCTCAGGGTCAGGATCGGCTTGGCCTTGTCGCCGAGCTGGAGGGCGGCGATACCGGCGACGGCGGCCATGAAGACGATCTGGAGCACGTTCAGCTCGGTGAACGGCGTGATCACGTCGGTCGGGACGATGCCGGTGAGGAAGTCGAGCCAGGAACCGGTGTGGTCGGGCTTGGCGCCGTCCTTCGGGGTGAGGCCGGTGCCGGCGCCGGGGTTGGTGACCAGGCCGATGACGAGGCCGATGGCCACCGCGATCAGCGACGTGATCATGAACCAGAGGAGGGTGCGGGACGCCAGGCGGGCCGCGTTGTTGACCTTCCGCAGGTTGGTGATCGAGACCAGGATCGCGAAGAAGACCAGCGGGGCGACGGCCAGCTTCAGCAGGCCGATGAAGATGCTGCCGATCTTGTCCAGGGTCGTGACCAGCCAGGACACGTCCTGGCCGCGGGCGAGCCAGCCGAGCAGGACGCCCGCGACGAGACCGGCGATGATCTGGGCCCAGAAGGGCACCTTGAAGGACTTGGTGGGTGAGGACACGGACAGGCTCCGTAGGGGGACGGGACGCGCAGGGCTGACGTGACGGGCGGGGAGAAGCGGGGGGACGTCAGGGGCGACAGCTCGCGGACGCGCACCGGCAGAGGTCCACGTGCAGCCGCTGCACGAGCGGGACGCTCGCGGGGAACGGGGGTGCGGCTACCGACTTCATGTATACGACATTAACACTATTGCTTTGAGACGCCCATAGCCTGACTTTGAGAGGTGGAACGCACCTTCTCCCCGCGCAACGCAAAGCGCCCCGGCGGACCGGGGCGCTGGTACGGGATCGGGGTCGGGTCAGGTGGTCTGGCCCTGGGCCCGGGTGGCGTCGTCGGCGACGTCCTCCTGGCTGCGGTTGGCGTCCAGGCTGGACTTCATCCGGTCCACCCGGCTGACGACCTGCACGGAGGCGCGGTCGCGCTCCTTGCGCAGCGCGACGAAGCTGATCGGGGCCGAGATCAGCAGCGCCAGCAGGACGATCCACATGCCGTTGGAGTCGCCGAGGCCGCGCGGGAAGACGCCGGAGTAGACGAGACCCCAGACGACCACGAGGCAGCCCACGAAGATCCCGAGGCGCATCAGCGTGTAGCGGAGCATCTCAATCCACTCTTCCGTTTCCGGCACAAAGGGGCACGTCCAGTGAAGCACGCCGGACCACCGGTTCCGCACGGGGGTACGGGCTTCAGGTCAGCGGCAGCAGCATGAACACGTCGTCGCGGTCGTCGCCGGGCGCCACCCGGATCGCGCCGGGCACCCGGCCGACCTCCTTGTAGCCGCAGGAGGCGTAGAACCGCTCCAGGCCGGTGCCGCCCCGGCAGGTCAGCCGGATCGCCTCGATGCCCTCGCAGGCGCGGGCCGCGTCGGCGGCGGCGGCCAGCAGGTCGCGGCCGTACCCCTGGCCCTGGTGGCGGGGGTGGACCATCACCGTGTAGAGCCACAGCCAGTGCGTCATCAGCCGGTGGGTGTTGAAGGTGAGGAACGCGGTGGCGGCCACCCGTCCGTCCTCGTCGTGCCCGACTAGCAGCCGGGCGCGGCCCTCGGCCATGGCGACCAGGTGCTTGACCAGTTCGGGGCGGATCTCCTCGCGGGTCACGGGCGGCACGAAGCCCACCGAGCCGCCGGCCTCGGAGACATCGGTCCACAGGTCGAGCACGCCGTCGCGCAGGGCGGGGGTGACGGCGGGATCGAGAGTAAAGGTAAGAGGCACACGACCATGGTAGCCATTACGAATGGGCGTACGCCCTGCCGCCGGGCGCGGGCGGACGGGGCCGGTCGCGCCCGGCGTCGGGACTCAGACCCGCATCGGCTGCGGCTCGTCCCGGCGCCCCGCGTCGGGCCCGTCGTACTCGCGGATGATCTCGTACCGCGTGTTCCGCTCCACCGGCCGGAACCCGGCGTCGCGGATCAGGTCGAGCAGGTCCTCACGGGTCAGCTTGTTCGGCGTGCCGTAGTTGTCCGCGTCGTGCGTGATCTTGTACTCGACCACGGACCCGTCCATGTCGTCGGCGCCGTGCTGGAGCGCGAGCTGCGCCGTCTGCACACCGTGCATCACCCAGAAGACCTTGACGTGCGGCACGTTGTCGAACAGCAGCCGCGACACCGCGAACGTCTTCAGCGCCTCCGCGCCGGTCGCCATCTGGGTCCGCGCCTGGAGCCGGTTGCGGATCTTGCCGTCCTTCATGTCCACGAAGTCGTGCTGGTAGCGCAGCGGGATGAAGACCTGGAAGCCGCCGGTCTCGTCCTGGAGTTCACGCAGCCGCAGCACGTGGTCGACCCGGTGCCGGGGCTCCTCGATGTGGCCGTACAACATGGTGCACGGGGTCTTGAGCCCCTTCTCGTGCGCCAGCCTGTGGATGCGCGACCAGTCCTCCCAGTGGGTGCGGTGGTCGACGATGTGCTGCCGGACCTCCCAGTCGAAGATCTCCGCGCCGCCGCCGGTCAGCGACTCCAGGCCCGCGTCGATCAGCTCGTCGAGGATCTCGGAGGCCGACAGACCGCTGATCGTCTCGAAGTGGTGGATCTCGGTCGCGGTGAACGCCTTCAGCGACACGTGCGGCAGCGCGGCCTTCAGCTCCCGCAGCGAGCGGGGGTAGTACCGCCACGGCAGGTTCGGGTGCAGCCCGTTGACGATGTGCAGCTCGGTGAGGTTCTCGCTCTCCATCTCCTTGGCGAGCTTCACCGCCTCCTCGATGCGCATCGTGTACGCGTCCTTCTCCCCCGGCTTGCGCTGGAAGGAGCAGTACGCGCAGGACGCGGTGCACACATTGGTCATGTTGAGGTGGCGGTTGACGTTGAAGTGGACGACGTCGCCGTTCTTCCGCGTCCGCACCTCGTGCGCGAGGCCGCCGAGCCAGGCCAGGTCGTCCGACTCGTACAGCGCGATGCCGTCCTCGCGGGTCAGCCGCTCACCGGAACGGACCTTCTCCTCCAGCTCGCGCTTGAGCCCGACGTCCATGCCCACACCTTTCCTCGACAACCCGACCAACGGTACGCCTAGACCTCTTCCGGCAGTTCCCCAACCCGGTTCTCCCACTTCGTGGAGAGCACGATCGTGGTACGGGTGCGGGAGACGCCCTTCGTGCCGGAGAGCCGGCGGATGATCCGCTCCAGGCCGTCCACGTCGGTCGCCCGCACCTTGAGCATGTAGGAGTCGTCGCCGGCGATGAACCAGCAGTCCTCGATCTCCCGCAGCTCCTTCAGCCGCTGCGCCACGTCCTCGTGGTCGGCGGCGTCGGAGAGCGAGATGCCGATGAGGGCGGTGACGCCGAGGCCCAGCGAGGCGGCGTCCACCGTGGCCCGGTAACCGGTGATGACACCGGCCGCCTCCAGCCGGTTGATGCGGTCGGTGACGCTGGGCCCCGACAGTCCGACCAGGCGCCCCAGCTCCGCGTAGGAGGCCCGCCCGTTCTCCCGCAGAGCCTGGATGAGCTGCCTGTCCACCGCGTCCATGCGATCGAAGCCTTCCGATGAATGAGGTCAGAGGAATTCGGGGAAAAGTTCTCGTGCTCAGCGGACCGGCCGTGCCCCGCCGCCCAGTTCGCCCCGCCACCGCCGGTACAGGCCGTGCGCGACGCCCGCCGCGTCGAGCACCCGCCCGGCGACGAAGTCCACCAGGTCCTGGATGTGGGTGGCGCCCGCGTAGAAGCCCGGCGAGGCGGGCACCACGGCCGCGCCCGCGTCGTCGAGGGCGACCAGATGGCGCAGGGTCCCCCCGTCCAGCGGCGTCTCCCGGACGGACACCACCAGCTTGCGGCCCTCCTTGAGGGTCACGCTGGCCGCGCGCTGCAGAAGGTCCTTCGACAGCCCGAGCGCGACCCCGGCCACGCACGCCGTGGAGGCGGGCACGATCAGCATCCCCTTCGCGGGGTACGACCCGGAGGACGGCCCGGCCGCGAGGTCCCCCGCGCTCCAGTACCGCACCCGGTCGAGGTCGACGGTGAAGGTGCCGGGCTTGCCGTCGGCGCCGCGGGCGAGCCATTCGCGCAGGTCCTCGCGCCAGTGGGCGTCCCGGAAGGAGATGCCGGTCTCGTCCAGCAGGGTGAGCCGCGAGGCCCGGCTGACGACCAGGTCGACGCTCTCACCGGCGTCGAGCAGCGCACGCAGCACGGCGGCGGCGTACGGGGTGCCGGATGCTCCGGAGACCCCCACGATCCAAGGTGTGCGCTGCGTTTCTCCTGCGTTCACGTCTTGAGCGTACCGGTGCGCCGTCCGGGCCGAACTCAGACGGTCAGCCCCCGGACCAGCAGGTCGAGCAGCGCGCACACGAACAGGGCGATGCCGATGAACCCGTTGACCGAGAAGAAGGCCCGGTTGAGGCGGGAGAGGTCGTTCGGCCGGACGATGGTGTGCTCGTACCCGAAGGCGCCCGCGACGACCAGCAGGCCGAGCCAGAAGAAGGCACCGGCGTCGGTGGCGAGGGCGTACCAGACGAAGAGGGCCGTCGTCACGGTGTGGCAGGCGCGCGCTCCCCAGATCGCCGCGGGGATGCCGAAGCGGGCCGGGACCGACCTGACGCCGATGCGGCGGTCGGTCTCGACGTCCTGGCAGGCGTAGATCAGGTCGAAGCCGCCGATCCAGACGCCGACCGCGAGGCCGAGGATCACCGCGGGCCAGGACCACTCGCCGCTGATCGCCAGCCAGCCGCCGATCGGGCCCATGGCCTGGGCGAGCCCGAGGATGGCCTGCGGGAAGTTCGTGAACCGCTTGCCGTACGGGTAGACCACCATCGGGATCACCGCGATGGGCGCGAGGGCGAGGCAGAGCGGGTTGAGCAGCGCGGCGGCGCCGAGGAAGACGACGAGGGCGATGAGCGCGCCGGTCCAGGCGTGCTTGACCGACATCGCGCCGGTGACCAGCTCGCGGTGGGCGGTGCGCGGGTTCCGGGCGTCGATCTCGCGGTCGATGATCCGGTTGACGGCCATCGCGAAGGTGCGCAGGCCCACCATGCAGACGGTCACCAGCAGCAGCTTGCCCCAGTGGATGTTGCGGTCCCAGTCGTACATCGCGGTCAGCGAGGCGATGTAGGCGAAGGGCAGCGCGAACACCGAGTGCTCGATCATCACCAGGCGCAGGAACGCCGGAACACCCCCGCGCGTGCGGGGAGCGTGGTTCGCGCTGCCCTCGCCGAGGGTGGCTTCGCTGCTCACAGCCCGTACTCCTTCCAGCGCCGGGTCACCCGGTCGTGTGTCTCCGGGTCGGACACGACCATGTCCGGCCAGCCCCCGTCCCGTGTGTACCCCTCCTCGGGGAGCTTGCGCGTCGCGTCGATGCCCGCCTTGCCGCCCCAGAACTGCTGGTAGGAGGCGTGGTCGAGGTGGTCGACGGGACCTTCCACGACCGTGAGGTCGCGGGCGTAGTCGGTGTTGCCGAGCGCCCGCCAGGCGACCTCGTGCAGGTCGTGGACGTCGCAGTCGGCGTCGACGACCACGATCAGCTTGGTCAGGGACATCATGTGCGCGCCCCAGATGGCGTGCATCACCTTCTGGGCGTGTTTGGGGTACTTCTTGTCGATCGACACGATCGCACAGTTGTGGAAGCCGCCCGCCTCCGGGAGGTGGTAGTCCACGATGTCCGGGACGATGATCTTCAGCAGCGGCAGGAAGAACCGCTCGGTGGCCCGTCCCAGCGGCCCGTCCTCGGTCGGGGGCCGGCCGACCACGATCGACTGGAGCAGCGGGCGCCTGCGCATGGTCACGCAGTCGATGGTCAGCGCGGGGAAGGGCTCCTGCGGGGTGTAGAACCCGGTGTGGTCGCCGAACGGCCCCTCGGGCAGCATCTCGCCCGGCTCCAGCCATCCCTCCAGGACGACCTCGGCGTTGGCGGGCACCTGGAGCGGCACGGTCTTGCAGTCGACCATCTCGATCCGCTTGCCCTGCACGAACCCGGCGAACAGGTACTCGTCGATGTCCCCGGGCAGCGGCGCGGTGGAGGCGTACGTCACGGCGGGCGGACACCCGAAGGCGATGGCGACCGGCAGCCGCTCACCCCTGCTGGCGGCGACCTGGTAGTGGTTGCGGCTGTCCTTGTGGATCTGCCAGTGCATCCCGATGGTGCGCTTGTCGTGCCGCTGGAGCCGGTAGAGCCCGAGGTTGCGGACCCCGGTCTCGGGGTCCTTGGTGTGCGTGAGCCCCAGGTTGAAGAAGGACCCGCCGTCCTTGGGCCAGGTGAACAGGGCGGGCAGCCGCTCCAGGTCCACCTCGTCGCCGCGCAGCACGACCTGCTGGACCGGGGCGTTCTCGGGCTTGACCTTCTTCGGCGGCAGATGGGTCACCGACCCGAGCTTGCCGAACGCCTCCCGCACCCCGACGAAGCCCTGCGGCAGCTCGGGCTTGAGCAGCCCGCCGATCTTCTCGGAGATCTCCCCGTACGACTTCAGGCCCAGCGCCTTCAGCAGGCGGCGGTCGGTGCCGAAGACGTTCATCGCCAGGGGCATGTCGGAGCCCTTGACGTTCTCGAAGAGCAGGGCGGGGCCGCCGGCCTTGTTCACCCGGTCGACGATCTCCCCGACCTCCAGGTACGGGTCGACCTCGGCCTTGACACGCTTGAGGTCGCCCTCGCGTTCCAGTGCCCGGAGCAGGGAGCGGAGATCGTCGTAAGCCATGCGGTCCAGTATCCCCGAGCGGCTACCCTGGCCCCGTACCGCCCACCGCTTTCGCTGGAGAGGCCCCATGCTGCGGGTGCTGATGTTCCTCGTGCCCCTCGCGCTGAGCGTCTACGCGTTCATCGACTGCATCAGCACCAAGGACGACGACGTCCGTCACATGCCCAAAGCGCTCTGGGCGATCCTCGTCCTGCTCTTCCCCCTGGTCGGCTCGATCTCCTGGATCATCGCCGGCAAGAAGCGCGCCACCGCACCGTCCTTCGAACGCCGTCAGTGGGTCGCCCCCGACGACAACCCCGAGTTCCTGAAGTCCCTCGACGAGGACCCGAGGAAGGACGAGGACCCCAAGGGGGACTGACCACGTCACGAGGAGCGGGACAGCAGCGCGATGAGGTGGTCGAAGCGGAGCCGCCAGCGGTGCTCGGAGTCGTCGCCGTCCCGGAACTCGTGGGTGAGGCGGAGGGCGGTGCCGTCGTCGCCGTCCCGTTCCAGGTGGAAGCGGATGCGGCCGCCGGCCTCGACGGAGTACTCGGCGATCCGCTCCACGTCCCAGGCGGTGACGCGTCCGCCGCCCAGCCCCCGCAGGGTGACCGCGCCGCCGAGGCGGGGTTCGAGGACGTCGGCCGGGGTGAACCAGCCCGCGAGCCCGTCCGGGGTGGCCAGCGCGGGCCAGACCTCCGCCACGGGCCGCGGCAGGCGGACCAGGAAGTGGAGGATCTGCGTACTGCCGTGGGTCTGGCTGGTGCCCTGTTCGATGGAACCGGTCATGACACCAGCCTGACCCCCGGGGCGCGCAAGCGCACGCGCCTGCGGCCTGAACCGGACGGCAGGCGCTAGACGCCCGCGTAGGAGTGCTTGCCGGAGACGAAGATGTTGACGCCGTAGTAGTTGAACAGCCAGCAGGCGAAGGCGATCAAAGCCAGGTAGGCGGCCTTGCGGCCCTTCCAGCCGGCGGTGGCGCGGGCGTGCAGGTAGCCGGCGTAGGCGACCCAGGTGATGAAGGACCAGGTCTCCTTGGGGTCCCAGCCCCAGTAGCGGCCCCAGGCGTCGCCCGCCCAGATCGCGCCCGCGATGATCGTGAACGTCCACAGCGGGAAGACGGCGGCGTTGACCCGGTAGGAGAACTTGTCCAGGGAGGCCGCGGAGGGCAGCCGGTCCAGGACGGAGTCGGCGAACCGGCCGGGGGTGCCGCCGGAGGCGAGCTTGCTCTCGTAGGAGTCCTTGAACAGGTACAGCAGCGTGGCGACCGCGCCGACGTAGAAGACCGCGCCGCAGAAGATCGCCGTAGAGACGTGGATGTAGAGCCAGTACGAGTGGAGCGCGGGAACCAGTTGGTCACTGGCGGTGTACAGGACGGTGACGGCCAGTCCGAGATCGAGCAGGACCGTGGTGACCAGGGGGAGGCCGAGCCAGCGGATGTTCTTCTTCAGCAGGAGCAGCACCAGGTACACACCGACGGCGACGGTGGAGAAGGTGATGCTGAACTCGTACATGTTGCCCCACGGCGCCCGCTTCACCGACAGGGCGCGGGCGAGCACGCCGCCGAACTCGATGAGGAAGGCGAGCACGGTGAGCGAGATGGCGATACGTCCGTAGAGGTCGCCCTTCTCGGTCCCGCCGTGGGCGCCGGGCCCGTCGGGCACGTCCCGCGCGCCGGCCGCGGAGCGGACGACGACCTGGGGCCGCTCCAGTACGGCGGTGCCGCCGGCCTTGCGCACGGTGACGGCCGGTGCGGTGCCCGCCCGGGTCCCGGTGTCGGCGGTGAGCGCGGCGGCGGTGCGGCCGACCTTGCTGCGGCTGCCGAGAATCCATTCGGCGATGTAGGCGAAGAAGGCCAGGGTGTAGACCGCCATCGCGGAGTAGATCAGCGTGTTGCTGATGTTCGCGAGGTGCTCGTTGGTCGTTGCGGCCAGTTCGGTTACGGCGGCGAGAGTCACTTCTTCTCAGCCCTCTCGGCAGATGCGGCTGCGGGGTCGGATACGGCGGTGGGATCGGGGGAGTCGGAGGGGTCGGGGTCGGGCGCGCCGGGGGCCCGCTCGTACAGGGTCCCGGCGAGGTCGCCGAGTTCCTCGGGCACCTTGGCGGACTCGCTGCGGCCGAGGCCGGCCATCTCGACGACCGTCACGCCGTCGGCGCCCGTGACGGCCCGCACCCACACCCGGCGGCGCTGGATGAACAGGGAGCCGGCCAGGCCGAAGACGGCCACGACCGCGCCGCCCAGCGCCCAGCCGCTGCCGGGCTGCTGGGTGACCTGGAAGCCGGCCCACTCCTGGACGCCGTCGAAGGTGACCGAGCCGGCGCCGTTCGGGAGCGTCATGGTCTGGCCGACCTTGAGCTGCTTCTTGAACAGCTCGCCGTCGGAGTCCTTGAACTCCTTCATGTTGGTCCGGTCGAGCTGGTACACGCTCTGCGGGATGCCCGCGTCGACCCCGAGGTCGCCGTGGTAGGCGGAGAGCGCGAGCATCGGGTTGAGCAGCGCGGGGAAGGTGGAGTACATCGCGCTGCCCTTGCCGCCGTAGGTCGGCAGGAAGAAGGCGTTGAAGCCGAGCTGTTCCTTCTCGCCCTCGGCGTTGCGGTAGCCGTCCATCACCTTGATGGCGCCGGAGGAGGTGACGTTGGCGTCCAGCGGCAGCAGGGCCACGGCCTCGCGGTCCATGACCACCTCGCCCTTGGCGTCCCGGACGGTGACGACGGGCGCGTAGCCGTGGCTGACCAGGTAGACCTTGGAGCCGTCGATCTCCAGCGGCTCGTTGACCTTGACGGTGGTGGACTTCTCCTTGCCGTAGGCGCCCTCGCTGTAGGTGACCTCGGCCTGGTAGAGGCGGGGGGTGCCGCGGTTGGGGCCGGTGGTCTCGTAGGTGCCGTGGAAGTCCTTCAGGGTGAAGCTGAACGGGTCCAGGTCGTCCTGGGTGAAGAGGTTGCCGGACTTGAAGTCGTCGTACTGGGTGAGCGTGTTGGAGAAGCCGTCGCCCTCCAGGACCAGCTTGTTGCCCTCGTACTTGAACAACTGGCCCCAGGCGAAGGCGATCAGCATCACGATCAGCGCGATGTGGAAGGCGAGGTTGCCGACCTCGCGGAGGTAGCCCTTCTCGGCGGCGACGGCGTCCCCGGCGAGGTGGGCCCGGAAGCGGCGCTTCTTCAGCAGCGCGAGCGCGGCCTCCCGGACCTGCTCGGGGCCGGCCTCGGTGCGCCAGGTGGTGTAGGCGGGCAGCCGGGTCAGCTTCCGGGGGGCGCCCGGCGGCCGGCCGCGCAACTGGCCGACGAACTGCCAGGTCCGCGGGATGATGCAGCCGATGAGGGAGATGAACAGCAGGATGTAGATCGCGGAGAACCACACCGAGCTGTAGACGTGGAAGAGGCCGAGCTTGTCGTAGAGCGGCGCGAGCACGTCGTGCCGGGCGCGGAAGTCCTCGACCTTGGTGGCGTCGATGCCTTCCTGCGGGATCAGCGAGCCGGGGATCGCGCCCAGCGACAGCAGCAGGAGCAGCAGCAGCGCGACCCGCATCGAGGTGAGCTGCCGCCAGAACCAGCGGGCCCAGCCGATGACGCCGAGGGAGGGCAGGTGGGGTGCCTCTTCCGCGGGCGCGGTGGAGAGCTGGGCGCCGGCCGCGCCCAGTTCCCGTTCGTCACCGGTCGGCGGCGTCTCGTCGCGCCCGGTCTTGGCGGTCGTGCTCATCGAGTCAGATCCCTACAGTGAAGCCGTTGGACCAGGTCTGCATCTGCTGCACGATGCTGTCCCACGCGCCGGTCAGCAGCAGCAGACCGGTCGCGATCATCATGGTGCCGCCCACCCGCATCACCCAGACATAGTGGCGTTTGACCCAGCCGAAGGCGCCGAGCGCCTTGCGGAAGGCGACCGCGGCCAGCACGAAGGGCACGCCGAGGCCGGCGCAGTACGCGACGGTCAGTATCGCCCCGCGTCCGGCGCTGGCCTGGTCGGAGGAGAGCGCGAGGACCGAGGCGAGGGTCGGGCCGATGCAGGGCGTCCAGCCGATGCCGAACAGGGCGCCGAGCAGCGGGGCGCCGACCAGCCCGGCGGTGGGCCGCCGGTGGAAGCGGTACTCGCGCTGGGTGAGCCAGGGCATCAGGCCCATGAAGAAGACGCCCATGACGACCATGAGGACGCCCAGCACCTTGGTCAGGACGTCCCGCTCCTCCTGGAGCGTCTGGCCGAAGAAGCCGAACAGGGCGCCGCCGGAGACGAACACGGCCGTGAAGCCCAGCACGAACAGGGTGGCGCCCAGGGCCATCCGGCCGCGCCGGGCCTCGGCCAGGTCGGTGCCGGTGACGCCGGTCACGTAGGAGAGGTAGCCGGGGACGAGGGGCAGGACGCACGGGGAGAAGAAGGAGACCAGGCCGCCGAGCAGGGCGATCGGCAGGGCGAGCAGCAGCGCGCCGCTGCGTACGGTCTCGCCGGGGTCCGCGGCGAGCGTGGCCACTGCCATCACGTCACTTCTCCGCCAGGACCGGGTCGAGCATCTTGCGCAGCTTGTCCTCGCTGAGTGCCTGGAGGGTGCGCGCGGCGATCTTCCCCTCGCGGTCTATGACCAGCGTGGAGGGGATGGCCTGGGGGTTGAGGGTGCCCTTCTTGAAGCGGAGCATCAGCTTCCCGGTCGGGTCGTACAGGCTGGGGTAGCTGACGCCGTACTCCTTCTCGAAGGCTCTGGCGGGGCCGGTGGAGGTGTCGCGGGTGTTGATGCCGACGAACTGGACGCCCTGGTCCTTGACGTCCTGGTACACCTTCTCGAAGTTCTTCGCCTCGGCCCGGCAGGGCGGGCACCAGGAGCCCCACACGTTGAGGACGACGACCTTGCCGCGGTAGTCGTCGATGTCGAGCCGCGCGCCGTCGACGGTCTTGCCGGACAGGTCGGGGACGTCGGCGCGGTCGCCCTCGCCGACGGTGGCGATGCCGTCCGAGCCGGTGATGTAGTTGGTGTTGCCGCCTCCGCCGGAGGTGCCTCCGGAGCCGCACGCGGACACGAGCAGCGCGCAGGCGACGGCACCGGTGGTCAGGGCGGCGCGGCGGCGGGCGCGGGCGGTGGTGCGGTTCGAGCGCAGGGGGGCGCGGCTGGCGGCACTCATGTGAAAAGTTTCGCATGTCCGTTCCGGGGATCTTGCGCACCCCCCTCGCGGGAGGGAAACCGCATTTCAGGCGGGCGTGGGCGCCGCCTTCAGGAAGGCGTGCCAGTCGCCGGCCGGCGCGGTGCCGACGTCCAGGGTGCGCAGCCTGTCCAGCACCTCGGGGCGCTGCGCGTCCAGCCAGTCGGTGAACTGCCGGAAGGAGACCAGCCGGATGTCGGCGCCCTTCTCCTTCTCCCGGGCGATGTGCTTCAGGGCGCCCTCGACGGCGTCCATGTAGATGCCGCCGTTCCACTCCTCGAAGTGGTTGCCGATGAAGAAGGGCGCCCGGTTCGTCCCGTAGGCCCGCTCGAAGCCGGCTATGTAGGACCGGGTGGCCTGCTCGCGCCAGCCCGGGTAGTTGTACGCGGGCGCCTTGGTGGAGTTGACCGACTGGTTGGCGAGGATGTTGTAGTCCATCGAGAGGACCTCGAAGGAGTGTCCGGGGAAAGGTATCTGCTGGAGGGGCAGGTCCCAGACGCCGTTCCGCTTGACCGGCCAGACCTGGCGGCCGCCGGGCGAGGAGGCGTCGTAGCGCCAGCCCAGTTCGCGGGCGGTGGGCAGCAGGTTGTCCTGGCCGAGCAGACAGGGCGTCCGGCCGCCGACGAGTTCCTTGTCGTAGTCGAACGGCAGGGCGGGCAGGTCGGTCCAGCCGGTGTTGGTCCGCCACCGGGTGACGAAGGACTTCGCCTGGTCGATCTCGCTGCGCCACTGCTCGGGCGTCCAGTGGGCGACCGTGCCGCCGCCGCCGCAGAAGTGCCCGTTGAAGTGGGTGCCGATCTCGTGCCCGTCGAGCCAGGCGCGGCGCACGTTCTTCAGGGTCTCCTTGATGTGCGCGTCGGTGAGGTAGCCGATGTCGGAGGCGCCGCGCGGGTTGTTCGGCGGCTCGTACAGCCGCTTCTTCGACTCGGGCAGCAGATACAGGCCGGACAGGAAGAAGGTCATGTGCGCGCCGTGCTCCTCGGCGAGGTCGAGGAAGCGCGGGAACAGGCCGTTGCCGATCTCGCCGGCCCCGTCCCAGGAGAAGACGACGAACTGCGGCGGGGCCTGCCCCGGCTCCAGCGGCTCGGGCGCGTCCGGCTGGCGCGGCTGCTCGCCGGTGTACTCGGTGGAGCCGTCGCCGAGGGGGCGGGCGTTGGGCGTGGGCTTACCGCCGGGGCCGGCGCCGTGGCCGGGACCGGCCGCGTCGCCTGCCCCGTCCGACGCGGCGTGGGTGCCGCAGGCCGCCAGTCCGACGGCCGCCGCGACCCCCGCGCCGAGCCCGAGCATGTCCCTGCGGGTGTAGGTGGGCATGGTGTCCCCGTTCGTCACGTCCTCTGGTGGTCACCCGGTCAGAGGACGGGACGAACAGGTGGGTTCCGGAAATCTGTTCGGATTCCGTAACAAGGGTCACATACCGCGTCGGCCCAGGCCGGAGGGGTCAGGCGCCGTACGCCTTGCCCTTCCCCTTCACCGGCCGGGCGCCCGCCAGCAGGTGCGGCGGGACGAGGTCGCGGGCCGGCTCCGAGTAGCCGACGGAGACGATCCGGTCGCCCTGGTACGTGAACGTCGTCAACGACGCGAGCGTGCACTGCCGCTTGCGCGGGTCGTGCCAGAGCCGGCGCCGCTCGACGTAGGACCGCACGATCCAGATCGGCAACTGATGGCTGACCAGCACCGCCTCGTGCCCGCGGGCACGGTCCTTGGCGGCGTCCAGCGCCCCCATCATGCGTACCACCTGGTCGACGTACGGCTCGCCCCAGGACGGCTTGAACGGGTTGACGACGTGCTTCCAGTTGGCCGGGCGGCGCAGCGCGCCGTCGCCGATGCCGAAGGTCTTGCCCTGGAAGACGTTCTCGGCCTCGATGAGCCGGGCGTCGGTGGCCAGGTCCAGGCCGTGCGCCTTGGCGATCGGCGTCGCCGTCTCCTGCGCCCGCTCCAGCGGGGAGGCGACGACATGGGTGATGTCCCGGGAGGCGAGGCGCTCGGCGACCCGGTCGGCCATGCGCCGGCCCAGCTCGGAGAGGTGGTAGCCGGGCAGCCGGCCGTACAGCACACCGGTGGGGTTCTCGACCTCGCCGTGCCGCATCAGATGGACGACGGTGATGTCCTTCTCGGGCGTGGCGCTCATGCGGCCGCCTCCGCCGCCGCGCGGGCCGCCGCCGGGAGGGCGTCGGCGATCCGCTGCACCGCGCGCTCGTCGTGCGCGGTGGAGACGAACCAGGACTCGAAGGACGACGGCGGCAGATAGACCCCGCCCGCCAGCATCGCGTGGAAGAACGCGGTGAAGCGGAACGACTCCTGCGCCTTGGCGTCCGCGTAGTCGCGCACCGGCCCGTCGGTGAAGAAGACGGAGAACATGTTGGAGGCGGTCTGCACGGTGTGCGCCACGCCCTCCTTGCTCAGCGCCTCGGTGATCAGGGCCTGGATCTCGGCCGACACGGCGTCCACCTTGGCGTACGCCGCGTCGTCGAGCAGCCGCAACTGGGCGAGCCCGGCGGCGGTGGCGACGGGGTTCCCGGAGAGGGTGCCCGCCTGGTACACGGGCCCGGCCGGGGCGAGGTGCGCCATGACGTCCGCGCGCCCCCCGAAGGCGGCGGCGGGGAACCCGCCCCCCATCACCTTGCCGAAGGTCATCAGGTCGGGGACGACGCCCTCGACGCCGTACCAGCCGGCCTTGCTGGTACGGAAGCCGGTCATCACCTCGTCCGAGATGAACAGCGCGCCGTTGGCGGCGCAGGCGTCCTTCAGCCCCTGGTTGAACCCGGGCAGCGGGGTGACCACGCCCATGTTGCCCGGCGCGGCCTCGGTGATCACGCAGGCGATCTCACCGGGGTGCGCGGCGAAGGCGGCGCGCACGGCGTCCAGGTCGTTGTACGGCAGCACGATCGTGTCGCTCGCCTGGGCGCCGGTGACGCCGGGCGTGTCGGGCAGCGCGAAGGTGGCCACCCCGCTGCCGGCGGAGGCGAGCAGCGAGTCGACGTGGCCGTGGTAGCACCCGGCGAACTTGATCACCTTGGTGCGCCGGGTGAACCCGCGGGCCAGCCGGATCGCCGACATGGTCGCCTCGGTGCCGCTGGACACCAGCCGCACCTGCTCCAGCGGCGCGACCCGCTCGACCATGGCCTCGGCCAGCGCGACCTCGCCCTCGGCGGGCGTGCCGAACGAGGTGCCGCGCCCGACCGCCTCCTGGACGGCGGCGATCACCTCGGGGTGCGCGTGCCCGAGGATCATCGGCCCCCAGGAGCAGACCAGGTCGACGTACTCGCGGCCGTCGGCGTCGGTGAGGTACGGGCCGTCACCGGACACCATGAACCGCGGGGTGCCGCCCACCGCGCCGAAGGCCCGCACCGGGGAGTTCACCCCGCCCGGCGTCACGGCCGCCGCCCGGTCGAACAGCGCCTGCGAGGCCGGTGCTTCGTATGGATATGCCAGTTCGCTCATGACCTGCGACTTCTCCGACCTTCTCGACCTTCTCCGACTTCTCGGACTCCGGTTGCCCTGGGTGACCTCCTCAGGGTAGGCCAGGGGCGGGTGCCGGCCGGGGGCGGGCGAGGGAAGATCGGGACAACCGGGCCGCACGCCCCGTCGTCTGCAAGACTGGAGGCCCGGTACGCGCCGCTCACGCGGGCGCGCGGGCGGGGACTGCCGGCCTACGGCGGACATCCTGCGGCCAGATGTTTCGGCGCACGTTTCGCCGGGCGGCCGTGGGGGAGGTCACTGACACGATGATCGGGTTGCGCGGCGGGGGCCACGCGTCCTAGAAAAGCAGTCGGGTGGAGATATGCATCGCGGTGGCGGACTGGGCGAGGGGACCGGCGACCTCGGTCCTCGACGTGCCCGGCGGGGAAGACACCGGCGCGAGGCGGAGGAGACGACCGAGGCGCGTCAGGCATACGGCGTACCGATCGAGCCGGAGCCGGCCGAGCGGCGGATCGACCGCCGGGTGGACCGCCCGGGAGCGGGGAGCAGGAATGGTGGTCGGGTGGGGGTGACGTACAAGTACTTCGGCGCGCCCGACGGCGCGACCGCGGCCCGCGTCCCGATCTCGATGCGCCCCGAGGAACTCGGCGGCGACGAGCTGGGCATGAACGGCATGTTCACCAAGATCAAGCCGGAGACCATGGCCGCGATGGTCCTCACCGGCATCGAGGGCGTCCCCCTCCACCGGGTCCCCCCGCTCGAACTCGTCGTCCTCCACCCCGACTACGCCGTCGTCAAACTCCCGATGACGGTCGTCGACCCCCTGCGCGGCATCGGCGAGGAGGCGGTCGGCGCGGCGGCGTTCATCTGGTCCACGGTCCCGGACCGCGGGGGGCCGAGGGACGCGTTCAACGTGTACCGGCTGCTGCACGAGTGGCAGGACTTCTCACACCGGCTGCACGAGGCGGGACATCAGCCGTACTGCTTGGTGTGGCCCTGAGCTGGGATTTCGTAGGGGCCGGGCGGGGTCTTGGGGCCTCGCCCTGTCAGTGCCGGGGACGGGCTGTCAGGCGTCCGGGGCACATCGAGGGCAGTGCCATGGAGGCAGTCTGTCCATCCACCCGTTGACGGACAACCCGGACGGGACAACTCAGCCGGACATATTGCCTAGTTGTCCTTTGCGTCGGCACTCTTGCGTAGGACATCCCGTACGCCGCACGGTCCGGCGTGCGTGCCGTTGGCCGAGGGGCCCGTGGTTCCGTCGACGTGTGGGGAGGTCTTCCATGCCCCGGAGCACGCTGCTTCGGCAGTTACTCGAAGAGCGCCACCTCACGACTTACACGGCGTTCGAGGTGCAGTTCTCCCGCGCGGCCAAGAACCTGGCCAAGCATGCGGATGACCCTCGGCTGGCCTCAGTCGCGGTCTCATCGCGGCAGTTCGACCGGTGGATGAGTGGGGAACTGAAGCAGCTTCCCCGCCCGGACACGTGCCGCATTCTGGAGGAGCTGCTGGGCAGGGCCGCCCGCGACCTATTCACTTTGCCCTCGGCCTATCCGCCGTCCGCCCCAGAGCCCCTCCCTGCGGACGTTCCACCTTTTCCCCAGCCGGGCCCGACAACCCCCGCCGACGACCCGACGGACATTGTCGCCCGAGCCCGCCAACTGACCTGCGGCAACGTCGACCAGACCACTCTGTCCTTTCTCACCTCCCGGATCGAGGCGATCACCGAGCGGTACGAGAAGGAAGGGCCGGACGGCCTGTGGGGACAGACGAAGAGCCTGCACAGCATGACGCACACCCTGCTCGCCGGTCAGCAACCTCCGTCCGCACGCAGGGAACTGTTCCGAGTCACCGCACGCGCTGGCGGACTGCTCGGCTACATGGCAGTGAACACCGGCGCGTTCCCCCTGGCTGAGGCGTACTGCGCCGAAGCGCTGACACTGAGTCTGGCGATCGGTGATCTCGACACCGAGCTGTGGGCCTGCGGCACCCAGTCCTTCGCGGCGTACTACACAGGCCGTTACGACGAGGCCGACGCGCGGGCCGCCGCCGCGGTGGACCGGGCGCCTAACCACCCGCAGGCCATCCGGCTGCTGGTCAACGGCCGGGCCCGAGCGCTCGGCAAGCTCGGTGACCGGGCCCAGGCCGAGCGGGCCATCGGGCGGGCGCTGGAACTCTCCGACCGGCATGCCGTGGCCCCCGGCCTGACCTCCTGCATCTCCTTCTCGCCGTATGGGCGGGCCCGCACCCTGGCCAACGCGCTGACGGCCCGTGTCGCTCTGCACGACACCGGGCACGTGCTGCGAGACGCCGAGAACCTCGACGACCTGGTCGAGAAGTCCGACTCCGCGTGGAGCCGCTCGCTGGTCCGCCTCGACGTGGCCACCGCGATACTTCAACAGCGAGCACCGGACGTGGAACACGCCATGTCCCTCGGGCAACAGGCGATCACTCTGGCCAGCCCGCTGCCGATCAGCTCGGTGCGGCAACGCTCTCGGGACCTTTACGAGCGAGCAGCCCCTTGGCGGTCCCGGCCGGCGGTGCGCGAGTATGGCGAACAGCTCCGCGCCTGGGGCTGTCAACTCCCGCCTGCTGAGGGGGGGTGATCGTGGAGGAGTTCGCCGGGTGTCTTGGCCGCACGTCCAGCTCAGCGCCGATCCCGCAGCTTTCCCTGCCCACCCGCCGACCGACCTGAGTGACCCGGTGGTGATCGCGGCGCACGATCAGGCCGCCTTCGACGCCGTGGAGACCATGGTCGATCACTGGGACCGGCCCGGCTGGACGGCACAGACCCGGGCGTACTACTGGATACTCACCTTCCCCGACAACTCAGAGCTGGCCGACCTCGCTCTTCGCTGCCAGCAGCACCTCGCGCCGCTCGGCCTGGACCCGGTCCCCGACGACGGGCTGCACATCACGCTCACACGCGTCGGTACCGCCGCAGCGCTGCCGCTGCCCCGTCTCGATGACGTCATCAGCGCGGCGGCCCCGCTTCTCCCGGCGGCCTTCCGCCTGCGGGCGGTCCCGCTCGCGGGTTCCCGGGGAGCCGTACGCCTGACGGTAGCGCCCTGGGGCCCGGTACTGGCGCTGCACTCGGCCCTCAGCGAATCCATGGCTTCGCTAGGGCTGACTCCCCGGAAACCGACCGCGCTGTTCCGCCCGCATCTGAGCCTGGCCTACAACAACCGGCCCCGCCCCGCTGCCCCGGTCATCGAGGCCGTCACCCCCCTCCGGGGACTTGCACCAGTCCATCTGCACGTCCAGGAAGTGCAGTTGGTGGAGCTGCGACGCGAGGACCGCGCCTATCGGTGGGACGCCATCGAGAGGCTGCCGCTCGGCTGACTGCCGTTTGCCCACGCGGCAGGACGGCAACGACCGCCTTACCGACGGTGGTGGTCTCCACGTACCACCGACATGCCAGCGTCTGCACCAGCCATAGCCCACGGCCGGACTCGGCAAGCGGATCGGCAGCCGTCTCCGACAGGTGCACACGGCCGTCGTCGGGCTCCGGGTCGTGGACCGCGACGACGACCTGATCCCCGTCAATCTCGATGGTCAGGCAGTCGGGGCCGGCCGTCGTGTGCCGCACGGCGTTGCCCACCAGCTCGGACACGACCAGCGCCGCATCGTCTACGCAAGGGACGACGCCGGCCAGCACACTACGAACCTGGTCACGGGCCGGGCCAAGGGGCTCACACCGACCGGCCAGGGCCACCCAGTGCGTGTGCGGACTGTGAACTGCCGGACTTGAGTCGTTCAGCATCGCGGTCGCTCTTCCGGTCGTACGAATGGGCGTGACCCACAGGTTCCGCTTATCCGCAGCGCGGCTCCACGCCGCCGACCGACACTTCTCCGCCGCCCAGACGGCGGGGAGACGGCGTAGCGACGGCGTGGAAACGCTCCTCCCGCGACGGGAGCCTCGAAGCCGATGGCCGACCCTCTCCCGGGGCGTCCGGATCGCCGACTGCGCGTAGGTCAGCCTGGACGAGCTCATCAACGATCTGGCCACTGTCTCGTAGATCCCGGGGCCCTCCAGCCTCACCGGCCGACCAGCCGAAGGACAGGTGGCCGGTGAGCGGGGCGGGTCCGGGGAGTCCCCCGACTCCACCTCTGTACGGACCCGCCCCACCCCCTGCCAAACGACATGGAGGCAACGTGCACCAACTGATCACGAGTCCGTTCCTGGGCCAGTACCTCCTCCTCCGGCCCGGTCACGCCAAGGGAGTGGCCCTCCCCGAGTCCCGCTTCGAGGAACTGCACACGGCGGCCACCGAGGACCGGTCGGCCCCGGCCTGGCTCGCCGAGGCGGCCACGACCGCATGGCAGATTCCCCTGCCCACCGGGCCACTGCGGGACACCCTCCTCGTCCGCGAACGCTCCACCTACGGGTATGCGAAGGCGTCATGGGAGATCAACCTCGGCTGCGACCACGACTGCGGCTTCTGCTACCTCGGCGAGAAGCGGTTCGAGGGCCTGGACTGGGACGGCAAGACACGCCTGCTCACAATGCTGCGAGACGCCGGCGTCCTGTGGCTCCAGATCACCGGCGGCGAGGCCCTGATCGACCCGCAGTTCGCCGCCGCCTACGAGTACGCCACCGGACTCGGGATGATGATCCAGATCTCGACGAACGGCAGCCAGCTCCACAAAGCGAGGATGCAGGAGTTGTTCGCCCGCCTGCGGCCCTACCGCCTGACGGTGAGCCTCTACGGGGCGACGGGAGAGACCTACGACGCCGTCACCCGCAACCGCGGCGCCTTCGACCGGTTCACCCACGGCCTGGACGCCTCCCGCACGGCGGGCCTGCCCGTCCGGATCAACATCATCGTCGCCGACGAAAACGCCCACGAGGTGGACGACATGGTCCGCCTGGTGGAAGACCGCTGGGACTTCCCGTACCAGGTCTTCACGAACATGTCCCCGACGATCGACGGAGAGGCGAAGCCGCTCGCCTCACAGGCCCAGAAGTACGTCCGCGCCCGCCGTGTCTTCACCGGCTGCAACGCCGGCCACACCTTCTTCCACGTGGACCCGCACGGCATCGCCTCGGTCTGCAAGATCGGCCGCGACCCCAGCGTGAACCTCATGACCGAGGGTCTGACCGCCCTCCCCCGACTCGGCGGCATCGCCGCGTTCCTCGAGACCGATCACGGCCCGGTCTTCGTCAAGGGCATCCCCACCGACCACCCACAGGCCCCGGCCCAGCGGCGAGAAGCGGCGATCAACCCACACCTCCCCCGTGCCTGCCCCCGCCTGTACTGGCACATTGAGGTGGCCGACTGGGACCTCCTCGGATACGAGGTCCTCCCGGGGCGGCACGCCGACTACAGCCCGGGTTCCCCAGACCTGCCCCTCGTCGCTGCCGCTCTTGCGGAACTCCAAGAGACCACCGCTCCCACGGACGTTCCCATCAAGGCCGCCGAACAGCGCTGGGCCGCCTACGCCCCGCCAGGATCTGCCGCCCTCTTCTCCGGCGACACCCTCCTGCACACCGACCTCGCCCCGCACAACCTGATCGTGGACGACCGTGCCCACATCATCGACTGGGCCTGGCCCACACGCGGCGCGGCCTGGATCGATCCCGCCATCCTCACCCTGCGCCTGCTCGAAGCCGGACACACGCTCGTTGAGGCGGACGCCTTCGCCCGCCGCTTTCCCTCCTGGCGCACCGCACCAGCGGAGGCCAAGGAGGCGTTCGCCGCCGCCAACGCTGCGGCCTGGCAGGAGATCGCCCACGCCGATGCCGCGCCCTGGAAGGCTTCGATGGCGGGTCACGCGGTCGCCTTCCATACCCACCTGCATGCCCTGCGCGGCAACAGGTAGCCCGTGGAATCGGTACGGCACCTTCGACGGCGGTCCGAAGTAGGCCAGCGACGCCATCTCCCGGCCGGAGCGCCAATGGGGACTTGGGAGCCAGGCGGGTCCTCTACTCGCTCCTAGCCTGATTGTCGGTGTCAGGACTGGCCGGGCCGCAATCGAAGCGGTGATCGTACCGCCTGGGGGCCGTGAGGCGGGGTCGCCTCCGTCCGGTGGTGGGTCCGTCACCGTCCCCGGGCCGGTGGCCCCGCGTCCGGGTGGCGGCCGGGGCGGAGCGCGGCGTGGCGTTGGCCGGGGCCTGGGCCCGAGCGGGCTGCCAGGGTGTCGGCGAGGGCGCCGGTGGTGAAGGCGTACACCGTCTTGTGGAGCAGGTCGATGACGAGTTCGCGGCGTGGCCAGGTCTGCGGCGGGGCGCCGGCGCCGGTGGCGTTCTCCAGGATCTGGTCGCTGGTGAGCCGGACGACGGCGAACTTCGCCGACGACCACGGTCCGCGCATCCCCGCGTGGGACATCACCGACCGCAGGATGCCCAGGAGGGCGCCCTGGCCCACGTGCATGGCCAGGTTCACCGGCACCGGCTGGCGGCCGGGGTACTCCCGCATGCCGGTCAGGCGTTCCAGGGTGCGGGCGGGGACGTGGGAGTCGGGCCGGCCGGTCAGCCGCTGCTCGGCCTTCTCGGCCAGTGTCATCGCCGCCACTCCGGCCGTACCGGCCAGCAGGCCCTGCCACAGCGCGCGTTTCATCATGCCCCGGCGAGTACCCAGGGTTCTTCCGGCTCACCTGCCCCCGGTGGGAGGAGCTCGCCGTTTCGCCGGTGCGGTCGCGGAAACCCGGGGCGGAGGGTGCACCGGCAGTGCTCCGCCGGGCAGGCGTCGACATTCCGGAGGGCCCATGATCATCGACCGGACCGCGCACCGGGTCGCCGGCCGGGTGGCCCGGCGGCGTTCGGCACCGGCCCTGCATCCCCACGGCGTGCTGTGCTCCGGCACGCTCGCCGTCACCGGCGGCGCCTGGGGCGCGGCCTGGCTGGACCGGCCCGGCTCCTACCGGGCGACGGTCCGCTGGTCCCGTGCGCTCGGGCTGCCCCGGCCGCTGCCGGACGGCCTGGGCCTGGCCGTCCGGGTCGAGGACGCCGACGGGCCGGGCCGCCCGCTCGACCTGCTGTTCACCTCCAGTCGCGCCGGGCGCCTCGGCCGCCATGTGCCCCTGCTGCGGCCGAACGCCCTGCGGGGGCCGTACTCCACCCTGCTGTCCTACCGGACGGGTGAGCGGGAGCGGGTGCTGGCGGCCTTTCCCGAGCCCGGACCGGACGACGACGCCGACCGGACCATGCCGACGCTCTGGCAGCAGCTCGCCCGCCGGCCGGTCCGCTTCGACCTGCGCGCCGCCGCCCCCGACGAGCCCTGGCGCACCTTCGCCACCCTGGCCCTGGAGGCCGTCCGCCCCGCCCCGGCCACCGGCACCGTGTCCTACGACCCCTACGCCCACAGCCTGCCCGGCCTGCACCCCACCCGGCGGCTGGCCCGACTGCGCGAGGCCGCGTACGCCGGGTCCCGTCGGGGCCGGTCCGCCGGGCCGGCAGACCTCACCGTTCCGTCCGGTGCAGTCGGAGGGTCAGCGGGGCCGCCGTGAAGACCGAGGAGTACGTGCCGACGGCCAGGCCGATCAGGAGGGCCAGGGCGAAGTCGGTCAGCGTGTCGTCGGCGAGGACGGCCAGCGCGGTGAGGACCAGGGCCGCGCCCAGGCCGGTGTTCAGGGTGCGGGGAAGGGTCTGGAGGATGGCCCGGTTGGTCAGCCGCGGCAGCGGTGTCGTGCGGTCGCGGCCGAGGAGTTCGCGGATGCGGTCGAAGAGGACCACGGAGTCGTTGACCGAGTAGCCGACCACGGTCAGCAGGGCGGCCAGGAACACCCCGTCGACGGGCTTGCCGAGCCAGGCGAAGACGCCGACGAGGATCACGACGTCATGGGCGAGCGCGGCGACGGCCGCCGCGCCGAAGTACCAGCGGAACCGGACGGCGAGATACAGGAGCTGGGCACCCAGGGCGAGGCCGAGGGCGATCAGGGCGTTGCGGCGCAGCTCGTCGCCCAGGCTCGGGCCGATCAGTTCGTCGCGCACCTTCTCCGCCCCGCCGCCGGCCTTCCCGACGGCATCGGTGACGGCCGCCGCCTCCGCGTCGGTCAGCTTCTCCGCGCGCACGGTGAGCCCGCTGTCGCCGGCGGACTGCACCACCGCACGCGGGAACCCGGCGTCGGTCAGCGCGGCGCGGGCCCGGTCCGGGTCGACGGCGTGGCCGGTGGAGTACTCGATGAGCCGGCCGCCGGTGAACTCGATGCCGAGGTCGAGACCGCGTACGACGACGCCCGAGGCGGCCAGCACGAGCGCCGCGGCGGATGCGGCCAGCCAGCGCCGCGGGTGCCGCATCAGGTGCGGTTCCCGGCGCAGCAGCCTGTCGCGGACCCAGCCGGTGGCGCCGATGCCGGTGAGGCGGGGGCGGCGCAGGACGGCCGGTCGGTTCGCCGCGTACTCGGCGAGCACCCGGGTGATCAGCAGCGCGCTGACCATGGAGGCGAGGACGCCGATGCCGAGGGTGACGCCGAAGCCGCGGACCGGGCCGGAGGCGAGCGCGAACAGCAGGCCCGCCGCGATCAGCGTGGTGACGTTGGAGTCGGCGATCGCGCTGAGCGCCCCCCGGAACCCGGCCGTCAGCGCCGAGCGGGGGCTGGGGCGGCGCCGGGCGGCGTGTTCCTCGCGGGCCCGTTCGAAGACCAGGACGTTGGCGTCCACGGCCATGCCGACCGCCAGGACGAACCCGGCCAGGCCCGGCAGCGTCAGCGTCGCGCCGAGCGCGGCCAGGGCGGCGTACGAGATCAGGCCGTAGCAGGCCAGGGCCACGGTCGCGAGCAGGCCCATGAGCCGGTACACGGCGATGACGAACAGCCCGGTCAGCGCGGTGCCGACGATGGCGGCGCGGGCCGCGGCCTCGATCGCGGCGTCGCCGAGGGTGGCGCCGATCGTGCGCTGTTCGATCGTCTCGACCGGTACGGGGAGGGCGCCGCCGGAGATGAGCAGCGCGAGTTCGCGGGCCTCGGTGTCGTCGAAGGAACCGGTGATCTGCGTGCTCCCGCCCGGGATGCCCGTGCCGCAGGCGACGGACGGGTCGACCTGCGGTGAGGAGATGACCTTGTCGTCGAGGACGATGGCGACCCGGCGCTGCGGGTCACCGGCCGGGTGGCAGGCGGCCTGCGCGGTGATCCGCGTCCACCGGTCGCGCCCGCTGCCGGTGAAGTCGACGGTGACATGCCATCCGGCGCCGCTCTGCTGGTCGAACCGGGCGTCGGCGCCCTTGACGTCCTGGCCGGTCAGCCCGGCGGACTTCAGCCGCAGCGGCTCGCCGGACTCGTCCGGGAGGGTGCGCTCCCCCGCCCGGCCGGCCGCTTTCCCGTCCGTCCCGGGTGCGCCGAGGACCTCGTGCACGGTGAGCTGCGCGGTGCGGCCGAGGACGTCGGCGGCCTCCTCGGGGTCCTGTACGCCGGGCAGTTCGACGATGATGCGGTCCTCGCCGGAGCGGACGAGGGTCGGTTCGGCGACGCCGAGCGCGTCGATCCGGCCGCGCAGTACCTCCACCGTGCGGTCGGTGGCCTCCCGGCCGGCCTCGGTGGTGGAGGTGGCACGGGTCTCCAGCACGATCTGGGTGCCGCCCCGCAGATCGAGCCCCAGACGGACCGGCGTGGTCAGGGCGATGGCCAGTGATCCGACGATCACCGCGAGGGCGAGCAGCGCGCGGGCGCGCGAGAAATGGGTCCGGCGTGACAAGACGGGCCTCCGGCAGGCGTGTTCGAGGAGAGGAGAAGGGGGTGGATGCGGATGCCGGAGGGTGCGGGGGGTGCGCGGCCGCGGTCGTGCGTCGTTCGGCGGACGGTGAGGGGCGGCGGGTACGTCGGCCGCGCCGCGGTGCGCGCGGCGGAGGGCCGGGGGGTGCCGGGGGAGGTGGGGGTGGCGTGCTGGTCGGGCGGGGACGGACGCTCACCGAGATGCTCGTGCCGCGTCCTGGCCTGCGCGGAGCAGGTGGCGGGGCAGGGGTTGTCGGCCCGGGGGGCGGGAGCGTCGGCCCGGGGGGTGGGCGCGTCGGCCCGGGGAGTGGGGGTGTGGGCCCGGAGGGTGGGGGTGTGGGGAGTGGTGGCGGGAGTGCGGGGAGTGGTAGCGCGGGTGTGAGGGGTGAAGCCCGGGGTGTGGGGAGTGGTGGCGGGAGCGTGAGGGGTGAAGTCGGGGGTGCGGGGAGTGGCGCCCGGGGTGTGCGGGGTGTGCGCCACCTCGGTCACGGCGACCGTCGCGCCGCCCCGCGCCGCCCCCGCCGGGACGGCCCCCGTCCCGCCCGGCACCCCGCCCGTCGGCAGCAGCACCGACAGGACCGCGAGCAGCACCGCCAGGGGTGTCGCCGAGCGGTGCGGGGCCCGGGGCATGGCGCCGTCCGTTTCCTGGAGGGGGGGTCAGGGTTCGATGAGGCCGGCGCGGATGGCGTAGCGGGTGAGTTCGAGGCGGTCGCGCAGGCCGAGTTTGTGCAGGAGGTTGGCGCGGTGGCGGTGCACGGTCTTGACGCTGATGAACAGGACCTCGGCGATCTCCTTGGAGGAGTGGCCCTCGGCGACGAGCTTGAGGACCTCCTCCTCGCGCGGAGTGAGGATGTGGTCGGCATTCTCCTCTCCGTGCCGGACCCGGTCCAGGTAGTTGCGGATGAGGGCGGTGACCGCGCCGGGGTAGAGGAACGGCTCGTCGCGCATCGCGGCCCGGCAGGCGGCGACCAGATCCCGGTCGGCCACCGACTTCAGCACGTATCCGCAGGCCCCGGCCTTGAGCGCCTGGAACAGGTACTGCTCGTTGTCGTGCATGGTCAGCATCAGGATGCGCAGCCCCGGCTTCAGCGCGGCCAGTTCCCTGGTGGCCTGGAGCCCGGTGAGGCGGGGCATCGCGATGTCGAGGACGGCGAGGTCGACGCGTTCGCTGCGGGCCGCCTCGATCGCCTCGGCGCCGTCCCCGGCCTCGGCGACCACCTCCAGGTCGGGTTCCCGGTCGAGGATCAGCCGTACCCCGCGGCGTACGAGGGCGTGGTCGTCGGCGAGCAGGATGCGGATCGGCGTGGCGGCCGGGGTGGGCTCGGACATGGTCAGGGCTGCTTCCTGGAGGCGGGGACGGTGAGGCGGACGCGGGTTCCGGTGCCGGGCGTGGAGGTGAGGTCAAGGGCGGCGCCGGCGAGCAGGGCCCGTTCGCGCATGCCGCGTATGCCGGCGCCCTCGCAGAGGGCCTCGATGCCCCGGCCGTCGTCGGTGATCTCCAGCGTCACCGCCTCCCCGGACCGGCGCAGCGCGACCTCGATCCGGGCGGCGTCGGCGTGCCGGGCGGCGTTCGTCAGGCTCTCCTGGGCCACCCGGTAGAGGACGAGTTCGGTCTCCGGGTCCAGTACGGGCAGGTCGGTGGCGAAGCGGCGCACCACACGCAGCCCGGTGTGGGTGGCGAAGTCCTGCGTCAACGAGGTCAGCGCGCTGACCAGCCCCAGGTCGTCCAGGACCCCCGGCCGCAGCCTGCGCACCAGGCGCCGTACCTCGTCCAGGCTGGCCCGGGTGATCTCCTGCGCCTGGTGGAGTTCCCCGCACAGCGGCTCGGGGGCGTCGTCGGCGGCCCGCTTGAGCACCAGCAGGATCGCGGTCATGCCCTGCCCGACCTCGTCGTGCAGTTCCTGGGCGATACGGCGGCGTTCGGCCTCCTGGGCGAGCAGGACGCGGGCGCTGGAGGTGGCCCGTTCGTGCTCCAGGCGGTCCAGCATGGCGTTGAAGGTGCGGACCAGCTCGGTGACCTCGCCGCCCCCGCCGGCCCCGGGCACGGGCAGCCGCTGGCCGGGGCGGAGCAGGTCGACGGTGGCCATCAGGCGGGTCAGCCGGCCGAGCGGGGTCAGGCCCCAGCGCAGCAGGGCGGCGTTGGCGACGAGCATCACGGCCAGCCCGCCGACCAGGATGACCGCCTCGGTCAGCAGCACCGGCACCGACACGGTCACCGGCGCCCACAGCAGCAGGCCCGTCGCGGTGCCCAGCACCACGGCGTTCAGCCCGAAGATCCGCCAGAACAGCGACACCGGGGTGACTCCTCCTTCAGGACCGATCCCGGCCGGCGGCCGTGTCGGTGCTCTCGTCCTCGGTCCTCTCGTCCTCGGTCCCCGCACGCCCCGGGTGGAGTCGCGGCCCCGGTTCACGACCGATACCGCCCCCAGCCTGCCCCTCGGCACCGGCCGGGGTCGATGGGGTCCGGCCCCCATATTCGTCCGCGCGGGGTGCCCATGCGGTGCCCGCCGCCGGCCGGACGTGGTTACCGCGGTCCCCGGTGAATGGGGTCCGCGCCCGATGGGTTTCGCGGGCCGGGAGCGGCAGGGTCGTGGGTGACCGGGCCGTCCGGTCCGGACCGTGCCCGCGGTGCCGCGGGCCGCGGGCCCGGCCCGGACCGGACGGCCGCCGCGTACCGCCACGCCATGGGAAAGGACCCGACCACCATGACGCTCGACACCTCCCCGACCGCCGACCGTCGCCCCGGCCGGCCCGCCGCCCCCGACGTCCGGCTGAGGCTGGAGCACGCCCGGGACACCCGGCTGGCGCAACTGCGGGCGCTGCGGGAGACCGGGCAGAGCGCGGACGACCACCTGATGTCCGCGCAGGCCGAGGCGATCCAGCGGGTGCTGAAGGAGATCGACGCGGCGTTCGCCCGGGTCGACGACGGTTCCTACGGCACCTGCCTGGGCTGCGCCAAGCCGGTCCCTGCCGAGCGGCTGGAGATCCTCCCGTACACGCGGTACTGCGTCGGCTGCCAGAGCCGCGCCGCCGCCTGACCGGCCCCCGTACGCCGACGCCGCCCGGAGGGGTGAAGTGGTGCACCACCAGACCATCGGCGAGACCGCCACCCACCTGTCGCCCGAGGACCTCGCCGCGCTGCGGGAGAACCTGCGCGAACAGCGCCTGTTCCGCCGCGAACAGCTCCGGCGGATCGCCGCCGAACCCGGCGCCGAGGACGCCCGCCGGTGCCGTACCCCCGCGCGGGACGCGGTACGCGCCCGGCTCGCGGCCTCCGCGCGCATGGTCCTGGCCGACGTGGAGGCGGCACTGGGCCGCATCGACGGCGGCGGTTACGGCGTCTGCGGCCGGTGCCGGTGCCCCCTCGACCGCGAGCTGCTGCTGATCGTGCCGCAGATCCGCTACTGCCCGCCGTGCCGACGAGTGCGGGAGAGCGGCCGATGACCGCCGCCCGCCACCCCCGCCCCCCGGCCGGGCACCCGAACCGGCCCAGCCCGCCATGCCGACGACTACCGCCGGAGGCCGCACGATGACCCTCCCCCGCAGCCCCCGACCCGGCCCCCCGGCCCAGCACCCGGACCGGCCCAGCCCGCCGTGCCGACGACCGCCGGAGGCCGCACGATGACCCTCCCCCGCAGCCCCCGACCCGGCTCCCCGGCCCGGCACCGGCACCGGCACCGCCCATGGCCGCTGTGCCGGCAGTGTTCGGGGCTCGCCCTGGATCTGGGCAGCGCCCGTACCCGTGCCTGGATCTCCGGTCGCGGCACGGTGCTCGACGCGCCCACCGTCACCGGCGCGGTGCGGCCGGTCCAGCGGGGCACCATCGTCGACGTACCGGGCACCGCGCGGATGCTCGACCGGCTGCTCGGCCACCGGCTGCCGCGCCCGGCCCGGCCGCTGGTGGTGGTGACCGCGCCGGTGCTGGGCGGTCCGGCCTGGCGGGAACGGGCCCGTACGGCCCTGGCGGTGCTGCGGCCACGGGCGGTACTGACCGTCCCCGCCGCCCGCGCCGTCGCCCTGGCCGCGGACGCCGACCTCTCCCGGCCGCTGCTCGTGATCGACATCGGCGCCCATCTCACCGAGGTGGTGCTCCTCGTCGACGGCGCGGTGTGGGACGCCCGCCGCACCGCCCTGGGCACCACCGACCTCTCCGACGCGGGGACGTCGGCGGAACTGAGCGACGCCGTCACCGCCATGGTCGCCTCGATGCGCCGGCAGGACGGTACGTCCGTCACCGCCGGTGCCCTGCGCCGGGGCGCGCTGCTGGCGGGCGGCGGCGCGCTGCGGCCCGACCTCACCTGGCGGCTGCTCGCCGGTCTGCGCGCGCCGCTGCGGACCGTTCCCGCGCCGCACACCGCGGCGGTCCGCGGCGCCGCGCTGGTGCTGCGCGCCGCCCACGCCCATCCGTCGGTCACGGGCCCGCACCCGCACTCGGACCCGCACCCGCACCCGCCGGGCACCGGCGCCGGTGATCCCCCGTTCCCCTGAGCCCCGTCTCCCTCGGCCCCCGGCCCCCGCCGCCGGAAGGAGGACCCCGGTGTCCGGCGCGATACCTCCCGCCCAGCCACCTCCCGCCCCTGAGCGGTACGTCCGTCCCGTGCTCCCGTGGCGCCACCGGCACAACCCCCTGTGCCGGCGCACCGACCGGCTCCAGGGCTGGATCGCGCTCGGGCTGCTGCTGACCGTGCCGCTCCTCGGCCTGCTCGCCGCGCTCGCCGTCGGCGACACCGCCGACCGGCACTACCGGGCGACCGCCGAGCGGCAGGCCCACACCCGGCACCACACCACCGCCGTCCTCCTGCGCGACGCCCCCCGGCACCCGGAGCCCGGCTCCGACGAGGCCCGCCGGGCGCGCTACCCGGTCGAGGTCCGCTTCACCGACCCGCACGGCCGCCCCCGCACCGGCACGACCGACGTACCGCCGGGCACGCCCGCGGACAGCGCCGTCCGGGTCTGGGTCGGCGCCGACGGGTCGCTCACCGAGCCGCCGCTCACCGCCGAGGAGGTCCGCAGCTTCGCCATGGGCTGGGCCATCCTCGCCTTCCTGGCCGTCGCCCTTCTCGGCGTCGCCGCCCAGTGGGCCTCGGCGGCCCTGCTGCGCCGCCGCAACCTCGCCGAATGGGACGCCCGCTGGGCGGAGACGGCACCCCGCTGGACGGCGTCACCGTGAACAGCCCACACTGAACGGCCCACACCAGCACCCCACCCTCCGCGAACGCCCCATCCCAGCAGCCCACCCCCACCGCGAACCGCCCGCACCACCACCCACCGTCACCGCGAACAGCCCGCACCACCACCCACCGTCACCGCGAACAGCCCGCACCACCGCCCACCCCCACCGCGAACCGCACCTACCCGGCCCCCGCCCCCACCCCCGCCCCCGCCCCCACCCCTCCGATCGTGAACCCGATCACCGACCCGCCCCCCTCCCGCCGGTAGGCGAACGGCGCTCCCCCATGGGCCAGGGCCACCTCCCGGACGATGGACAGGCCGAGGCCGGAGCCGGGGCGGGAGCGGGCGTCGGTGGCGCGGTAGAAGCGGTCGAAGACCCGGTCCAGGTCGCCGTCGGCGATGCCCGGCCCGCGGTCGCGGACCTCGACGCGCAGGGTCCCCGGCAGGGCCGGCCCGGCGACGGCGACCTCGATGGGCGTGGTGCCGTCCGGGTCGAACTTCGCGGCGTTCTCGACCAGGTTGGAGAGCGCCCGGGTCAGCAGCGTCGGCCGCCCCTCGGTCGTGGTCTCGCCGCACGCCCGTACGGTGATCGCGCGGCCGGTGCGGCGCCGGGCCAGGGACGCCACGTCACGGGCGATCTCGGCGACGTCGACCCGCTGCGGCGGCTCGGTGTCGGCCTGGCCGGCCGCGAGGTCGACCAGTTCGTTGACGAGGTCGGTCAGTTCGCGGGCCTCCTGGCCGAGGTCGGCGACGAGTTCCTCACGGGCGGCGGGCGGCAGCTCGTCGATCCGCCCGAGCAGCGAGATGTTGGTCCGCAGCGAGGTCAGCGGCGTACGCAGCTCATGGCCCGCGTCCTGGACCAGCCGGCGCTGGTCCTCCTCCGACTGGGCGAGCCGGCCCAGCATCCGGTCGAAGGCCCGGCCGAGGCGGCCCACCTCGTCGGACCCGGTCACCGGCACCTGGATGCCCAGTCGCCGGGTGCGGGCGACGTCCTCGGCGGCGGCGGTCAGCGCGACCAGCCGCCGGGTGATGCGCCGGGCCAGCCACCAGCCGAACAGCCCGGCGGCGGTCACCACCACGGCCATCAGCAGCAGCGTCCGCTGCTGGAGGGTGCGCAGCAGGTCCTCGGTGTCGCTGAACTCCTGCGCCACCTGCACCGCGCCCCGCCCGCCGCCCAGCGAGACGGTGGCGACGCGGAAGACGTCGTCGCCGACGTCGACGTCCTTGTGCTGCACCATCCGCCCGGCGGGCGCCGCGGCGGCGGTACGGCGGTCGGCGGCGGTCACCGGCAGTTCGGGCTCGGAGGCGTCGGAGACCGCGCCGTCGGGCCCGAGGACCTGCACGTCGGTGCGGGCCGGACGGACGATGTCGTGGCCGGGCGCGGCGGAGGAGAAGTCGTCGGGCGACATCCGCTGCTGCCGCACCTCGTCCCGCAGATCCCGTACGACCTGCCCGAACACGGTCTCCTGGTCGACCCGGACCAGCCGGGCGGCGGCGCCGTACGACAGCAGCCCGACCAGGACCGTGACGACCGCCGTGACCGTGGCGAACGACACCGCGAACGTCGTCCGCAGCGACGCCAGCCGGGGCCGCCGCCCCTGCCCCGCCACCGGCCGCTCCCCCTCGTGCTCCGCTCCCGCCCCCGGCCGGCCGCGCCGGGAGGACCACGGGCGCCCGCCCACTCAGCCCTCCCGCAGCACGTAACCCACGCCACGCACCGTCTGGATGAGCTGCGGCGCGCCCGGCTCGTCGAGTTTGCGGCGCAGATAGCCGACGTAGACGGCGAGGTTCTTGGAGCCGGGCCCGAAGTCGTAGCCCCAGATCCGGTCGTAGATGGTGGCGTGGTCCAGGACGATGCCGGCGTTGCGCACCAGCAGTTCCAGCAGCTCGAACTCGGTGCGGGTCAGCTCCAGTTCCCGGTCCCCGCGCCAGACCCGGCGGGCCTGCGGGTCCATCCGCAGCCCGGCCGCCTCGATGTACCGCCCGGGGGTCCCGGCGGGGTCGGGCGGGGGCTTGGGCAGGTCCTCGGGGACGGCGAAGCGGGAGGCCCCGGTACGGCGGAGCAGGGCGCGCAGCCGGGCGAAGACCTCCTCGACGTCGAACGGCTTGACCACGTAGTCGTCGGCGCCCGCGTCCAGGCCCGCGATCCGGTCGGCGGTCTCCACCAGCGCGGTCAGCATCAGGATCGGCGTCGGATCGCCCTCGGCGCGCAGCGCCCGGCAGACCTGGAGGCCGTCGATGCCCGGCATCATCACGTCCAGCACCAGCACGTCGGGGCGGCTGTAGCGGGCCCGCGCCAGCGCCGTGGCGCCGTCGGCGACCGCGGTGACCTGGTAACCCTCCAGGGTGAGGGCGCGTTCCAGGGCGTTGCGGATGGCGCGGTCGTCTTCGGCGAGCAGAACCGTCTGGGCTGTCTGGGGCACCTGCCCAGTCTGCCAAGGCCGCGGCCGGCGCACCGGGGCCGGGACCCCGGCGCACGCCGTTCTTACCGGGCTCTCACCCGGTGGGCCGCAGCCCCGCGAGCCGCTCCTCGAAGGGCATGACGTCCTCGAAGGTGTCCGCCTTCCGGGCGGGCCGGGCGGGCGTCCCGGAGGTCCCGGAGACCAGCGCCGCCAGTTCCCCGGCCGCCCGGCCGATACGGGCGTCCAGGCCCTCGGCGCCCCAGTCCTCGGCGGCGGCGTACACCCCGGTCGGGACGACGACGGCCTTGAGGTAGGAGAACAGCGGCCGCAGGGCGTGGTCGAGGACCAGCGAGTGCCGGGCGCTGCCGCCGGTCGCGGCGATCAGCACCGGCTTGCCGCCGAGCGCCTCCGGGTCGCTGCCGCTCAGCGCGTCGAAGAAGGACTTGAACAGCCCGCTGTACGAGGCGGAGAACACCGGCGTGACGACGATCAGCCCGTCGGCGGCGGCGACCGCCTCGAAGGCGGCGGACAGGTCCGGTCCCGGGAACCCGTTGGTGAAGGTGTGCGCGATCTCCACCGCGAGGTCGCGCAGCTCGACCACGCGGACCTCGTCGGCACCGGTGGCGGCGGCGAGCCGGTCGCCCAGCAGCCTGGTGGAGGACGGGACGCTCAGCCCCGCCGAGACGACGACGAGCCTCATCGGGCACTCACCTCTTCGGCGTTCTCGGAGTTCTGGGCGTTCTCGGTGGTCTCGGCGTTCCCGGACTTCTTCGCGAGCAGGGACGCGTGGGTCGGGGCGTCCGGCACGGTCGCCGGCCGGTTCTTGGCGAACTCCTCGCGCAGCACCGGCACGACCTCCTCGCCGAGCAGGTCGAGCTGCTCCAGGACGGTCTTCAGCGGCAGCCCGGCGTGGTCCATCAGGAAGAGCTGGCGCTGGTAGTCACCGGCGTACTCGCGGAAGGACAGCGTCTTCTCGATCACCTGCTGCGGGGAGCCGACGGTGAGCGGGGTCTGCGCGGTGAACTCCTCCAGCGACGGCCCGTGCCCGTAGACCGGGGCGACGTCGAAGTACGGCCGGAACTCGCGCACCGCGTCCTGGCTGTTCCTCCGCATGAACACCTGGCCGCCCAGCCCGACGATCGCCTGCTCCGCGGTGCCGTGCCCGTAGTGGGCGTACCGGTCGCGGTACAGCTCGATCATGCGCTTGGTGTGGTCGGCGGGCCAGAAGATGTTGTTGTGGAAGAAGCCGTCGCCGTAGTACGCGGCCTGCTCGGCGATCTCCGGGGAGCGGATCGAGCCGTGCCAGACGAACGGGGCGACGCCGTCCAGGGGGCGCGGGGTGGAGGTGAAGCCCTGCAACGGGGTGCGGAACTTGCCCTGCCAGTTGACCACGTCCTCGCGCCACAGGCGGTGCAGCAGGGCGTAGTTCTCGATGGCGAGGTTGATGCCCTCGCGGATGTCCTTGCCGAACCAGGGGTAGACCGGGCCGGTGTTGCCGCGCCCCATCATCAGGTCCATGCGCCCGTCGGCCAGGTGCTGGAGCATCGCGAAGTCCTCGGCGATCTTCACCGGGTCGTTGGTGGTGATCAGCGTGGTGGACGTCGACAGGATCAGCCTCTCGGTCCGCGCCGCGATGTAGCCGAGCATGGTCGTCGGTGAGGACGGCACGAACGGCGGGTTGTGGTGCTCACCGGTCGCGAAGACGTCCAGACCGACCTCCTCGGCCTTCAGCGCGATGGCGACCATGGCCTTGATGCGCTCGCGCTCGGTCGGCGTACGGCCCGTGGTCGGGTCCGGGGTGACGTCGCCGACGGTGAAGATGCCGAACTGCATGGTCGCTCAACCTCCAAGTTGTTGACCGTTCAACTATACCGCTGAACGACTGCCCGTCCGACGTTATTCCGGCCGGGGGACCTGGGGCGGGTCGGGACCGGAGCACGGGGTTCCGGCCGGGGGACCCGGGGCGGGGCGGGACCGAAGCGCGGGGGGACGGCGACACGGCCGACAGTCGGACCGGCCCGACCCGGACCGGCCCGGCCCGACCGCCCCCCACAGGCGACAAAACCCGTCCGTGCCAGGCTGCCCCCATGCTGATCCTCCGCTCCGCCGCCCTCTTCGTCGTCGCCGCGCTGTTCGAGATCGGCGGCGCCTGGCTGGTCTGGCAGGGCGTGCGCGAACACCGCGGCTGGCTCTGGGCGGCCGGCGGCGTCCTCGCCCTCGGCGCGTACGGCTTCGTCGCCACCTTCCAGCCGGACGCCCCCTTCGGCCGCGTCCTGGCCGCGTACGGCGGCATCTTCGTCGCCGGCTCCCTGCTCTGGGCCACCGTCGCCGACGGCTACCGGCCCGACCGCTGGGACATCGCGGGCGCCCTGATCTGCCTGGCCGGCATGGCCGTGATCATGTGGCCCCCGAGGACGGCCTGAGCCCCCGGCCACCCGCACCCGGCCCCACCCGCACCCGGCCCCACCCACCCCCCGCCCTATCCTGGGCCGCAGCCCGCCGCGCCCGCCGCAGCCCGAGGAGCACGATGTCCACGACCCCGTCCCCCATCGCCGTAGTCACCGGCGCGAGCAGCGGCATCGGCGCCGCCACCGCCCGCCGGCTCGCCGCCGCCGGCTACCGCGTCGTCCTCACCGCCCGCCGCAAGGACCGCATCGAGGCCCTGGCGGAGGAGATCCAGGCGGCCGGCCACAAGGCGACGGCCTACCCCCTGGACGTCACCGACCGCGCCGCGGTGGACGAGTTCGCGACGGCCTTCAAGACCATCGGCGTGCTGGTCAACAACGCCGGCGGAGCCCTCGGCGCCGACCCGGTGGCCACCGGCGACCCGGAGGACTGGCGCCGGATGTACGAGACCAACGTCATCGGCACCCTCAACCTCACCCAGGCCCTGCTGCCCAGGCTGGAGGCGAGCGGCGACGGCACGGTCGTCGTCGTCTCCTCCACCGCCGGCCACGCCACCTACGAGGGCGGCGCGGGCTACGTCGCCGCCAAGCACGGCGCGCACGTCCTCGCCGAGACCCTCCGCCTGGAGATCGTCGGCCGCCCGGTCCGCGTCATCGAGATCGCGCCCGGCATGGTCATGACCGAGGAGTTCGCCCTGACCCGCTTCGGCGGCGACGAGGAGAAGGCCGCCAAGGTCTACCAGGGCGTCCCCGACCCCCTGACCGCGGACGACGTGGCCGACACCATCACCTGGGCGGTCACCCGCCCCTCCCACGTCAACATCGACCTCCTGGTCGTCCGCCCCCGCGCCCAGGCGTCGAACACGAAGGTCCACCGGGAGGCGTGACCGTGGGGCGTCAGCCCTTCACGCAGACGACCTGCTTCAGCTTCGCCACGACCTCCACGAGGTCGCGCTGCTGGTCGATGACCTGCTCGATCGGCTTGTAGGCGGCCGGGATCTCGTCGACGACCCCGGAGTCCTTGCGGCACTCCACGCCCCGGGTCTGCTCCTCCAGGTCCTTCGCGGAGAACCGGCGCTTGGCCGCGTTGCGGCTCATGCGCCGGCCGGCGCCGTGCGACGCGGAGTTGAAGGACTTGTCGTTGCCGAGGCCCCTCACGATGTACGAGCCGGTGCCCATCGACCCGGGGATGATGCCGTACTCCCCGGAACCGGCCCGGATCGCGCCCTTGCGGGTCACGAGCAGGTCCATTCCCTCGTACCGCTCCTCCGCGACGTAATTGTGGTGGCAGGAGATCTCCGGCTCGAAGGTCGGCCTCGCCTTCTTGAACTCCTTGCGCACCACGTCCTTGAACAGCGCCATCATGATCGTGCGGTTGTACTTCGCGTACTCCTGCGCCCAGAACAGGTCGTTGCGGTACGCCGCCATCTGCGGGGTGTCCGCGACGAAGACGGCGAGGTCGCGGTCGACCAGGCCCTGGTTGTGCGGGAGTTTCTGGGCGATGCCGATGTGGTGCTCGGCGAGTTCCTTGCCGATGTTCCGGGAACCGGAGTGCAGCATCAACCAGACCGAATCGGACGAATCTATACAAAATTCGACAAAATGATTCCCGCCACCGAGTGTTCCCATCTGCTTCTCCGCACGGTCATGACGGAACCGAACCGCCTCCGCGACCCCGTCGAACCGCCCCCAGAAGTCGTCCCACCCGGCCGTCGCGAGGCCGTGCAGGCGCCCCGGGTCGACAGGGTCGGCGTGCATCCCCCGCCCCACCGGAATCACCTGCTCGATCTTCGAGCGCAGCCGGGAGAGGTCGCCCGGGAGGTCGTTCGCCGTGAGGGAGGTGCGGACCGCCGACATGCCGCAGCCGATGTCGACGCCCACCGCCGCCGGGCACACCGCGCCCCGCATGGCGATGACGGAACCGACGGTCGCGCCCTTGCCGTAGTGCACGTCCGGCATGACGGCCAGGCCCTTGATCCACGGCAGCGTCGCGACGTTCCGCAACTGCTGCATCGCGCCGTCCTCGACCGACGCCGGGTCGGCCCACATGCGGATCGGCACTTTCGCGCCCGGCACTTCCACGTACGACATATCGCCCTCGTTCCCCCGGGAACCCAACAGAAGTCTCGAAACGCAAAAACCGGCGCCTGGATCAACGAATAAGACATCGGACCGGCGTCCGCGGCAGCGCGTGCGATACACATTGTCCCCAGGGGACACCCCCGCGCGGCAAGCGAATAACCAGCGGGGACACTGAAGGACCGAGCAGACGGCCACCGTCGAGAGGAGCCTGACCGTGCAGCGGAAGGCGTACGTATCCGGCGCCGCCGCCCTCCTCGCGGCGCTGCTGACCGGCTGCACCGGCGGCTCCGGCGACGGGGGCACGACCGACGACTCCAACCCGGGCCGCACCGGCGCCACCACCGCCGCCGCCCAGCCCGGCAAGTACCGCACCCTCCCGGACCCCTGCCGCGCGGTCGGCAAGGAGGCGCTGGACTCGCTGCTGCCGGGTCTGCGGCAGATCACGGACGAGGAGCGCCGGGAGAAGGCGTACGCGGGCGAGGCGACGCTCACGTACGACACCGACCGCAAGGTCGGCTGCCGCTGGAAGGTCGACTCGGCGGACGCGACGGACCATCTGCTCGTCGACTTCGAGCGGGTGGTGTCGTACGACAACACGGTCAGCGACGACAGCCAGGCCGAGCAGTTGTTCGCGACGAAGCAGGACGCGGCGGACCTCCCCGAGCCCCTCGTCTCCGAGACGGAGACGGAGACGGAGACGGAGACGGAGACGGAGACCGGGACCGGCACGGACGACGAGACCGGTACGGGCGCGAACGCGCCCTCCCCGAACGCGTCCGCGTCCGCCTCCGCCTCCCCCTCCTCGTCCGCCTCCGCCTCCCCCTCCGCCGACGATCCGTCCGGCTCGCCCACCGGCCCCGGTGCCGCCCCCACCGACCTCCAGCCCCGGCTCCTGGAAGGTCTCGGCGACGAGGCGTTCCTGGACGACGAGCTGAACAGCTCCGGCTCGACGGCCGAACGCCGCACGGTGACTGTGGCGTTCCGCACGTCGAACGTCATCGTGACCATCGAGTACACCGAGCAGCCGACCACCGTCGGAGTCGTGCCCGACAGCGAGGAATTGCAGGACAGAGCGCGGAAACTGGCCGTCCGGCTGGCCGATTCGCTCGGAAGCTGAGCCGCGTCCACCGGCCGCGGGGCGCGTTCGCGAAGCCGCCGAAGGGGGAACACGGGGTTTTCCCAACGCGTACCGTGGCCCACCGGACCCGTTCCGGACCGCAGGAACCACGAGCGTCATGAGTGAAGGAACCATGCAGCGACGAGCCCAGCGAGACCAGCGTGACCAGCGAGCCAAGCGCCTCCACCGCGTCCTTGTCTGCGCGGCGGCCGTCCCCGTGATGCTGGTCGCCGCCGGTTGCTCCTCCGACTCCGGCTCCGGAGACGGCGGCGGCAGCGCCGGCGGGGACAAGAAGGCCGAGGGCACGGCGTCCGCGTCGGCGTCCGCGAGCCCGTCCCCGACCGTGCAGGCGGCGGCGTACCGGAAGTTGCCGGAGCCGTGCGCGGTGCTGACGAAGAAGACGCTGGGCGACCTGGTGCCGGAGGGGACCAAGTCGGGCAAGGAGGGCACCTCCAGCGACACCGGGACGCGCGGCAGTTGCTCCTGGGACAGCCTGGACAACAACGGCGTCAAGGGCTCGCAGTTCCGCTGGCTGAACGTGTCGATGCTGCGCTTCGAGTCGGACGCGACGCGCGGCGCGGGCGACGCGCTGGCGGGGGACTACTACACGAAGCAGCTCCAGGACGCGCAGAGCGCGGACGGCGCGAAGGGCGTGAAGACGGAGCCGTTCACCGGTGCGGGTGACGAGGCGTCGGTGGTGACGTACGAGCTGAAGAAGAAGGAAGGCACCTTCAAGCAGCAGACGGTGGTGGTGCGGGCGGAGAACGTCGTCGTCACCGTCGACTACAACGGTGCCGGTCTGGCGGGCGACAGGACGCCCGACACATCCGACCTGGTGAAGGACGCCGAGAAGGCGGCGAAGGAGGTGGTCGCCGCGGTGGCCGAGGCCAACGGCGACACCGCCGCCTCCCCGTCCGAGTCGTCCTCGAAGCCGTCCTCGGACTCGTCGAAGCCGTCCTCGGACTCGTCCTCGAAGTCCCCCTCCGCGTCGGCCTCCGCGTCGCCGTCGGAGTCCGCCACCCAGAGCTGACCCGGGGCCCACTCACCCGTCCGGCCACTCGGCTCCCGCACACATGTGCCACTCTGTTGCGCGCAACAACACGCACTGGGAGGGGAGTACGAGTGGCCGCGCCACTTGAGCTGACACGGATGCACCGCGTCTTGATCGGCGTCGTCGTCTTCGGTGCGGTGATCATCGCCGGGATCGGCTTCGCGGGTTCCTACGCGGCCGTCCGCGAACTGGCGCTGCAGAAGGGCTTCGGGAACTTCAGTTACGTCTTCCCGATCGGCATCGACGCGGGCATCTGTGTGCTGCTCGCCCTCGATCTGCTGCTGACCTGGATTCGTATCCCGTTCCCGCTGCTGCGGCAGACGGCGTGGGTGCTGACGGCGGCGACGATCGCGTTCAACGGCGCGGCGGCCTGGCCGGACCCGCTGGGCGTCGGGATGCACGCGGTGATCCCGGTGCTGTTCGTGGTCTCGGTGGAGGCCGCCCGGCACGCGATCGGCCGGATCGCGGACATCACCGCCGACAAGCACATGGAGGGCGTCCGCCTCACCCGCTGGCTGCTGTCGCCGGTGCCGACGTTCCTGCTGTGGCGGCGGATGAAGCTGTGGGAGCTGCGGTCCTACGAGCAGGTGATCAAGCTGGAGCAGGAGCGGCTGGTCTACCAGGCCCGGCTGCGCTCCCGGTTCGGCCGCGCGTGGCGCCGCAAGGCTCCGGTGGAGTCGCTGATGCCGCTGCGGCTGGCCCGGTACGGCGTCCCGCTCGCGGAGACCGCCCCGGCGGGTCTGGCGGCGGCGGGCATCGAACCGGCGGTGCTGCCCCCGGCCCCGCAGCCGCAGCCGCAGGCCCAGACCCAGACCCAGGCCCAAGCCCAGACCCAACCGCGGCTTCAGCCGGTGGCCGTCGGTGAGCAGCGGCCCGAGCTGGCCGGTGCCCCGGAGGCCGGGCCGGCCGGCGCGAAGCCCGCCGAGGACCGCAATCCGTGGCTGCACGCCCGCGACCCGCAGTCCGTCGAGTACCACGGCGGCTACGACCCGGACTACGACCCCGACCAGTACGCCGAGTGGTACGAGGAGCAGCGGCTGGCGGAGGAGTACCGGGAGCAGTACGAGGAGGAGCCGCCGCCGGAGGAGACGGGCGGTTTCCCCATTCCGGTGAGTCCGGGGCGTACCCGCGAGCTGGGCGAGGGCGGTGGCACGCCGGTCGCGGAGCCGGACGAGGAGGACTACTACCAGGTCTTCAAGAAGGCGATCCCCGGCGGTGGTTACCCGACGCCCCGCGAGTTCGGTGAGAACGTCGAGGCGGAGTTCGGCATCTCGCTGCCTGCGGAGGAGGCCAAGCGCATGGTGAACCGCTTCACCAACCGGTACAACGCGGAGCTGGAGGAAGACCACATCGCCTGAGGCAGGAGAGAAGCACGAGAGAAGAGGGGACCCTCCGACGAGGGCCCCCTCTTTTTCTGGTTCCGGTCTACTCCCCGAGCAGTGCCCGCACCCGTTCCTGCCCCACCGCCAGCAGCAGCGTGGGCAGCCGGGGGCCGGTGTCGCGGCCGACGAGCAGGTGGTAGAGCAGGGCGAAGAAGGACCGCTGGGCGGTCTTGATCTCCGGCGGCAGTTCCTTGGGCGTGGCGTCGGGGGAGAACCCGGCCTGGACCTTGGGCACGCCGTAGACGAGGTGGGTGAGCCCGTCCAGCGACCAGTGGTCGGCGAGGCCGTCGAGCAGCAGGCGCAGGGACTGCCGGGACGGCTCGTCCAGCGACTTCAGCAGTTCGGCGTCGGGTTCCTGGCGCACGATGGTCCGCTGGTCGGCGGGGACGTGGGTGTTGATCCACGCCTCGGCCTTGTCGTAGCGGGGGCGGGCCTCGTCCAGGGAGGTCAGCGGGTGGGCGGGGTCCAGCTCGCTGAGGATGCGCAGGGCCTGGTCGGCGTGGCCGGCGGTGATGTCGGCGACCGAGGCCAGGGTGCGGTACGGCAGCGGCCTGGGCGTGGCCGGCAGGTCGCCGGCGGCGGTGCGGACGGCCCGGGAGTGGGCGGCGAGGTCGGCGGGCAGGGCGGTGCCGTCGGCGACCTTGGCGTCGAGGCGGTCCCACTCGTCGTAGAGCCGCTGGATCTCCTGGTCGAAGGCGATCTTGAAGGACTGGTTGGGCCGGCGGCGGGCGTAGAGCCAGCGCAGGAGCTGCGGCTCCATGATCTTCAGGGCGTCGGCGGGGGTGGGCACGCCGCCCTTGGAGGAGGACATCTTGGCCATGCCGCTGATGCCGACGAAGGCGTACATCGGGCCGATGGGCTGCCGGCCGCCGAAGATGCCGACGATGTGCCCGCCGACCTGGAAGGACGAGCCGGGCGAGGAGTGGTCGACGCCGCTGGGCTCGAAGATCACGCCTTCGTAGGCCCAGCGCATCGGCCAGTCGACCTTCCAGACCAGCTTGCCCCGGTTGAACTCGCTGAGCCGGACGGTCTCGGAGAAGCCGCACGCGGTGCAGGCGTAGGTCAGCTCGGTGGAGTCGTCGTCGTAGGCGGTGACCGTGGTGAGGTCCTTCTCGCAGTTGCCGCAGTACGGCTTGTACGGGAAGTACCCGGCGGAGCCGGAGCTGCCGTCGTCCTCGGCGGCGGCGCCGGAGCCCTCCTCGGCCTCCAGCTCGGCGGCGTCGACCGGCTTCTGCTGGGGCTTCTTGGCGGTCTTGGGCTTGGTGCGGTACTGGGCGAGGACCGCGTCGATGTCGGCGCGGTGCCGCATGGCGTGCAGGATCTGCTCGCGGTAGACGCCGGAGGTGTACTGCGCGGTCTGGCTGATGCCGTCGAACTCCACGCCGAGGTCGGCGAGGGCCCCGGTCATCGCGGCCTTGAAGTGCTCGGCCCAGTTGGGGTGCGGGGAGCCCTGGGGGGCGGGGACGGAGGTGAGCGGCTTGCCGATGTGCTCCGCCCAGGTCTCGTCGATGCCCTCGACGCCGGCCGGGACCTTGCGGTAGCGGTCGTAGTCGTCCCAGGAGATCAGGTGGCGGACCTGGTGGCCGCGGCGCCGGATCTCGTCGGCGACCAGGTGCGGGGTCATGACCTCGCGGAGGTTGCCGAGGTGGATGGGGCCCGACGGGGACAGGCCGGACGCGACCACGACCGGTTTGCCCGGGGCCCGACGCTCCGACTCGGCGATGACCTCATCCGCGAAACGGGAGACCCAGTCGGTGGTCTCGGTGCTCTGAGCCACGATCGGCACGTCCTTCTTTCTGAACGGGGTGACAGCCCATTCTCACAGACGGGATCGCGCTCGGGAAAACCGCTTTGCCCCCGTGAGAGACTGGGCGTGTCTATCGATCCCCACGAGGAGAACGGCACCCCTTCCTATGGCTTCGGTCACGTCCCTCAGCGACTCCGTCCAGCAGCAGCTCGCGTCCGCCCTCGCCGCGGTGCGGCCCCAGGCCGCCGCGGACCCGCTGCTGCGACGAAGCGACCGGGCGGACTACCAGGCCAACGGCATCCTGGCGCTGGCCAAGAAGGCGAAGGCCAATCCGCGGGAGCTGGCCGCCGAGGTCGTCGCGCACGTCACGACGGGCGAGCTGATCGCGGACGTCGAGGTCTCCGGCCCCGGCTTCCTGAACATCACGGTCGGCGACCGGGCGATCACCGGGAACCTGGCCGCGCGGTACGCGGACGACACCGGCCGCCTCGGCGTGCCGCTCGCGGGGCACCCGGGCACGACGGTCATCGACTACGCCCAGCCGAACGTGGCGAAGGAGATGCACGTCGGCCATCTGCGGTCCGCGGTGATCGGCGACTCGGTCCGCCAGATCCTGGAGTTCACCGGCGAGACGGTCGTGCGGCGGCACCACATCGGCGACTGGGGCACCCAGTTCGGCATGCTCATCCAGTACCTGGACGAGCACCCGCACGAGCTGGACCACCGGGCCGGCGAGGTCTCCGGCGAGGAGGCGATGTCCAACCTGGACCGGCTCTACAAGGCCGCGCGCAGGCTGTTCGACTCCGACGAGGAGTTCAAGACGCGGGCGCGGCGCCGGGTGGTCGACCTCCAGGCCGGGGACGCGCACACGCTGGCCATGTGGCAGAAGTTCGTCGACGAGTCGAAGATCTACTTCTTCTCCGTCTTCGAGAAGCTCGACATGGAGATCCGGGACCCGGACATCGTCGGCGAGTCGGGGTACAACGACATGCTGGCGGAGACCTGCCGGCTCCTGGAGGAGTCCGGGGTCGCGGTCCGCTCCGAGGGCGCGCTGTGCGTCTTCTTCGACGACATCAAGGGCCCGGACGGCAAGCCGGTCCCGCTGATCGTGCAGAAGTCGGACGGCGGTTACGGCTACGCGGCCACCGACCTGTCGGCGATCCGCGACCGGGTCTTCGACCTGAAGGCGGACACGCTGCTGTACGTGGTCGACGCCCGTCAGTCGCTGCACTTCAAGATGGTCTTCGAGACGGCGCGCAGGGCGGGCTGGCTCAACGACGACGTGAAGGCCGTGCAGTTGGCCTTCGGCACGGTCCTCGGCAAGGACGGCAAGCCGTTCAAGACCCGCGAGGGCGAGACGGTCCGGCTGGTCGACCTGCTGGACGAGGCCGTCGACCGGGCCTCGGCGGTGGTACGGGAGAAGGCGCAGGACCTGTCCGAGGCGGAGATCGCCGAGCGGGGCGCCCAGGTGGGCATCGGCGCGGTGAAGTACGCGGACCTGTCGACGTCGGCGAACCGGGACTACAAGTTCGACCTGGACCAGATGGTCTCGCTGAACGGCGACACGTCCGTCTACCTCCAGTACGCGTACGCCCGTATCCGGTCGATCCTGCGCAAGGCGGACGAGGTGCGGCCGGTGGCCCACCCGGAGCTGGCGCTGCACGCCGCCGAGCGGGCCCTCGGGCTGCACCTGGACGCGTTCGGGGAGACGGTCGCGGAGGCGGCGGCGGAGTACGCGCCGCACAAGCTGACCGCGTACCTGTACCAGGTCGCCTCCCTCTACACGTCCTTCTACGACAAGTGCCCGGTGCTGAAGGCCGAGTCGCCTCAGCAGGTGGAGAACCGCCTGTTCCTGTGCGACATCACGGCCCGTACCCTGCACCGGGGCATGGCGCTGCTGGGCATCAGGACGCCCGAGCGCCTCTGAGCAGCACCAGGCCCGCCGGGACGTCGAGGCCGAACTCCGCCTCGACGACCCGGCGGGCTTCGTCGTCCCCGGTGAGCTTCCGCTCGGTGACGGTGCCGTCGTCGCGGGTCTCCACCAGGCGGTCGCCGTCGAGCAGCAGATGCCCGCGCGGGGTGAGCCGCTGGACGTAGGGGCGGCGGCTGAACGGGGAGCGGGGGTTGGTCGCCACGTGCCAGTTGAAGACCTCGTAGTCGGACTCGGCGAACGGCTCCGGCGTGAAGGCGTACTGCCCCTGCCAGCTCTCCCCGGTCCAGGCCTGGAGCAGCCACAGGTCCAGCGGTCCCCCGTGCGGCGTCCGCGTCAGCCGGTGCCGGCGGCCCGCGTCGTGGAACTCGGTGTCCGCCCGCAGCGGCACCGCCTCCAGCAGCGACCCGATCGCCCCGAACCCGACGTCGGCGAGGTAGGGCTCCGGTGTGCCGGGCGCCTCGACCAGCAGCGCCATGTGGGTGCGGGGCCGGTCCTCGATCCGGTCGGCGCCGACCACGACCCGCGCGGCGAGCAGGGTCACGCCGAAGCCCAGTGCGCGCAGGGCGCGGGCGAACAGCGTGTTGTGCTCGTAGCAGTAGCCGCCGCGCCGCCCGCGCACCAGCTTGGCCGTCAGGTCCTCCGGGTCGAGGGAGGGGGCCCGGCCGGCGAGGGCGTCGAGGTTCTCGAACGGGATCGCCCGCAGGTGGGCGAGGTGCAGGCCCCGCAGGGTGTCCGCGTCGGCCCGCCGGGGCCCCTGCCAGCCGATCCGTTCGAGATACCCGTCGAGGTCGAAGGGGGTTTCCCGGGTGCTGTGAGCCATGGACACACGGTACGGAACGGGTGACACGCCCGGCTCGCCCGCCCCGGCCGGAACCCGGCCCGGCCGGAGCAGTCGCTGGAGCGGTCGCGCAGCAGGGCGGGCCCGAGGCGAGAAGCGGACTCGCGCGGGGGCAGCGTCAGCCGTGCGCGCCGGTCCGGAAGCGGCGCCGGTATTCCGTCGGGGTCGTGTCGAGGCGGCGGCGGAAGGCTCTGACCAGGGTGTCGACGGTGCCGAGTCCGCAGTCGGACGCGATCCGTTCGAGGGTGGCGTCGGTGGACTCCAGGTGGTGGCGCGCCGCCTCGACGCGGACCGACTCGATGTAGGCGTGCGGGGTCGTGCCGAGTTCGTTCTTGAAGATCCGGGTGAGCTGCCGGTCGCTGATGTGGGCGTGCCCGGCGAGGTCGGCGACGGTGAGCGGTTCGGCGAGGTTGCGCATGATGTGGTGGCGGAGGTCCTCGACGCGGCGGGTCGTGGAGACCTGCTCCAGGGGGACACTGAACTGACTCTGGCCGCTCGGCCGCTTCAGGTACATCACCAGTTGCCGGGCGACACGCAGGGCGACGGCCTCGCCGAGGTCGTCGGCGATCAGGGCGAGGGAGAGGTCGAGGCAGGCGCTGATGCCGGCGCCCGTCCAGACATCCCCCTCGCGGATGAAGATCGGATCGGCGTCGACCTCGACCGCCGGGTGATCGGCGGCGAGCCGCTGGGCCGTCGACCAGTGCGTGGTGGCGCGCTTGCCGTCGAGCAGGCCGGTGGCGGCCAGGATGTGCGCGCCGACGCAGACGGACGTCACCCTGCGCGTCCGGCGCGCGAGTTGCCCCACCCGCGCCACCACGGCGGGGTCGGTGAGCGGGTGGACGCGGCGCCGCTCGTCCACTTCGACGGCGCCGGGCACGATCAGGGTGTCGATGCTCCGCACCGACAGTTCGTCGAAGGTGGTGTCGGGCAGGACCCGGACCCCGGCGCCGGTGGTGACGGGGTCCATGGTCTCCGCGGCGAGGACCACGTCGTAGCCCGCCGCCTCGTCCGTCTCCCGGCGCGCGAGGGAGAACACCTCCGGCGGACCGGTGACGTCGAGCAGGTCGACGTGCTCGAAGAGGACGATGACGATCAGCCTTCGGACAGCGCTCACGGGACCCCCACACCGGACGACACTCAGACCGACCCCCATGTCGGTAACTGCATGCTAGATGACATTGCCGACACCACAGGTGGCCCGTAGCGTCATAGGCGCAGGTCACCGAGCCGGTGAACTGCCTTTCCCGACAAGCCACATGAGGCGGTTTCCCATGCCCAGAACGACCTTGCGCCAGCTCAACGGACTCGACGACACCCCCGCGAAGCTCGCCGACTCGACCCTGGTCCTGATCGACTACCAGAACACCTACACGACCGGCGTCATGGAGCTGGACAACTGGCGCGACGCGCTCGACGCCGGCGCCCGGCTCCTGGCGCGGGCCCGCCAGGAGGGCGCGAAGGTGATCCACGTCGTCAATGACGGCGGCGAGGGCACCCCCTACGACATCCGGGCCGAGATCGGCGCGATCCACCCGAGCGTCGCGCCGCGCGACGGTGAGCCCGTCGTCGTCAAGAAGGCGCCGAACGCGTTCGTCGACACGGATCTCGACCGGCACGTCGACGCCGCGGGCAACGGCGACCTCGTGATCGCCGGCTTCATGACGCACATGTGCGTGGCCTTCACCGCCCAGGGCGCCTTCCTGCGCGGCAACCGCCCCACCGTCGTGGCCGACGCCTGCGCCACCCGCGCGCTGCCGGTCGCGGGCACCGAGCTGGACGCCGACCAGGTGCACCGGGGCGCCCTCGCCACCATCGCCGACCTGTACGGGGTCGTCGTTCCGTCGCAGAAGGAGATCTCCTGATGAAGCTGTCCCGCCCGGCCGTCGCGCTCGCCGCCGCCGCCGTCCTCTCGGTCACCGCCACCGCGTGCGGCGGTGACTCCGAGGCCGCCACCGCCAAGGACGAGCCGTCGGCCGCCGCCTCCACCGCGACGAACGCCGCGAAGGACACGACGACCCTGCGCGAGCTGAACGACCTGGGCGAGACCCCGGCGACGCTCTCCGACGCCACGCTCATCCTCGTCGACTACCAGAACACCTACACCTCCGGCGTGATGGAACTCGACGGCTGGAAGCCGGTGGTGGACAACGCCGAGGCCCTGCTGAAGCGGGCCCGCGAGGCGGGCACGCCGGTCATCCACATCGTCGACAAGGGCTACGACCTGAAATCGAAGGCGGGCCAGATCATCCCGGCGCTCAAGCCGGCCAAGGGCGAGCCCGTCGTCGAGAAGAGCGTCCCCGACGGATTCCACGGCACGGACCTCGCCGAGCAGGTCGAGAAGGCCGGTCGCAAGAACGTCATCATCGCCGGCTTCATGACGAACATGTGCACCCTGTTCACCGCCCAGGGAGCATTCCTCAACGGCAACACGCCGACCGTGGTCGCCGACGCCTCCGCGACCCGGCCGCTGCCCCTGAAGGGCGACCCGAACGGCATCCCGGCCCAGCAGGTCCACGAGGCGGCTCTCGCCACGGTCCAGGATCTCTACGGAGTCGTGGTCCCGTCGCAGAAGTCCCTGACCTGAGACTCCCCCCACCCTGAGATCCCCCCACCCTGAATCCCCCCCACGCTGTCCCCCCACATCGCCGAAAAGGCACTTCCACTCACCGAAGCAGGAAAGACGGGGCATGACAACACGTAGAGGATTCCTGGGTACCGCGTCGGCCGTCGGGGCGGCAACGCTGTTCACCGGCCAATCGGCCTCCACCGCCTCGGCGGCCACCGCGGGAGTCACCGCGACCGACCAGAAGGCGGCCCGCGACGCGATACGCGCCGTCAACGCGAAGATGCGCGCGAACTACGCGACCCTCAAGAGCGAACTGACGACGCAGCTCAGTCCCGTCATCGTCGTGTCCAACAACGCGGTCGGCGGACGCTTCACCCTCATCAACAACGGCACCCGGGTCGAGACCGTCGACCCGGTCCCGGAGTACTTCGAACTGGCCAAGTCGATCGCCCACGTTCCCCTGGGCGTCTTCTCGGTGCTCGCCGCCTACCTCAGCGACCAGGTCCCCAACATCCCCAACGCGGACCGCATCGACCCGCACGACCTCGCCATGGTCGTCACCAAGGCGCCGGGCGACAAGGGCTGGATCACCCCGCTGAACGCCTTCAAGTCCACGCTCCAGGCGGCGTACACCAAGCTCGGCACCGCGAACCTCCCCGAGGACCTGGAGAACTCCTGCGCCAAGATCCTCTCCGAGGCCGTCGCGTTCATCGACGCCTCCGTCACCGCGCAGTCGTTCGACATGGTGTCGTTCAACCGGTTCGCCGCCCAGGTCTACCCGTCCATCCGCGTCAACATGACCTTCGCCGCCACCGCGCAGATCACCGGTATCGAAGGACTGATGAAACGCTGGCGCACGCTGATCGGCGAGGCCGCGTGGAGCGACCTCTACGTCACGGTCCTGTCGATCTGGACCACGGCCGAGCTGAACCAGGCGTCCATCATCATCCGCCGCACCATGAACCAGGCGAAGGTGGACACCCACCTCATCGACCTGCCGACCGTCGAGACCCCCTCGGACCCGATCGCCGTGGCCCTCGACAACCTGGCCCGGATCGTCCAGGACAACGTCGCCGCCGAGATGGTCTTCAACACCGACCTCAAGGTCGCCGACGCCCTCAAGGGCAAGGAGGACCTGCTCTCCGACGAGATCCTCCAGCAGATCGGCGGAACGGCGTCCACCGCCAGGACCGCCTCCTTCGGCACCGCGGCGGCCGGCGCCTGCCCGATCACGGGGCACACCGCGGCGGTGTGACCCACCCGGGTGCCTCCCGTCTCCCCGGCGGGGGGACACCCGTCCCGGGCACCGCGGGCCTGACGGCTGCGGACGGATGCCCGGCGATCCGCTGCCGGACCGGCAGCGGACTCACCCCCACCCCGGAGCCGGGACGAAGCGCTACCGGGCCCGCAGCGCCGCGCCCAGGCGGCGCAGCCCCTCCCCGATCTCCTCCACGGTCTGGGTGACGAAGCAGAGCCGCAGGGTGGCGCGGTCGGGTTCACCAGCGTAGAAGGGCGCCCCCGGCACGTAGGCCACGTCGTGCCGGACCACCTCGGGCAGCAGCGCGGCCGTGTCGTACCGCTCGGGCAGCCTGGCCCACAGGAACATGCCGCCCTCCGGACGGTTCCACACCGACCCCTCGGGCAGCGCGTCCGCGAGCCCCGCCAGCATGGCGTCCCGGCGCTCGCCGTACACCCCCGCGACCCGGCGGACGTGGGCGTCCAGGTCCCGGTCGGCCAGGTAGCGGGCGGCGGCCAACTGGTTGACGGTCGGGGTGTGCAGGTCGGCGGCCTGCTTGGCGACCGCGCAGGCCCGCCGCAGGTGCTCCGGGGCGCGCAGCCAGCCCAGCCGCAGGCCGGGGGCCATCACCTTGGACAGGGAGCCGAGCAGCACGGTCCGGTCCCGGGCGGCCTCGTGGGCGGCTGTCCACGGCACCCGCTCGCCCTCGAAGCGCAGCTCCCCGTACGGGTCGTCCTCGATGATCCACAGTCCGTGCCGGGCGGCGGCCTCGGCGACGGCGGCGCGGCGCTCGGCGGGCATGGTGCGGCCGGTGGGGTTCTGGAAGGTGGGGACGGTGTAGAGCAGCTTCGGGCGTTCCCGCGTGATCAGGTCCTCCAGCGCCTCGGGGTCGAGGCCGTGCGCGTCGCCGGGGACGGGGAGCACCCGGGCACCGGCGAAGCCGAACACCTGGAGCGCGGCGAGGTAACAGGGGTCCTCGACCAGGACGGTGTCGCCGGGTTCGAGGAGGGCGGTGGCGAGCAGGGACAGCGCCTGCTGGGAACCGGTGGTGACGAGCAGGTCGTCGGGGCCGGTGGGCAGGCCCCGGGCGGTGGTGCGGGCGGCGAGCGCGGCACGCAGGGCGGGTTCGCCCTCGGTGGTGGAGTACTGCAGGGCCCGTCCGGGTGCCGTGGTGAGGACCGCCTGGTAGGCGGCGGCGACCCCTTCGGCGTCGAAGAGTTCGGGCGCGGGCAGCCCGCCCGCGAAGTTGATCACCTCGGGGCGGGCGGTGACGGCGAGGATGTCCCGCACCGGCGACCCGCCGATCGACCGGGCCCGCGCGGCGAGCGGCGGCAGCGGGGCGCGCTCGACCGGGGCGGCGACCGGGGCGGGGGCGGGGGCGGGCTCGGTGACGGTCATGGCGGGTCCCTTCGGCTGCGGTCACGGCTGGTCCCGCAGCCTAGGCATATACATGCCGCCTACAGGCACGTTTCCGTGATGCGGACGCCGCGGCCCCGGATCAGCCCTTCGCGGCGACCCCCGCGTACACGTTGATGTCCGCGTCCGTCACGTCGTTGATGTCCTGGTAGCGCACCTTCTCGATGTCCTCCAGGCCCGCGAGCACCGTCTCGTCCGGCTGCTCGGGCACGGGCGCGGCGTGGTCGGGCCGCCAGTGGTGCACCGGCACCACCCCGGGCTCGGCCGGCTCCAGCCCGTTCTCCGTGAAGAACCGCGTCACCTCCGCCCGCGTCCGCAGCACGAAGGTGAACCCCCGCTCGGTGTACGTCCGCTGGACCGCGCGGATGTTCTCCGGGTTGAGGTCCTCGGTGAGGTGGCTGAGCACGAGCCGGCTGCCGGCGGGCAGCGCCTCCACCAGCTCCCGCACGATCGGGTACGCCTCGGCGTCCTCCACGAAGTGCAGTACGGCGACGAGGCAGAGCGCGATCGGCCTGTCGAAGTCGAGGACCTTCGCGGCCTGTTCGAGGATGGCCCCCGGGTCGCGCAGGTCGGCGTCGATGTAGTCGGTGCGTCCCTCGGGCCCGCTGGTCAGCAGCGCGCGGGCGTGCGCGAGGACGACGGGGTCGTTGTCGACGTACACCACCCGGGAGTCGGGGGCGATGCGCTGGGCGATCTGGTGGACGTTCTCGGCGGTCGGCAGCCCGGTGCCGATGTCGAGGTACTGCCGGATGCCGTCCTCGCCGGACAGCGCGGTGACGGCGCGGCGCAGGAAGTCCCGGTTGTGCCGTACGTCGAGGTAGCCGCGCGGGTTGGCGGCGAGCCCGGCGGCCGCCGCGTCCCGGTCGGCCAGGTAGTGGTCCTTGCCGCCGAGGAACACGTCGTAGACGCGGGCCGGGTGCGCCTTGGTGCTGTCGATCCTCCTCCGCAGCTCCGCGGGGTCCTGGCTGAGCGCGTCACCGGTCATGGGCGTCTCCATGGGGAAATGAGGGCAGGCGGACGGACGGCGTTCGAACGCTCGATCACCTTACGTCGCACGGCCGTTGGCCCGCCCGCCGGTTCCGCTCACTCGCCGTCGAAGTGGTCCCACTTGGTGCCGCCCAGCATCCACCCGTAGTAGTCCTTGCCCGCGGCGCTGGTCCGGAACGGCTTGCCGTGGTCGTCGATCCGGACGGTGCCCGAGCGGGTCCCGCTGGACCAGTCCAGCTCCAGGTACCAGCGGACGTCGTGCCCGCTGGTGTGCGCGGTGACGAAGAAGACCTCGGGGTCGGACTCGCTCACCTTGTACGGGAAGTCCCGATGCCCGTTGATCGGCGTCGCCATGGGGTTGCCCAGGTCGAGGGAGACGTCGAAGGACTTGGTGCCCACGCCGCCGCCGCAGCCGACGCCCATCGTGTACCGGTTCCAGTCCAGCGGCGCCCCGCTGCCCACGACCCGGACGTGCAGGCCCCGCAGGACGACGGTCTGCGTGCCGGTGCCCTGCACGGTGAGCGCGACCTGCTGCCGGTCGGCGGCGACGGCCCCGAGCGGGGTGAGCCAGCCGACCGCGTCCTGCATGGGGGGCGGCTCGGGTACGTTCTCCGGGCTGCGGTCGATCAGGAAGTCCTGCTCGCAGGGTACGTCCCAGTAGTACGGCGTGGTCTGCACGATGACCGGCGTGCCCGCTTCCCCGGCCCCGGCGGCCGGGGCGGCCGGGTCGGCCCGGCCGGCGGTGGCCTCGGGCTTCCCGGCCCCGGACGGCGAGGCGGAGGCCCGGCCGCTCGCGCTGGCGCTCGCGCTGGGCGACTTCGACCGGGCACCGGCGGACGGCGAGGCCGGGGCCGAGGCGGACTCCGACGCCCGCGGGGACACGGTCGCCTCGGCGACCGCGCCGGCCGGCCCCTTGTCACCGGTACCCCCGCCCGGCAGCAGCGCCACGACGAGCGCGACGGCGGCGGCGACCCCGACCCCGGCCCCGCCGTACAGAGCGGCCCGCCGCCGCACCCGCCCGCCCTCGCCGCGCGGGGGGCCACCTACGACGGTGACGGGACCGGACTCGTCCGACGGGTCGTCAACGGGCCGGACAGATGCGGCACTTGCATCCCCGCCGGCAACGGTACGTACGTCGCCGGTGCGGGCGGCACCTACGTCCCCGGCAGGGGCGGTACGCACATCCCCGGCAGGGACGGTACGTACGTCCCCGGCACCGCGCTCCCCGGCGCCCTCGGACGCCGCGTCGGCCCCGGGCTCGGGCGGCGCTTGGGGCGCTGTTCCGGGCGCCGCACCCGGCGCCGCCTGAGCCGCCGCTCCCGCGACCCTCACCGCTTCCGATGCCGCCCCCGCGCCCCCGGCCGCAGCCGCCTCCGCCACTCCCGCCGCACCGGCCACTCCCGCCGCACGGGCCGCACCGGCCGCCGGTTCCGGCTTCACCCCCCGCAACGCGTCCGCGCGGAGCCAGCGGCGGTGGAGTTCGAGCAGTTCCTCGGGGGTCGCCCGGCAGAGCCGCGCCAGTCGCTCCACGGGCGCGAACTCCGCCGGGACGACCTCCCCCTTCACATACCGGTGCAGCGTGGACGCGCTCATGTGCAGCCGCTTGCCCAACACCCCGTAGCTGAGCCCGGACCGCTCCTTCAGCTCCCGCAGCAGTCCAGCGAAGTCGTCCCCCGCCACTGTCCCTCCCACTCCCCGAATCCCCGTATCCCCGTACTCACGTCCCCGCGGGCCGTCCCAGAGGGAAGACGTTCCCGCAGGTCAGGCCGTTCCCGGCATCCCAGTGTCCCGTAAAGGCCGGCAGCGCTGGCGAGCGGCACGGCCGCTGCCCCAGGCTGAGACCAGTCAAGCAGCCGCTCCCGGCAAACGGTCGAGCGGCCTGTACCAGCCACGTAACTCACCACGTAACTCACCACGTGACCCAAGGGGGACCCATGTCCGCACGCACCACCCGCATCCGCCTGTTCGCCGCTTCCACGGTGGCGCTGGCCGCGCTGTCGCTGACGGCCTGTGAGGACGGCGCGGACCTGGGTTCCGCCGCCGCGACCTCCGCCCCGACCGCCACCACCGAGGTCTCCGCCTCCCCCGAGGCCAAGCCCGACGCGGAGTCCGACGCGCAGTCCGGCACGGACCAGGACACCGGCGCGCGGAAGACCGACGGCTCGCACGCCTCCCCGAACGCCGGCGGCGCGAAGAAGGACGACACCTCCGCCCGGACCGGCACGGGCACCGCCTCGGACAAGCCCGGCAAGTGCTCCGCCTCCGACGTGCGGATCACCGCCACGGAGGTCTCCCGCCCGATCAACCACCTGCTGCTGACGGCCACCAACACCGGCTCGTCGACCTGCTACCTGCCGGCGTACCCGATGGCCCGGTTCGGCGAGGCGCAGGCCGTGCCGCCGGTGGTGGCGGACTCCCAGCCGCAGGCGGTGACCACCCTGGCCCCCGGCAAGTCCGGTTACGCGGGCGTGCTGACGTCCGCCGGCGACGGCAGCGGCACCGGCGGCTACACCGCGAAGACCCTCACGGTCCCCTTCGACAACGGTTCCATCGCCACCGTGGCCCTGCCCGCGGACGGCGTCTACGTCGACAGCTCCCTGAAGGTCACCTACTGGCTGACCTCGATGGGCGAGGCCCTCAGCCACTGAAGAGCACGTACGCCCTGCCTGGCCCGCCCGCCGGGGCGGGCCAGGGCACGCGGGCTCAGCGCAGCGTGCGGGCGACCTCGGTCGCCCAGTACGTCAGGATGTTGCGGGCGCCCGCGCGCTTGATGCCGGTGAGCGATTCCAGGATCGCCCGGTCGCGGTCGATCCAGCCCTTCTCGGCAGCGGCCTCGATCATCGAGTACTCACCGGAGATCTGGTACGCGGCGACGGGCACGTCCACCGCGTCCGCGACCCTGGCGAGGATGTCGAGGTAGGGCCCGGCCGGCTTGACCATCACCATGTCGGCGCCCTCCACCAGGTCCAGCGCCAGCTCGCGCAGCGCCTCCCGGACATTGGCGGCGTCCTGCTGGTAGGTCTTGCGGTCGCCCTTCAGCGAGGACCCGACGGCCTCCCGGAAGGGTCCGTAGAAGGCGGAGGCGTACTTCACGGTGTACGCGAGGATCGCGACGTCCTCCCGCCCGATCTGGTCGAGCGCGTCCCGGATGACGCCGATCTGCCCGTCCATCATCCCGCTGGGCCCCACGACGTGCGCGCCGGCGTCGGCCTGCACCTGGGCCATCTCGGCGTACCGCTCCAGGGTCGCGTCGTTGTCGACCCGCCCCTCGGAGTCCAGCACCCCGCAGTGCCCGTGATCGGTGAACTCGTCGAGGCACAGGTCGGACATGACGAGCAGCTCGTCCCCGACCTCGGCCCGCACATCGCGCAGGGCGACCTGGAGAATCCCGTCGGGATCGGTGCCGGCCGTGCCGAGGGCGTCCTTCTTGTCCTCCTCCGGCACGCCGAACAGCATGATCCCGGAGATCCCGGCCGCCACCGCCTCGGCGGCCGCCTTCTTCAGCGTGTCCCGCGTGTGCTGCACCACGCCGGGCATCGCCGCGATCGGCACCGGCTCGCTCACGCCCTCGCGCACGAACGCGGGGAGGATGAGGTCGGCGGGGTGCAACCGGGTCTCGGCGACCATCCGACGCATGACGGGCGTGGTCCGCAGCCGCCGGGGGCGGGTACCGGGAAAGCTTCCGTACGTCGACATACCACCTACGCTACGCCCGCACCGCCCGTGCCTTTGCCGACGCGGAGTCGGCCACTGAATCCGCCGAATCAGCCATGAGCGGACCCTCGCAGAGCACAGACGTCCCCCGAGAAGCATTCGCCGACCGGGCGGCAGCGGATGGACGAGGAAGTGGGCGTATCGGGCGGACAGTTCGAGGACGGTCGTCATCCCGGCGCCCCGGTCAGGACCAGGTCAGTTCGCAGTCCCGGGGAAGCGATTCACGTCACAGAGCGTGTCGGAACGTGCGTACCCTGTGAAGTGAGTGCCGACGCGAGGGTGGTGGACATGAGCGAGTGGGACGCGGGTCCGGAGGACGACGAGGCGGGGGCGGTGATCAGGACGGTGGCCCGGCAGTTACGCCTGTGGCGTGAGTCGGCGGGCCTGTCCCGCCCCGACTTCGGGGCGGCCATCGGCTACGGCGAGGAACTCATCGCCTCCGTCGAACGCGGGCGACGCATCCCCCGCCCCGAGTACCTGGACCGCGCGGACGAAGTCCTGGGCGCGAACGGCAAGATCGCCGCGCTGAAGGAGGACGTGGCGGAGGTCCGGTACCCGAAGAAGGTGCGGAACCTCAAGAAACTGGAGGCGGACGCGACCGAGCTGTGCGCGTACAACAACTCCGTGATCCATGGGCTGTTGCAGACGGAGGAGTACGCACGGGGTGTCTTCAGTGCGCGCCGCCCGCCCTTCCCGGCGGAGGAACTGGACCGGCGGCTGACGGCCCGCGTGGCTCGCCAGAACATCCTTGAGGAGGCGCCGCTCCGGGTTTTCAGCTTCGTGCAGTGCGAGTCCACCCTCCGCCGCAGCATCGGGGGAAGGGCGGTCCTCTGCCGACAGCTCGAACACCTGCTGGAGATCGCCGCGTTGCGCAACGTCGACCTCCAAGTGCTGCCCCTGGACCGCGACGAGAACTCGGGCCTCGCCGGATCATTCAGGTTGCTCCGCCTCCAGGGCGGCACCACGGTCGGGCACGTCGAGGTGCAGCACATCAGCCGTGTGATCACCGATCCGAAAGAGGTCCAACTCCTCGACATGCGCTATGGGATCATCCGGGCACAGGCTCTCAGCCCCCGGGAGTCGACAGCCCTCATCGAGAAGGTACTGGGAGAGACATGACGCCGGAGTGGATAAAGAGCAGCTACAGCACGGACGAGGGCCCCGACTGCGTCGAGATCGCCACCCCCGCCCACGACCACATATGGGTACGTGACTCGAAGGCCCCGCATCGAGGCCACCTGGCCATCGGTTCCGCCGCCTGGACGCGCTTCCTGCCGTACGCCGGGACCACACCCCCGGACAACGGGTGAGACGAGGCGCCCGGCGAGGGCGCCTCGTCCTGTGTCACGTCGTCGTGGAGCGGCGTCTGCGGGCACCCGGACGGCGTTCGCTCGGCCGCGTCACCGGGTCGCCGGCCTCGATGGCCGCCGCGCGGCGCCGCGTGCCGAAGTCGGCGAGGGCCTCCGCCAGCTTCATCACCGACGGCTCGGGGGCCATGACGTCGACCCGCAGCCCGTGTTCCTCGGCGGTCTTGGCCGTGGCGGGGCCGATACAGGCGATCACCGTGACGTTGTGCGGCTTGCCCGCGATGCCGACCAGGTTCCGCACCGTGGACGACGAGGTGAACAGCACCGCGTCGAAGCCGCCGCCCTTGATCGCCTCGCGGGTCTCGGCCGGCGGCGGCGAGGCCCGTACCGTCCGGTAGGCGGTGACGTCGTCGACCTCCCAGCCCAGCTCGATCAGCCCGGCGACGAGGGTCTCCGTGGCGATGTCGGCGCGGGGCAGGAAGACACGGTCGATCGGGTCGAAGACCGGGTCGTAGGGCGGCCAGTCCTCCAGCAGCCCGGCTGCGGACTGCTCGCCGCTGGGCACCAGGTCGGGCTTGACGCCGAAGGCGATGAGCGCCTTGGCGGTCTGCTCCCCGACCGCCGCGACCTTGATCCCGGCGAAGGCGCGGGCGTCGAGCCCGTACTCCTCGAACTTCTCGCGGACGGCGCGGACCGCGTTGACCGAGGTGAAGGCGATCCACTCGTAGCGGCCGGTCACCAGACCCTTGACCGCCCGCTCCATCTGCTGGGGCGTGCGCGGCGGCTCGACGGCGATGGTCGGCACCTCGTGCGGGACGGCGCCGTAGGACCGCAATTGGTCGGAGAGCGAGGCCGCCTGCTCCTTGGTCCGCGGCACGAGCACCTTCCAGCCGAACAGCGGCTTGGACTCGAACCACGACAACTGGTCGCGCCGGGCGGGGGCGGAACGCTCACCGACCACGGCTATCACCGGCCGGCCGCCGTCCGGGGACGGCAGCACCTTGGCCTGCTTCAGGGTCTGCGCGATGGTGCCGAGCGTCGCCGACCAGGTGCGCTGCCGGGTCGTCGTGCCCGCGACCGTGACGGTCATCGGGGTGTCCGGCTTGCGGCCGGCCGAGACCAGCTCGCCCGCGGCGGCGGCGACCGAGTCCAGCGTCGCCGACACCACCACCGTGCCGTCGGAGGCGCCGACCTCGGTCCAGCACCGGTCGGAGGCGGTCCGGGCGTCCACGAACCGGACGTCCGCGCCCTCGGCGTCCCGCAGCGGCACACCGGCGTAGGCGGGCACGCCGACCGCGGTCGCGACCCCGGGGACCACCTCGAAGGGCACCCCGGCGGCGGCGCACGCCAGCATCTCCTCGGCGGCGTACGCGTCGAGCCCGGGGTCCCCGGTCACCGCACGCACGACCCGCCTGCCGCCCCGCGCGGCCTCCATGACAAGATGTGCGGCATCCCGCACGGCGGGGACGCCGGCGGTTGTCGACGCGCCGTCAACAACCGTCAGTTGAGGCGTGCCTGTGCCCGGGAGCGGATGCCCGGCGGGGTCCGCGTCCGTGTGCACCTCGGCGACGCCCTGCCTGGCGTGCGTGCGTACGACGTCGAGCACCTCGTGCTCGGCGACGAGGACGTCCGCGTGCGCCAGTGCCTCCACGGCGCGCAGAGTCAGCAGTCCCGGATCTCCGGGTCCGGCACCCAGGAAGGTGACGTGCCCGTGTTCCGGACCGGCGGGAAGGGTGGTGGGGCTCAATGTTCTCGCTCCCCCATCAGACCGGCCGCGCCCTGGGCGAGCATCTCGGTGGCGAGTTCGCGACCGAGTGCCAGTGCCGCCTCGTGCGTCTCGGGCACGGGACCGGTGGTGGACAACTGCACCAGCGTCGAGCCGTCGGTGGTGCCGACGACGCCGCGCAGGCGCATTTCCTTGACAATCTGCCCGTCGGCCAGCAAGTCGGCCAACGCGCCCACGGGCGCGCTGCAACCGGCTTCCAGGGCGGCGAGCAGTGACCGCTCGGCGGTGACGGCGGCCCGCGTGAACGGGTCGTCGAGTTCGCCGAGCGCGGCGATCAGCTCCGCGTCGTGCGCGGGGCATTCGATCGCCAGGGCCCCCTGGCCGGGGGCGGGCAACACCGTGTCGACCGACAGGAAGTCGGTCACCTCGTCGATCCGGCCGATCCGGTTCAGCCCGGCGGCGGCCAGCACGACGGCGTCCAGCTCACCGCCGCGGACGTATCCGATGCGGGTGTCGACGTTGCCCCGGATCGGGACGGTCTCGATGTCCAGTCCGTGCGTCCGGGCGTACGCGTTCAACTGGGCCATCCGCCGGGGCGCGCCCGTACCGATGCGCGCCCCCCGGGGCAGGTCGGTGAACTTCAGCGCGTCCCGGGCGACGATCACGTCGCGCGGGTCCTCGCGTTCGGGTACGGCGGCCAGGACCAGGCCGTCGGGCTGCGCGGTGGGCAGGTCCTTCAGCGAATGAACCGCGAAGTCGACCTCACCCCGCAGCAGCGCCTCGCGCAGCGCGGCCACGAACACGCCCGTGCCGCCGATCTGCGCGAGCTGCTCCCGCGACACATCGCCGTACGTGGTGATCTCGACCAGTTCCACGGGCCGTCCGGTCACCTGGCTCACGGCGTCCGCCACCTGCCCGGACTGGGCCATGGCGAGCTTGCTGCGCCTGGTCCCCAGCCTCAGTGCCTTCTCAGTCATGCCGGCCCTCGGTTCTCTCCGGTGGTGCTGTTCCCGGCCCGGGAGACGGAGGCCACCGTCTCGGGGTCGAGGTCGAACAGGGTGCGCAGCGCGTCCGCGTACCCGGCGCCGCCGGGCTCGGCCGCGAGCTGCTTGACCCGCACGGTCGGCGCGTGCAGCAGCTTGTCGACCACGCGCCTGACGGTCTGCGTGATCTCGGCGCGGTGCTTGTCGTCCAGGCCGGGCAGCCGCCCTTCGAGGCGGGCCATCTCACCGGCCACGACCTCGGCGGCCATGCTGCGCAGGGCGACGACGGTCGGGGTGATGTGCGCGGCCCGCTGGGCGGCCCCGAAGGCGGCGACCTCGTCGGCGACGATCCGCCGGACCTGGTCGACGTCGGCGGCCATGGGGGCGTCGGCGGAGGCTTCGGCGAGCGACTCGATGTCGACCAGCCGTACCCCGGCCAGTTGGTGCACGGCGGCGTCGATGTCGCGCGGCATGGCGAGGTCGAGCAGGAACAGCACGGGCCGCGGGCGCGGCACCTCGGCGACCGGCTCGGGCCGGCGCAGCTCGGGCACCCGGCCGGTGCTCGCGGCGGTGGCGGCCAGCGCGGCGATCAGCTCGGCGTCGCCCTCCGGGCCGGGGCGTCCGGACTCGCGGGTGCGGTCCGCTGCCGTGCCGCCGGCGACCCAGGCGGCGTGCTGCTCCAGCGCCGCCGCGTCCAGGCCGGCCACGGCGGCCTCCCCCATCACGGAGAAGCCGGTCGGTACGGCGGTCAGGTCGAGCGGGCAGCCCTCCTCGGCGGCGGGCGCCGGGGACTGCCCGGGGACGGTGGCCGTGCGGGACGCCCCGGTGACCGCGACGCGCTCGCCGGTGCGGTCCTCGACGGCGGCGACCACGGCGTCCGTGCCCAGGACCAGCCCGGTCGCGCCGGTGCAGGAGACGGCCACGTCGGCACGTGTCAGCTCGGCGGCGACGGCGTCCATGGCTACCGCGCGGGCGGTCACCCCGGTGTCGTCGCCCTCGGCGAGGATGCGGGCGAGGCGCTCGGCGCGCTCGAAGGTGCGGTTGGCGACCACGACCTCGGCGACCCCGGCCCGCGCCAGCGTGGCGGCGGCCAGCGAGGACATCGACCCGGCGCCGATGACCAGGGCCTTCTTGCCGCGGGCCCAGCTCCGCACGTCACCGCCGGCGGCCAGTTGCTCCAGGCCGAAGGTGACCAGGGACTGTCCGGCGCGGTCGATGCCGGTCTCGGAGTGGGCGCGCTTGCCGACCCGCAGGGCCTGCTGGAAGAGGTCGTTCAGCAGCTTGCCGGCGGTGTGCAGCTCCTGCGCCCGCGCGAGGGCGTCCTTGATCTGGCCGAGGATCTGCCCCTCGCCGACGACCATCGAGTCCAGGCCGCAGGCCACCGAGAACAGGTGGTGGACGGCCCGGTCCTCGTAGTGCACGTACAGGTACGGAGTCAGCTCTTCCAGGCCGACCCCGCTGTGCTGGGCGAGCAGCGTGGACAGCTCGGCGACCCCGGCGTGGAACTTGTCCACGTCGGCGTACAGCTCGATGCGGTTGCAGGTGGCCAGCACCCCGGCCTCGGCGGCCGGTTCGGCGGCGACGGTGTCCTGGAGCAGCTTGACCTGGGCGTCCGCGCTGAGCGAGGCCCGTTCCAGGACGCTGACCGGGGCGCTGCGGTGGCTGAGGCCGACGACGAGGAGGCTCATGCCGGCATCACGGCGGGCACGTCCCCGTCGGGTCCCTTGTCGGCGGCCTGCTTGCGGGCGGCGGGCCGGGCGACGGTGTCGGCGGCGGCCTCCTCGCCGGCCTTGCGCTGCTCGTGGAAGGCGAGGATCTGCAGCTCGATGGAGAGGTCGACCTTGCGCACGTCGACGCCCTCGGGCACGTTCAGCACGGTCGGCGCGAAGTTCAGGATGGAGGTGACGCCGGCGGCCACGAGCCGGTCGCAGACCTGCTGGGCGGCGCCGGCGGGGGTGGCGATCACGCCGATGGAGACGCCGTTGTCCTGGATGATCCGCTCCAGGTCGTCGGTGTGCTGCACGGGGATGCCGGCCACGGGCTTTCCGGCCATTGCCGGATCGGCGTCTATCAGCGCGGCGACCCGGAAACCCCGCGAGGCGAAGCCGCCGTAGTTGGCGAGCGCGGCCCCGAGGTTGCCGATTCCTACGATCACAACCGGCCAGTCCTGGGTCAGGCCGAGTTCGCGGGAGATCTGGTAGACGAGATACTCGACGTCGTAGCCCACGCCCCGGGTCCCGTACGAACCGAGGTAGGAGAAGTCCTTGCGCAGCTTCGCGGAGTTGACTCCCGCCGCTGCCGCCAGTTCCTCGGACGAGACCGTGGGCACCGAGCGCTCCGAGAGCGCGGTGAGGGCCCGGAGGTACAGCGGAAGCCGGGCGACGGTGGCCTCGGGAATCCCTCGGCTGCGGGTCGCCGGTCGGTGTGTTCGGCCAGTTGCCACGGTGCTCCTGCGGGTAGAGCGGGGCTGTAGGCGGTCATACGTCCCTACATGACCGCCCCGTCGAATGCAGGCTATGTCTTTGTGAACGCGTGCACAAAGATGGTGTCCGATTTGCCCGGCCAACGTGACCGGGGTCACGCGCCCCCGGCGCATTCGCGGGGAACCGGTGCGCCCGCACACGCGTTCCTCTCTCATTGGGGGCAAAGCCGCACACGCTCCTCACGATCAACGCCCCCGAGACCAAGTCGCCATCGATCCTAAGCGACCATCCGGACTACTCGGACTGGTCGGTCAGTGCCCTGCGCAGCCGTTCCTCGTTCACACGCCAGAAGGTGTGCTGCCTGCCGTCGATGAGCACGACCGGGATCTGCTCCCAGTACTCGTCGTGCAGGCGCCGGTCCTCGGTGATGTCCCTCGGCTCCCACCGGACGCCGAGTTCGGCGCAGACCTTCTCGACCACCTGCTGTGCGTCATCACACAGATGGCAGCCGGGCTTGCGGATGAGGGTGACCAGATGATGCTCAGGACGCGGCTGCGTCTTTCTGCGGAAGACGGGACTCATGCGGGCCATTCTCGCGTGTCCTTCGACGGCCCGGTCGCGCGAAGTTCACAGCCTCGCGACCTCTCGGCTCCGAAGTGTCCGAACAGACTGACTATGCTCACGAGCATGGCCGCTCTCGGATGGCTCACTCCCCGTAGGCGCTCCGCCACCGCGCGCAGCGTGCTGGCCGGCGAGGCCTCGGCTGAGGCAGCCCGCAAGTCCGCCCAGGACGCCCCCGCCCCGCACCCCGCCGAGGAACCGGACTTCCCGGTGCACGGCGACGAGCGGGCGGCCGCGTTCTTCGACCTCGACAACACGGTGATGCAGGGCGCCGCCCTCTTCCACTTCGGCCGAGGCCTTCACAAGCGCAAGTTCTTCGAGACCCGCGACCTGGCCCGGTTCGCCTGGCAGCAGGCGTGGTTCCGGCTGGCCGGCGTCGAGGACCCCGAGCACATGCAGGAGGCCCGCGACTCGGCGCTCTCCATCGTCAAGGGCCACCGCGTCTCCGAGCTGAAGTCGATCGGCGAGGAGATCTACGACGAGTACATGGCCGAGCGGATCTGGCCCGGCACCCGCGCGCTCGCCCAGGCGCACCTGGACGCGGGCCAGAAGGTCTGGCTGGTCACGGCCGCCCCGGTGGAGATCGCCCAGGTGATCGCCCGCCGCCTCGGCCTGACCGGCGCGCTCGGCACGGTCGCCGAGTCCGTCGACGGCGTCTACACCGGCAAGCTGGTCGGCGAGCCCCTGCACGGCCCGGCCAAGGCGGAGGCGGTGCGCGCCCTGGCGACGGCGGAGGGCCTGGACCTGGGCCGGTGCGCCGCCTACAGCGACTCGCACAACGACATCCCGATGCTGTCGCTGGTGGGCCACCCCTACGCGATCAATCCCGACGCGAAACTGCGCAAACACGCGCGGCGACTGGACTGGCGGCTGCGGGACTACCGCACCGGCCGCAAGGCCGCCAAGGTCGGCATCCCCGCGGCGGCCGGCGTCGGCGCGGTGGCCGGCGGAACGGCGGCGGCGATCGCCCTGCACCGCCGCCGCCACTGATCCGGGCCCGGCGGCCAATCCCTCTGGCGTACCCAGGGGACCGGGCACTCAGTCCCCCTGTCCTCACCCGAGCACGACACGCTCCGTAGCCAGCCGGAAGACGGACCGAACCGATCAGGAAACGGTCACTCTCAGACAGTCGATCGGGCGTCAATCGGTTACACAAGCGACGTAATCGATGATTTGAGCAACTGGGTGTAGCGGCACCTGTACGAAGCGTTATTCTCCTCAGACGCAATCCGGTACCCCTCCGTCGCTACGACGGGTGAACGGTCCCGCACTGCACGTGATGGAAGCTCTGCCTCTGGGAGTCCCGTGTACCCACACGTCGGGGTTGACGCCTCGGGCCTGGCTACGCTGCGCGCAACGGTCAAATCGGTCCAAGACCTGATGCGCGGCTTCGTCCCCACCGCGTACGCCGTCCCCGCCCTCGCCACGGCCACCGCCCCCGTCGGCCCGTGCTACGCGCTGACCGACGGCGGCGCCGCCGTCGGCAGACGCGGACGCGCGCCGGGGACGACCGTGCGCCGCCCCGCGGCGGACAGCGACAGCGCCCGCATGATGGACCTGGTCGAGCGCGCCCAGGCCGGCGAGGCCGACGCCTTCGGCCGCCTCTACGACCAGTACAGCGACACCGTGTACCGGTACATCTACTACCGCGTGGGAGGCAAGGCCACCGCCGAGGACCTGACCAGCGAGACGTTCCTGCGCGCCCTGCGCCGCATCGGCACCTTCACCTGGCAGGGCCGCGACTTCGGCGCCTGGCTGGTGACGATCGCCCGCAACCTGGTCGCCGACCACTTCAAGTCCAGCCGCTTCCGGCTGGAGGTCACCACCGGCGAGATGCTCGACGCCAACGAGGTCGAGCGCTCCCCGGAGGACTCCGTCCTGGAGTCCCTCTCCAACGCCGCCCTGCTGGACGCCGTCCGCCGGCTCAATCCCCAGCAGCAGGAGTGCGTGACCCTCCGCTTCCTCCAGGGCCTCTCCGTCGCCGAGACCGCCCGCGTGATGGGCAAGAACGAGGGCGCCATCAAGACCCTCCAGTACCGCGCCGTGCGCACCCTCGCCCGGCTGCTCCCCGACGACGCCCGCTGACCCCACCCCAAGTCACCAGCGGTGACGCACCGTTGACTCACCGGCCGGCTTGCCCGTCGTCCGTAACCCAAGTGCCGCGCCGCTCGTTGTGCGGGATGCAGGCTCCCTGTGGTCACACCCTGGCCGACTCCTGTCACACGTTCGTGTGGTCGTGGTCGGGGTGTGCAACCCTCAGGACCCCCTGGGGAGTCGACCGTGATGACGAGAGGAGGTGCCGCCAGTGATCGCGAACGTATCGGCGCACCGGCGGGCGAACGCCTTCGCCCAGGCTCTGGAGGAGCAGTCCGATCCGGACACGGCGGCCGAGCAGCCGGACACCCCGGCACCGGCCGAGGCCGCCGCGGACCCGACCGGACAAGGGCGGCTGGTAGCCCTGGCCGCCGGACTCGACGCGCTGCCGAGACCCACGCTGGACCCGGAGGTCAAGGCCGTCCAGCGAGCCCAGTTGGTGGCCGCGTTCGAGGCCATGCTCCAGGAGGGCACCGCCCAAGGCGAGGCGACCGACCCATCGGTGCCCGAGCAGCGCCGGTCCCGCGGCGCCCACCGGGCGACCCCGCTCAAGCGGTTCCGCCCCCGCAGCCGACTGGCCAAGGGGCTCACCGCGGGCGGACTCAGCGTCGGCGTCGCCGCCGGGGCCTTCGGCTCCATCGCCGCGGCCAGCACCGACGCCCTGCCCGGCGACTCGCTCTACGGGCTCAAACGCGGCATCGAGGACTTCAAGCTCGGCCTCGCCGACGGCGAGGCCGACCGCGGCCGGGCCTACCTCGACCTGGCGTCCACCCGGCTCAGCGAGGCCCGCCGGCTGCTGGAGCGCGACCGTGGCGGACTGCTCGACCACGAGTCCCTCGGCGAGATCCGCCGCGCCCTGACCGGCATGCGGCACGACGCCGCCGAGGGCCACCGGCTGCTCAGCTCGGCCTACGCCCGCGACCCCGACTCGCTCGGCCCCCTGCGGACCCTCTCCGCCTTCTCGCGCTCGCACCGCGAGACCTGGGGAGCCGTGCGCGACCGGCTGCCGGTGCAGCTCGGGGACGTCAGCGAGCAGGTGTCGTCGGTGTTCGACGCCATAGAGCAGGACGTGGCCCCGCTGCGCTCCCTGCTCCCCGAGCCGCCCGCCAAGGACAGCGGCGGCGACGGCGAGCGGCGCGGCGACTCCGGGCCCACGACCACGGACCCCCCCGGCAGCGGCCGTACGGCACCCCCCAGCACCGGCGGCGACGACACCCCCGAGCGCGGGCGGACCGGCAGCGACCGGCCCAGCCAGCCCGCCGAATCCGGCAGCGAGGACGACGGCCTGCTCGGCGGCGCCGGCGGCCTGCTCGACCCGCCGAAGGACAGCGCCCCCTCCTCGCCCACCGGCGGCAGCAAGAGCAAGACGCCCGTCCCCGAGCCGGACATCACCCTCCCGCCCCTCATCCCCGGCCTGCTGCCCGGCCTGGGCATCGAGGGCGAGGACCCGGAATGACCGGGTGAGGCATTCGCCGGTACGGCGGTGGGGACGAGCGCGTCTCCACCGCCGTACCGGCGTCTGTCAGAAGAACACCGACCGGCGCTGCACCAGCAGCTTGTACAGGGTGTGCTGGATCTGCTCCCTGACCTGGTCGGTCAGGTTGAACATCAGCATCGGGTCCTCGGCCGCCTCCGCCGGATGGTGGTCGGTGGGGATCGGCTCGCCGAACTGGATCGTCCACTTCGTCGGCAGCGGCACCGCGCCCAGCGGCCCGAGCCACGGGAACGTCGGCGTGATCGGGAAGTACGGGAAGCCCAGCAGCCGGGCGAGGGTCCGGGAGTTGCCGATCATCGGGTAGATCTCCTCGGCCCCGACGATCGAGCACGGGATGATCGGCGTCCCCGCGCGCAGCGCCGTGGAGACGAACCCGCCCCGGCCGAACCGCTGGAGCTTGTAGCGGTCCCCGAAGGGCTTGCCGAGCCCCTTGAACCCCTCCGGCATCACCCCGACCAGCTCCCCCTGGCCGAGCAGCTTCGCCGCGTCCTCCGCGCAGGCCAGCGTGTGCCCCAGCTTGCGCGCCAGCTCGTTGACGACCGGCAGCACGAACACCAGGTCCGCCGCGAGCAGGCGCAGATGCCGGCCCGCCGGATGGTGGTCGTGCACGGCGACCTGGAGCATCAGGCCGTCCAGCGGCAGCGTCCCCGAGTGGTTGGAGACGATCAGGGCGCCGCCCTCGGACGGGATGTTCTCCAGGCCCTTCACCTCGACCCGGAAGTACTTCTCGTACACCGGGCGCAGCAGGGACATCAGCACCTGGTCGGTGAGTTCGGCGTCGTAACCGAAGTCGTCGACCTCGTAGTCACCGGTCAGCCGGCGGCGCAGGAAGGACAGGCCGCCGGCGATCCGCCGCTCCAGGCCGCCGCCCGGGTCGTCGCCGTCGCCGTCCCGCCGGGGCCGCCCCGGTTCCCGCTCGGGCCCGGGGGCCCCGCCGGGCAGCGGCTGGATCTCATGTACCGGCGCGGGCTCCGCCCCGTCGGTGCGCCGGCTGCCCGCGCCCCGGCGCCGCGCCGGGCGCTGTGCCGCGCCGCCACGGGACCGGTCGTCGTCGAACGGAATGACCTTGGCGTCCGCCATCGTTGCTGCGCTCCTCAGTTGGCGCTCTGCGTCGGGAGGTGGCCGCTGCCCCCGGGGGACAGCGCCGCGATCCGGTCGACGGCCCCCGCGAGGGCCTCCGGCGGCAGCAGCCCGGGTCCTCGGCTGCGCGTGAAGTCCGCGAAGGTGTCCGCGGTGGTGTGCTTCGGCTCGAACCCCAGCGTCTCGCGCATCTGGGTGGTGTCCACGACCCGGCCGTGGGTGAGCAGCCGGATCTGTTCCGGGGAGAAGTCCGTCATCCCCAGCGTACGCACCAGGGAGCCCGCCCAGGTGACCGCGGGAAGCAGCAGCGGCACCGTGGGCCGGCCCAGGCGCCGCGAGCACTGGGAGAGCGTCAGCACACCGTCGCCGGCGATGTTGAACGTGCCGCTGTTGAGCGTGCCCCGGCGCGGCTCGTGCGAGGCGATCCGCAGCACCTCGATCACGTCGTCCTCGTGCACGAACTGCAGCCGGGGGTCGTAGCCGAACACCGTCGGCAGCACCGGCAGCGAGAAGTACGAGGCGAGCGGCGTGTCCGTGGCCGGACCCAGGATGTTGGCGAACCGCAGCACGCACACCGCGACGTCCGGCCGCCGGCGCGCGAAGCCCCGCACGTACCCCTCGACCTCGGCGATGTCCTTGGCGAAGCCGCCGCTGGGCAGCGACCTGGGCGGGGTCGTCTCGGTGCACACGGCCGGGTCGCGGGGCGCCGAACCGTACACATTGGTGCTGGACTTCACCACCAGCCGCCGCACGCTCGGGGACTTCTGGCAGGCGCCGAGCAACTGCATGGTGCCGATGACGTTGGTCTCCTTGACCGTGGTCCGGCTGCCGCTGCCGAGCGGGGTGCCCGTGACGTCCATGTGGACGACCGTGTCGGCGCCGGTCTCGGCGAGCACCCGCCCTATGGTGGGCTGCCGGATGTCGGCCCGGACGAATTCGGCGCCGCCCAGGTGGTGCTCGGGCGGGACCGCGTCCACGCCGATGACCCGGTCCACGTCGGGATCGCGCATCGCCCGCCGCACGAAACGGCCCCCCAGTCGACGCGCCACTCCGGTCACGAGCACGACCTTGCCCAAGATCAGCGCCTTCCTTCCGCCGGTGGAGCCGGAACGCCTTCTTCTGCGTACCCTGCCGCGTTCCCCGCCCGCGGGCCAACTTAGCGGGTCGGTGTCGCGCCACCAGGCCCGCCGAACGCACCACGCGCCGGAAGGACGCGGCACCGCGGACGGCGGACCGGCGGCGGAGACGACTGTGGCCCCCCACCGGTTCCGGTGGGGGGCCACAGTCACGCGCTCTCGCGGCGCCGCGTCGCCTACTTCTTGTTACGACGCTGGACGCGCGTGCGCTTGAGCAGCTTGCGGTGCTTCTTCTTGGCCATCCGCTTGCGCCGCTTCTTGATAACAGAGCCCACGACTACCCTCGCTCACTTCTCATCACTCGGTTGTTTGGGCGCCATGGGCCCACACGACCTACGAGGGCTTAGCCTACCCGCCCGAGCGCTGAGGTCGTAATCGAGGGGGCGGGAGAGGCCCGAAGCGTCCCCGGGGGCCTCTCCCTGATCACCGTCAGGCCGTGTCCACCCCCACGAAGCTCTCGCGGAGGTACTCGTGAACCGCATTCTCCGGGACGCGGAAGGACCGCCCCACCCGGATAGCGGGCAGATGACCGCTGTGCACCAACCGGTACACGGTCATCTTCGACACTCGCATCACCGAGGCGACCTCCGCCACGGTAAGGAACTGAACCTCGCTCAGAGGCCTCTGGTCTGCAGCCATGACACACCTGAACCCTTCGCACTCGACGGCCGCCGGCTTCCCCTTCCGGTGACTCTTCGTCGCTGCGTGCTCACTCCCCAATGTAGGGGCGGGTGATGCGAGTGGGGAAGAGGTGCACCCATCGGCGTCCTACTGGGACAGACACGCTCGTTTGAGTACGTAGCGGGTAAGCGGCAGGTAGTAATCGGACCGCACGCCGTCATCAAGTGGAACGACGACGGACACCGACCCCTCTGCCTGCCCCACGAAGAGCGCGGGGTCGTCCGCATCAGCCAGCCCGATGGCCTCGAACCCTAGCTGACCTGCTCCGCAGACCCATCCGTGGTCTCCGATCACCAGCTCCGGCAGCACCCCCGAGCCCTCCGCCGCACCCGCCAGCGCGGTACGAATCGGGAGGGGCGAGTGCGTGTGTGCGCCGGGCTCACAACCGGGGCGTTCCCCGGCGGGTTCCCGCACCAACGCGACACCTCGTACGTAGTCGAGGTTGTATGTACGTAGACCGAACCGGGTCGTTATGTCGACACGGCGACCCTGCGCGGGGGTGAGGACAACACATCCCGCCGCCGACAGGGCGTTCGCCAGCACGGCGTAGAAACCCAGGAGCCGATGGGGGTGTCCGGTGCCCAGGAGCACCGGGGCGCGGCGGCGGGCGGCGGCGGCGAGCCGGTCCGCGAAGTCGTCCAGCGCGGCCAGCGTGCGATCGGGGTCGATCACCTCGTGTCCCGAAGTATGCCGGGGATCGGCCGAGACACCACACTTCTCGGCCATCAGCCCGATCACGTCCCCGACCGTCCAGGCCCCCACGGGCTCGATCCCGAGCGTCACCCGGGGGTCCCGGGCCGCGAACGCCCGATACCTCCGCAGACTCGCCTCCCGCGAGGTCCCCACCACCCCCGCGATCCCCACCCGCACCACATAACCCCGAATCCCACCATCACCACCCATCCCCCCATCCTTCCCAACAAACCCACCCGCCCCCACCCAGCCAACCAGCCTGCGGGCATACGTGCCGCCCAGGGCGGCACGGGTGGGCGCAGGCGGCACCCCGCCACGCCGGGCCGCGCCCCCAACCCCTCGACGACAACGCCGCCCATCCGACAACACCGGCCCGCAGCCACACCCGGCCGTCAGCACCCGGCCGTCAGCACCCAGCCCTCAGCCGACACCCCTCACGCCAACAACCCCCGCAACGGAAACACCGCCCGCCGCACCGCCAACACCGCCTGATCCACCCGATCCGCAGGGTCGTACCCCGCCTCCCACCCCTCCCACGACACCGGCCACCGCCCGTCCGTCATCCGCCCCGGCCCCATCCCCCGCGTCCGCGCGAACACCTCCGCCCGCCACGCCTCCGGAATCACCGCCTCCGGCGCCACCTCCCGCCCCGCCGCGATCCCCACCAGATGCGTCCACGACCGCGGCACCACGTCCACCACCGCGTAACCGCCCCCGCCCAGCGCCACCCACCGCCCCCCGGCGTACTCGTGCGCCAGCTCATGGCACGCCACCTGCACCGCCCGCTGCGCGTCCACCGACACCGCCAGGTGCGCCAACGGGTCCTCGAAGTGCGTGTCCGCCCCGTGCTGCGTCACCAGCACCTGCGGCCGGAAGGAGGCCACCAGTTCCGGCACCACCGCGTGGAACGCCCGCAGCCACCCCGCGTCCCCCGTCCCCGCCGGCAGCGCGACATTCACCGCCGACCCCTCCGCGTCCCCGGCCGCCCCCGTCTCCTCCGGCCACCCGGTCCCCGGGAACAAGGTCCGGGGATGCTCGTGCAGCGATACGGTCAGCACCCGCGGGTCCTCCCAGAACGCCGCCTGCACCCCGTCCCCGTGATGCACGTCGACGTCCACGTACAGCACCCGCTCGGCCCCCAGCTCCAGCAACCGCGCGATCGCCAGCGCCGCGTCGTTGTAGACGCAGAACCCCGACGCGGACCCGGGCATCGCATGGTGCAGCCCACCCGCGAAGTTCACCGCGTGCAGCGCCTCCCCGCGCCACACCGCCTCCGCCGCCGCCACCGACTGCCCCGCGATCAGCGCGGACACCTCGTGCATCCCGGCGAACGCCGGATCGTCGACCGTCCCCAGCCCGTACGACCCGTCCGCCGCCCCCGGGTCCGCCGACGCCGCCTTCACGGCCGCGATGTAGTCCTCCCGGTGCACCAGCCGCAGCGTCGACTCCCCGGCCGCCTTCGCGGCGACCACGTCCAGCTCCTGGTCCAGCCCGAAGGCCCCGACCAGCCCCCGCGTCAGCGCGAGGCGCACCGGGTCCATCGGATGGTCCGGGCCGAAGTCATAGCCCGTTACCGCTTCGTCCCACATAAGCCGTGCCCGACCGCTCATGCCCGCCACCGTATCGGTCGGGCCGAGTCTCGAACGACCGGGCGTACACGAGTGTCACCAGCACCAACACCATCGGCACGAGCATCGCCCCGCGATAGCTCCAGGCACCGCCGAGCGCCCCCACCAACGGCGAACCGATCAGAAACCCCACGTAGTTGAAGACATTCAGCCGCGCGATGGCCGCATCGGACCCCACGGACCCGTACTGGTCGAAGGCCCGCCGCCCGGCCGCCGCGAACGTCTGCGGCACCAGCACGCACAGCCCCAGCCCCAGCAGCGTGAACCCGCCCATCCCCACCCACGCCCCGGGCGCCCCCGCCACCACCGCGAACCCCACCGCGGCGGTCAGCGCCCCGCCCCGCACCACCGCCACGGCCCCGAACCGCCGCACCCCGAGGTCCCCGACCGCCCGCCCCAGCAGCGTGGTCACCATGTACACGTTGTACGGCACGGTCGCCAACTGCTCCGAACTGCCCAGCACGTCCTGGAGATACTTCGCGCTCCAGTTGGAGACCGTCGAGTCCCCGATGTACGCGAACGTCATCACCAGACACAGCGGCAGCAGCATCCGGAACCCGAGACTCCCACCCGCCGTCCCACCCGGCGCCGTCTCCACCGCCTCCCCCGCAGACTCCCCCACCGGCTCCCGGTCGACATACCACCGGCTCCCCACCAGCACCGCCGGCAACAGCACCGCCACCAGCGGCAGATACGACACCCAGAGCGCCAGCCCCCAGTGCGCCCCCGCCCACGCCAGCGAGGCGCCCAGAATCCCGCCCAGGCTGTAGGCCGCGTGGAACCCGAGCATGATGCTCCGCCCGTACGCCCGCTGCAAACTGACCCCGAGCATGTTCATCGAGGCGTCCAGCGCCCCGACCGCCAGGCCGAACGCGCCGAGCGCGCCGGCCAGTACGGCCATCCGGTCCCCCGCCCCGACCCCGAGCAGTGCCAGCAGCACCACCGGCTGGGACCACCGCAGGACCTGGCTGGGCCGCACCCGCCGCACCAGCTTCTCGGTCACCACGCTTCCCGCCCCGGCCAGCACGGGCACGGCGGCCAGGAACGCCGGCAGCAACGCGTCGGACACCCCGTACCGGTCCTGGATGGCCGGAATCCGCGTCACCAGCAGGGCGAACGCCGCACCTTGAGCGAAGAAGCCGAACGCCAGAGAAGCCCTGCCCCGCCGCAGCACATCCGTCATGGCGGCGAGCGTAGGTCCCCGGCCCACCCCTGAACAGATCCAGTCAAAGATGAATCCCGCTCAGCTTCCTTCTCCCGCCCGCTCTCCCGCCCGCTCACACCAGCAGGTCGGCCAGCTCGCCCATGTCGGCGAACAGCCGACCGGCCCCGGCCAGCCTCTCCGCCGGTGTCATCGCCGTGAACCCGAGGACGTCCATCCCGGCCGCGACCGCCGCCCGCACCCCGAGCGGACTGTCCTCGACGACGACGCACCGCTCGGGCGCCACGCCCATCCGCCCGGCCGCGTACAGGAACAGATCCGGCGCCGGCTTCCCCCGCCCGACATCCTCCGCGCTGAAGATCCGCCCGTCGTCGAACCACCGGTCCAGCCCGGTCTTCCGGTGCCCCACCCGTATCCGCTCATGGCTCCCCGAGGACGCCACGCAGTACGGCACCCCGTCCGCGGCCAGCTTCTCCAGCACCCCGACCACCCCGGGCACGGGCTCCAGATCCCGCTCGAAGGCCGCGAACACCCGCCCGTGGAAGACATCGTCGAAGTCCTCGGGGAGCCCCTGGCCGGTCCGCTCCCGGATCAGATCGTGAATCCGGTGCATGGCGGCCCCCATGTAATCCCGCAGGGAGTCCTCGTACGAGGTCGGGTGCCCCAGTTCCGTGAGATAGGCGGCCAGCAGCCGGTTGGAAATCGGCTCACTGTCGACGAGCACACCGTCGTTGTCAAAGATGACCAGGTCGTAGCGCATACCCCCGACAGTAAACGACCCGGAAAAACGAAAAGCCCCGCACCAGAAGGTGCGGGGCTTTCCCACAAATTGTTCGGCGGCGTCCTACTCTCCCACAGGGTCCCCCCTGCAGTACCATCGGCGCTGTAAGGCTTAGCTTCCGGGTTCGGAATGTAACCGGGC